>NZ_JAGTUL010000009.1:0-164005 GCF_018224605.1 Shewanella sp. M16 | reverse complement strand
GTCTTGCTCTATAACGTTATAGGCTAACCCTAAAAGCATGATAAAAGCTGCTGCAAAATAATAAAAAATACTTATTTTCATTACACTTCCTTTTAATTTAGATTCGATGATCATTTACTACTAACGCAAAGCTTTGGGGCGGCTAAAGCGAAGCGTAAGCCGTCCCAGCCACGACAGTGGCGACAACAGCGCCTTGTTAGGGGCCACGTTTTTTACCACCAAATTCAAGCTCTTGCTTTACTTCATATAAAAATGCTTCGATCAACTCGTAAGGCAAAGGACTTTTATGAAAGTGAATTTTGGCTTTTTTATCGGTATAACTCACCAATTCAGCTTCCAGTATCAAGCCTTGATCATCCGTGCATTCCAAACTCAGATGTTCAAATTCGTTTGCACTTGTCACCACGAGGTTGTACTCAATTCCGTTGACTCTCATGTGCCCCCTAACGCCGAGCTAAGCGGCAGTTTTTAAGTTGTAGTTTTGTGGAATACTTTTGCGCAGCAAAACCACAAAACTGCGACTTAAAAACTGTCCAGCACACGAAGTGTGCGGTGCTTGAGCGACTTGTTAAAAATTGGCTTTTGGCACCCATTAGAAATTAACCGACCGCACAAAGCGAAGCTGCCACAAAAAACTATTATTAATTTAATAAAAATTGCAAATTTTTGGCATTTTTTGGCAGTGCTTTTTAAGCAGTACCGCTAAGAAATTCAGCACGAATTATAAAAGTAACATATTAATTTCTGATGGTTCGAATGTTACCAGCCATTGAGTGATTCCTTCTTTGTTGGAGCATTCCAGTTCATAACCCAAACAAGGCGTTGAATATACTTCAACAATTGTTGCTATGTCTCCGACTTTAGGTGCACGAAAGTCAAACTCAGCTTTTAAAGCTTTAGCTGGGTTTAATAACTCAACAATTTTCACCACATCGTATTGCTTAAATTGCACGATCCAGTTCCTTTTTAACGCCGCCATAAACGGCACAAAATAGCTGGCTATACTTGGCGACGAAGGAGCACAAGCCAGCTGTTTTGTGTCCGCGTTTTAATGGCCTTGTTAGGTGCCTTTACCCAATTTTTGCTAGTGCTTCTTGAGCTGCTACCATAACAACATTCCATTTAGGGTCTTTTAATAGCTCATCAATAGATTGATTCTCGCTATTAATATTTCGCTCAAAAAGTTTTGTAAACTGCCAGAGGATTAATTTTTCATCCGCAGTGAAGCTTTCAGATATTAAACCAGGCCCTTGAGGTAAGGAGTCCATAACTAAATCATCAAACCACCAACAAACAAATTCGCTTTTATAGTCGATGTATTCAACTTTTGATGCAAATTCTCTCTGTCTCGACGGAGACGATAAAAAGCTCAAAATGTCTAGGCACGAATTTCTGAATTCTGAAGCAATACTATCCATAGTGACCTAACGCCGCAAGCAGCGGCGAGCGTTAGCGAGTCCAGCACCGAAGGTGCGATGCTGACTTGCCTTGTTATGCATATTCATGTTTAGAGCCTATAAATGATTCGGAGTCAGACCAAGCCAAATACTCATGTTCGAGTTTTGCAAACTCCAAGAACAGTTTGCTAAGGCGATTTATTGCAGCAGGCTCTGTTTGAATGCAAAACTCAAAGACTTCTCGGTAAGGTAAATCTCGGTTATTACAAAACCTGATTTGAATTGCAGAGCTACCGCGCGAGTTTGTAGTAAACACCTGTAACCGGAAATAATACGCGAACCTATCTTCTGGCTTCTCGGAGCCAATTTCATACAGAAATATATCACCAATTTGTCGGGGAAACGTTGCTAATCTCTTGCCAATTTCTGTTAGAGCATCGGCATTATCGTAATACTCAAAACGAGATTTTATGTTCCCATTTGAAACATCCCATACCAACTGAACGTGATATGGCTCTTCATAAGGAATTCTCTCAATTCTTAGATAATTACTCATAGCACCCTTGATGCATAACGCTTTACTCAGCGGCTGCGTTAGCAGTCCGATGAAGTAACTTGTTAAGGTCCTGGCTACGCAAATATGCTGCCAGAGTCTTGTAATTATTTAGATGTTCTGCTGAATAGGCTGGTAAAATATACAGCCCTAGACTAGCGATCAACTCGAACATTTCCAAACAATCCTTCTGATTTTTATATTTAAAGTGAATTGTCCAGTTGTCCTCGAACCAAAGTTCAATACCTAAGCGCACAAATACTAAATTGGTTGCATAAACAGCATCAAACAGGTTTGCAACATATAAGCCTAAGTCATCACTGCCAACAAAACGCGAAAACTGCAACTTTTGCTTAGAATTGCGGCCAATGTACTTATATTTAAGCGGTTTTTCCAACTCAACAAGCTGGGTAAAAAACCTTTTAATGATTCCGTTCCAAGCTCTTATCTGATCATCAGTTGCATCAGCAATAATACTTAAAGAGTCAGTTTCATATAGCCAATGATCAAATACAGTTACCGCTGCACAGCTAAAATCCTCTGCGGTACAATCTTCGTTGTACTTCAACAGAAATGAAAACTTTCTAGAAAGTTCTTCATTTTCATTTTTAGACAGATTACGGAAATTTCTCATTAGGCCTTAACATTTTATTA
The DNA here is from genome assembly GCF_018224605.1 of Shewanella sp. M16. Classification (NCBI taxonomy): domain Bacteria; kingdom Pseudomonadati; phylum Pseudomonadota; class Gammaproteobacteria; order Alteromonadales; family Shewanellaceae; genus Shewanella; species Shewanella sp. M16. The sequence goes on along the minus strand of NZ_JAGTUL010000009.1, from coordinate 161,401 downwards.
GTGCGCATGCGCGTTTACCTCGTTGGACCAGTGAAAACGCGCACAGTTAACTACTTGTATTGCAAATAACTTATCAGCTTCTCTTCAAATATACTATCTGGAAAAACGCGCATGCGCGTTTTTCCAAACCTATTATCTCAAATCGCAAACACATAACATATTGATATAAATTAATTATATGAATTAGCACACGTACAAACGCGCAAAATTTTTTCACTATTTTCCTTGATATCCGGGAATTTCAAATAATACTGTATAAAATAACAGTATTTAAGAGCGAGGGTTATCATGAGTCTAAAAAGCCCATTTCTAAGCGGTCTTCAAGAAGAAATGCGTATGCGTGGTTACAGTATTAGAACGGAAAAAACGTATTTGTATTGGATCAAAGCATTCATTAACTTTCACGACAAGCGTCACCCAGAAACAATGGGAACGGAAGAAGTCACACAATTTTTAACCTTCCTTGCCAATCAACGAAATGTGGCAATCAACACACAAAAAATTGCACTTAATGCATTAGCCTATTTGTATCAGAAACATTTGCACCATGAGCTTGGGGATTTAGGTTTTTGCTATGCCACTAAACAGAGACATTTACCGACAGTGTTATCCCCATTGGAGATCTCATCGATATTAAATCAACTTCATGGACGAGACAGACTAATCATTGAGCTGCTCTATGGTAGTGGACTGAGAGTGTCAGAATGCCTCCGGTTACGTATCCAAGACATTGATATTGAGAGCGGTTCGCTGACCGTTAGAGACGGTAAAGGACATAAAGATAGGCAAACCATCCTCAGCCATAGATGCGCAGAAAAGCTCACTACATATATTGAAAAGGCTATTAAGACTCAACAGGATGACAACCTTCAAGGTATAGGTCCATCTCTGCCAAATGCATTAGAACGCAAGTATCCCAATGCGTTTAGACAACACGGGTGGATGTTTATTTTCCCTTCTAGCACAACCTGTATCAATCCTTATACAGGAACACTTTGCAGGCATCATTTACATCAAAGTGTTATTCGTAAAGCGCTCGGGAATGCCGTGCGTAGTATTCAAATGAATAAACGCGTCACCTGCCATACGTTTAGGCATAGCTTCGCAACCCATTTGCTTCAAGCTGGTCGTGATATAAGAAGTGTTCAAGAGTTACTGGGCCACAATGACGTTAGTACCACACAAATCTATACACATGTACTTGGCAAACATTTTGCGGGGACAACTAGTCCATTAGACACATTATAAATGTCAGAGTCCTTTCGAAACTCAGTAGCATTACTAAAATTTGGTCTACTTACCGCTTGTAGAGTTAATTGTCAGTAGCCCCGATAACACGGAATGGGGCATTTTCGTGCCAGCGGAGCTCAGACAGACACGTTGATGGACAGAAATGCGCTTGGCTCAGCCTATAATCTAAATTTGTTTAACTACATTTGAAATCTAACTGACCTAAACCTAACGGGGCCCCAATCATTTAACGGTGCCCCATTGATAACAAAACAAATCACTAAGCCCCCACATGGCTCCCATACTCGCTTGCAGCCCGCTGAAAACAATAAAATCAGTCCAATCCAACATGGGCGCAATGGAAAATGTTCTATCAATTGGAATAGTTGATATAACTGGGGTTTTACTCATTTTAGATTGAATCATTACTCTCACATTCTATTAAGCGGTTTTCACACATTTGTGCATTGGTCTAATTGCTAAGTATCCTGTGAGGTATCCCAAATTATAAGATTGAGCGCTCAAGATGGTGTTCCCAGTAATTGACTCGCAAACACGTACTGAACAACACACTACAAATGCGTCGTTAGGGTGAAGCAAAAAGTGAGACAGTTTACAGCGAACATCGTACTTTTACAAAGTCAGCTAAGACACTCAAGGCCAAGACGCCTTTTTGATAGCACTCCACAATGCCGAAAATAGCCATATAAAATGGGATTACGTAAGACGCGATGGGATAGAGAGTTGAGTAGCAACGCCTTCTCACAAGTTCAAGTGCAAATAAAAGTCGAGTTACTCCATAAAAAGGCTAAAAAACTTTGCAGCATCGGCACTCATGAGCCACTATGAATGGGGCTAATGCAGCCGATATATTGCCATTTTTTGTATGTATGAGACGTAAAACAACGCTATTTGACGATAAGCGTCTTCCAAGCAAACTTATGAACCATCATACAAAACGGTCTAAACAATAAAGGACACGGTTATATGGAGCTTTAACTGCCTATAACTCAGATAAATGATAAGAATATCTTTAAATTAGCCTCACATTTATAGCTGTCTCATCTAAGCTGATAGAGTGTGATCAAGATTGCTGTCGATAAGCAACTTTTCTAATAGCCTTAAGCAATGCCATTACTCCATGGTTTAGGCTCAAAAGAGGACAAACTTAGGCATGAACGTTAATTTTATTAATCCTTTCCTCCAATCTTTGCTCAATGTCATATCTACGATGGCGAGCATGGATTTGACGCCGGGCAAACCCCAAATCAAAGTAGATAACTTAGCAAAGGGTGATGTATCCGGCCTAATAGGTCTTGTTGGACCCCAAACAAAAGGATCACTGTCGATTACCTTCGAACAAAAGCTTGTTTTGCAGATAATGCAGAATATGCTGGGCGAAAACCCGGGTAAAATTAACGAGGAAGTGACTGACTTAGTAGGCGAAATTACGAATATGGTGACTGGTGGCGCAAAAAATCTTTTGGGTCAAAAAGGCTATGAATTTGAAATGGCCACTCCTATGGTCGTATCAGGAAAAGGCCATACTATTTCCCATAAAGCTAATGGCACTAAGATTATCATGCCATTTACAAGCCCGCATGGTACTGCTTATATTGAAATATGTTTTGAAAACTAATAGCTAAAATGCACCAAGCCAGTCAGCTCAAAATACATTAACTATCCTGTCGCTCTGGATCTTATGTTTCATTCGCTTATTTAAAGCCAGATAACAAAGATCAGAACGGCTGGTTTACCGTAAACTGAATTGAGGTATTTTTATCGTCTATTTTGCCGCCTAACACCAGTTCAGCACAGCTTCATCCTCAGGTCTAAAATATATTGCGTCGCCAACGGTGAACTGCAAACCACTATTTTGTTTATCTCAGCCCTACAGGTTCGACACTTCTCCCGCTAACAAATAACTATAATTCATAGTGTTATTTGCAGTAACCATTCGTGTAGTGGCAATTATTCATCCTGACACTTTACATAAAAGAAAACGGTGTTTAATCACCATTTTCTTGCTAAAAAGTGTCCCAGAATAATTCCATTTGTCAGAGTTAAGCTAAGCAAACAGCAACCCTTGGCGTAAGCTTAGTGACTAATTCGTAAGCGATAGTGCCGATATGTTCAGCGACTTCCTCCACGGGTAATGCCTTACCCCACAGCAATGCACTATCCCCAACTTTATCTTGCGCACCTTGACCTAAGTCAACAGTCAACATGTCCATAGAAACACGGCCGACTATGGGTACGCGGCGACCATTGACCCACACGGGTGTGCCTTCCGGTGCATTGCGAGGATAACCATCACCATAACCAATCGCCACGACACCTAAACGGGTATCTTGCTTCGCGGTCCAGAAACAACCATAGCCGACTGGCTGATTGGCTTTATGATCCCGTACCGCAATCAACTGTGATACTAATTCCATCGCAGGAACTAGCCCGTGATTCGCACCGCAATCACCAGTAACAGGAGATACGCCATAGAGTGCAATACCAGGACGGATCCAATCGCCTTGGCTCTGAGGCCAATACAAGGCACCAGCAGAGTTTGCTAAGGTTCTAAATCCGGGCAAGCCTGCCGTTAACGTATTAAAAGCCGCCATCTGTACTGAGGTATAAGTGTTATCTGGCTCATCTGCACAGGCAAAATGTGTCATCAAATGGATCGGTTTTGCCACATTGGGACAGGCCATTAACCTTGCGTAAACCGTTGAAAATTGTTCGGGCGTAAAACCTAAACGATGCATGCCTGAATCCACTTTAAGCCAGACAGTGACGGGTTTTGACAACACAGTTTGCTCTAACATCTCAAGCTGAGAACAGTGGTGCACTACAGTGTCAATATCATGCCCGACGAGTAACGGGAGATCGGTGGCGCGGAAAAAACCTTCTAGTAATAACAAACGCGCTGTCACGCCGCCCGCTCGTAATTCTAAGGCCTCATCCAATCGTGCTAGGCCAAAGCCATCGGCACTGACTAAACAATTAGCGACATTCAATAATCCATGACCATAACCGTTCGCTTTAACGACGGCCATCACACGACTCGCTGGTGCCTGTTGACGCAACGCAGCGAGATTGGTTTGCAGTGCACTACTGCTAATTTCTGCACGGGGAAAAGGGTTCAAAATTTACCTTGTTTACTCAGGAAATAAAAAGTCACGGATATAAAAAAATACATCAATACAGCTCATCTTCTGCAAACGCAAACTGACTGTTTTTAAACGTCAATTAATCTTCTTCAAACTGCGGCCCAGCATAATTATCGAAACGCGAAAATTGCCCTTGGAAAGTGAGCCGCACCCGACCAATGGGGCCGTTACGTTGCTTACCAATGATGATTTCTGCCGTGCCTTTATCTTGAGAATCGTTGTTATACACTTCATCGCGATAAATAAACATGATGAGATCCGCATCTTGCTCGATAGCGCCTGATTCACGTAAATCCGAGTTAACAGGACGTTTATCGGCCCTTTGTTCGAGCGAGCGGTTAAGCTGCGACAGAGCAATAATCGGGATTTCCAACTCTTTGGCTAATGCTTTCAGCGAGCGTGAAATTTCAGAAATTTCTAAGGTACGGTTATCTTTTAAGGCGGGCACCTGCATTAACTGCAGATAATCTATCATGATCATAGATAAACCACCGTACTCACGGGCGATACGACGCGCGCGGCTACGGACTTCTGTCGGGGTTAATCCCGAACCATCATCAATATACATTTTGCCTTGCTCAAGCATGATCCCCATGGTCGATGAAACCCGCGCCCAATCTTCATCATCGAGCTGACCAGTACGGATTTTGGTTTGATCAACACGACCCAAGGAGGCCAGCATACGCATCATAATCTGTTCTGACGGCATCTCGAGACTGAAGATAAGTACGGGTTTATCTTCATTCATTGCGGCCTGTTCGCACAAGTTCATCGCAAAGGTGGTTTTACCCATAGAAGGACGCGCCGCAACGATAATCAAGTCGCCAGACTGGAAACCAGCGGTCATCTTATCCAAATCGTTAAAGCCGCTCGAAACTCCAGTCACACCGTTATGGGGGTTGTTATAAAGCTGCTCAATCTTATCGACGGTTTTTTCCAGAATGGTTTTAATGCCTTCGGGACCTTCATTAGCATTGGTTCGCATCTCGGCGATCTTAAATACTTTACTCTCAGCAAGGTCGAGTAATTCACCCGAGTCCCGACCTTCTGGGTTATAGCCAGCATCGGCAATCTCATGTGCGACGCGGATCATGTCACGCACTACGGCGCGTTCACGGACGATTTCGGCGTAGGATAAAATGTTACCCGCACTTGGGGTATTTTTCGCAATCTCACCTAAATAGGCAAAACCGCCGGCATCTTCTAATTGATTCTCAACTTCGAGCTGTTCAGAAACAGTGATCAAATCGATCGGTTGCCCTAAATCGACCAATCTGTGCATGGCAGAAAAGATCATCTTATGTGAGCGAGAGTAAAAATCCTCTTTTACGACAGCCTCAGCTACCCTGTCCCACGCTTCGGCATCTAACATCAAGCCGCCTAATACCGATTGTTCAGCCTCAATTGAATGCGGTGGCAGCTTGAGTCCATCAAGCTGCAAATCTCTTGGCTTACTTTTAGGCTTAAAAGCACCTTGTTGTGACATTAACGCTCCCGATTTCCAACAACTTAACAAAATATGATATAAAACCCGCGTCAAGCAAACAGGATGTTTACACTCGCCTGTTATTTCATTCCAACGGACACTCTAACAATCAATAAGGAAAGAACATGCGTATTGCATTGGTTGCGGCCTTAGTACTGACATCCGGCATAGCAACTGCCGACGAAGGACAATGGCAACCTTATCAAATGCCTTCAATTGCAGACAAACTCAGTGAACGCGGAATCGATATTCCGGCAGAAAAACTGACCGATCTGACAAGTTATCCAATGAACGCCGTGGTTGGGCTGGGCTATTGTACCGCCAGTTTTGTCTCCCCCCAAGGGCTAGTTGTGACAAACCACCATTGTGCCTACAAGGCGATACAATATAACACTAAGCAAGAGCATAACTACCTAGAACAAGGCTTTTTAGCAACATCGATGGACAAGGAACCCTCTGCCGGTCCTAACGAACGTTTATACATCACAGAAGCAGTGACCAATGTCACCGCGCAAATCAATAAAGACCTCAGCCAAGACCCGCTAAGTCGTTACGAAGACATCCAAAATCACAGTAAAGCGCTCATCAAAAGCTGTGAAGCCGATGCTAACTATCGTTGTAATGTGCGCAGTTTCCATAACGGCTTAGAATACTACTTAATCAAGCAATTGATGATCCGCGATGTGCGCTTAGTCTACGCACCACCTGAAAGTGTTGGGGGCTATGGTGGCGATATTGATAACTATGAATATCCACGCCATTCGGGTGATTTTGCCTTCCTACGGGCTTATGTGGGTAAAGATGGCAAACCTGCCGCGTATAGCGACGATAACATTCCTTACCAACCAAAGAGCTACCTTAAGGTCAATGCCGATGGCGTAAAAGCCGGTGATGGCGTGTTTGTGGCGGGTTACCCAGGCACGACTAGCCGTTACAATCTGACCAGTGAACTTAAATTTGCCAGTGATTGGTTGTACCCAACCCAAGCTAAGCGCTATCAATTACAGATTGATACTATCGAGGCTATGGGACAAAAAGATGCCGATATCGCCATTAAGTACGCAGGTAATATGGCCTCAATGGCCAACCGGATGAAGAAACTCAACGGCCTATTAGCGGGTTTTAAAGCAACGGATATCATTGGCATTAAGCAAAGCCGTGAAGATAATTTTTTAGCTTGGCTTAAACAAAACCCTAAGCTAAATCAAAATCTCATTGCTGAGTTAGAAGTGTTACTCGCCGAGCAACAACAAGCATTCCAAAGTAATTACTACTTTACCAATGCTCAATCTAGCACATTGTTAACCGCAGCAAACAGCCTCTACCGTCTTGCTAAAGAAAAACAAAAGCCCGATGCCGAGCGTGAGCAAGGCTACCAAGAACGTGATATTGCTATGCTAAGCTCACGTCTTAAACGTATCGATTCAAGTTTTGATGTCACTGTTGATAAGACTTTGTGGCTACAGGATTTAAATGCTTACCTTAGCCAATCAAATCGCGTAGCAGCACTCGATGAGATGCTAAATGTGAACACGAAAGATGCCGATCTCGCAGCTAAACTCGATGGTTTGTACTCACTCACTACGCTCACAGACCAAGCTAAGCGCCTTGCGTGGATGAATGCCGATGCTAGCGCTTTCGAAACCAGTGCAGATCCCTTTATTCGTTTAGCCGTAGCACTTTACGACACGAATATGGCACAGGAAAAATCAGAAAAAATCTTAGACGGCAAGCTATCTAGTGCTCGCCCTGATTATATGGCGGCTGTGATCGAATACTACAAAGCAAACAACTGGCCAGTCTACCCTGACGCCAACGGTACGCTACGGATCAGCTATGGCATGGTTGATGGTTATCAATCACGTGATGCGCTCTATAAACAGCCGTTTACTCGTCTTGATGGCATAGTCGCAAAACACACAGGCGTTGAGCCCTATAATGCGCCGAAAAAACTCCTCGATGCGATTAGCGAACAACGTTTTGGCGATCATCTGGTGAAGTCGGTTTATCAAGATCCCCGAAGCTGGATTTGCAGACTCTTCTCTTGTTTAGATAAACCAGAGGAATTTAACTCAGTACCGGTTAATTTCTTATCCAGCGTGGACACCACAGGTGGTAACTCTGGTTCACCAGTCTTCAACGGAAAAGGTGAGTTAGTGGGCCTTAACTTCGACTCAACCTATGAAGCTATCACTAAAGATTGGTTCTTCAACCCAACCATCACCCGTGCAGTGCACGTGGATATTCGCTATATCCTGTGGATGATGGATGAAGTGGACCATGCCGATAACTTAATCCAAGAATTGGATTTAGTGAGAAATTAATACTCTGAGCCAAACACGGATTTAACCCATCTAGTCAAAAGCCGCTCACTGTCATGACAGTGAGCGGCTTTTATTTGGGCTAGTATTTTAAAGGCGGATACGCTTTGAGACTGAATGAGTAGACATATCACTTGCCGCATTATACCAATCGTATTAAATATCTGTTAATTCAGCGGGAGTTCAAAGCGCTTTAGACAAGGCGAAGGCTTGAAGGCATAGTGGTGCTCTGTCGAAAGCCTTAAACGCAGTATAAAGCGCTTTGCCATGCCGTTAACATCAGCCGCCCTTCGGGAGCCTCACAGGTATCCCACTCCCGTGTTGCATTGACTTAAAAGGGAATAACCATTTCTGCGTCAATGCGCCTTGGATTGAGATGCCTGTGAGGCTCTGAACTGATTAGATATTTAATGTGATTGGTATTAATCCATCGCAAACCAATATCAAACCATATTGACCACAGCTAAATACTGAATTTCAGCCATAAAAAAACACCGCCGAAGCGGTGTTTCTCTTAAGATTAAAGCAAGGAGTAATTAAGCTTCTGCAACGATAGAAACTTTAACAACAGCTTTAACTTCAGTGTGTAACTGAACTTCAACTTCGAAGTCGCCAGTAGTACGCAGAGCGCCTAATGGTAAACGAACTTCTGATTTAGCCAGCTCAACACCAGCAGCAGTCACTGCATCAGCGATGTCACGGTTGCCAACTGAACCAAACAGTTTGCCTTCATCACCCGCTTTAGAAGCAATAACAACAGCTTCCAGTGCAGTGATTTTCTCAGCACGTAGGTTAGCAGCAGCTAATTCAGCAGCTAATTTAGCTTCTAATTCAGCGCGACGAGCTTCAAATACTTTAACGTTGCTTTCGTTAGCAACAACAGCTTTACCTTGTGGCAAAAGGTAGTTACGAGCGTAACCAGCTTTAACAGTAACTTGGTCACCCAAGTTGCCTAGGTTAGCGATTTTATCAAGCAGAATAACGTTCATTATCAAATCCTCTATATTCGATTAGGAATACTGCAATTACTGATGTAAATCAGTGTATGGCAGTAGAGAAAGATAACGAGCACGCTTGATAGCGCGAGCTAGTTGGCGCTGATATTTAGCACTAGTACCAGTGATACGGCTAGGAACAATCTTGCCGCTTTCAGTGATGTAGTTCTTTAAAGTAACGATATCTTTGTAATCAATTTCTGCAACACCTTCAGCGGTGAAACGGCAGAACTTGCGACGACGGAAATAACGTGCCATGTTGACAGTCTCCTAAGTTTTCAATTCGACATTTTCGGCATGGATGACTAAGCGGTTCTGACCATTACGCCCCTGTTGAAGCGTCATAAAGCCTTGCACTTGTACTTCCACACCTGCTTTCAGATCTTCTGCGACGCTTTCAAAGCGTGGGCCACTCAATATCACTTGAATTTGTACGTAGACGTTGCGGAGCATTTCGGCTTCATAACGCTGCGATTTGTGTTCCAACATAATCACACTGTGTGCAATACCTGCTGGGCTTTTAAAGCGTCTTGAACGAGTTATCGTTCCTGACAACACCAAGTTATTGGTGGTCACAGATTACCTTACTCAGCGATTTCTTCAGCGTGAGCTTCATCATATGAGCGTTCGCCAGCTGGGCCACGACGTGAATCGCGCTCATCTCTAGCTCTAGCCATTGGAGATGCTTCAGTAACGGCAACTTTAGTACGCATTACCATGTTACGCAGAACTGCGTCGTTGAAACGGAAAGCTGTTTCTAGCTCTTCGATCGTCTCTGCTTTAGCTTCAACGTTCATCAGAACGTAGTGAGCTTTATGCAGGTCAAGGATTGGGTAAGCCAGTTGACGACGGCCCCAATCTTCTAAACGGTGGATTGTGCCGTTAGCTTCGGTGATAACACCTGTGTAACGCTCAATCATACCTGGTACTTGTTCACTTTGATCTGGGTGAACCATAAATACGATTTCGTAATGACGCATTTATTGCTCCTTACGGTTATGTAGCCTCGGTATTGGCTCAGTCAAACCAAATGGAGGCAAGGAACGAAAAATAGTGACTGATTTGAGCGCGAGATAGTACAGAAAGCAAGCCAGAAACTCAAGCAATAACTTTGCCTCGCCAATCAATACAGGTATGATGGCGGCTCGCCTACATTCGGACGTCTGAAATCAGCTAACCAAGAATAAAACATAATGCTAAAAGTTATTGCGCCAATCAGTTTGTTTTTCCTTTCATTTCCTGCGCTTGCGCTTGTTCCACCTGATTATCAGGAACCGCCCAGCGATTTTACCGCGGAAATCGAAGCTGGCTTGCAACTGAACACAGGCAATACCGAATCCAGCAGTTTTAATGGTCGAACCCAACTGATTTACGATACAAAGCAAACCAAGCAAGAAGCCACACTAAAAGCCTATTTTGCCTCAGAAAAAAGTCAAACAACCTCCGAAAAATATGAGCTACAGTTACAATCGAACTATAAACTGACTAAGGGTTATGTCTTCGGACGTGGTGATTTTACTTGGGATCAATTCGGTAGTTACACACAAATATCAACGCTTTCGAGTGGTTACGGTTTCAATGCTATCAGTAGTTATAAAACAAAACTCAGTCTCGAGTTCGGCCCAGGTTATCGATATAACTTACCTGCAGAATCGATAACCATCCCCAGCCCTGATGCCGAAAAAGATGTCATTCTTCGTACCGCTGCCAAATTCTCTCAAAAACTACAGGAATACAGCAGTCTCAATGCCGATCTCACCGCGGAAGTGGGCGAGAACAACAACACCCTCACCTTAGATATGAACTATAAAAATCTGGTGTTCCAAGATTGGGCATTTAAGATCGGTATGAACATCAAATACACTGAAGTGGTACCAGAAGGAAGCCAGCCCATGGATACCATCACCACCTTCAACTTGCTTTACACTTTTAGATAACTCCTTTTAAAAAATACGAAAAAATACATAGAGTAACATGACGCTCACAGCCTACTCGGCTGGCGTCTATGTGAATGCTTCACAAGCATCCCCTTGAGTTGTTCCGACATAATTCAGTGATTTTTTGAGCAGAAATGCGCAATTAATCAAGATTTACCAACAATTTGCAACACAACATAAACACTAACCCCTGATATACTCACTCCTCATTATCAATCTAGTTTGTGTTTTCGGAGTTGTATATGACTAATCCGCTGCGCACTTTCGCCTCTTTATATAGCACCACGTTATTAATGGTATTAGCCGGCGGCTTGCTTACCACCTATCTTGGGCTCAGGCTCTCAGTGATGAATGTGCCACAAATATGGATTGGCGGCATGATGTCGGCCTACTATGTTGGCCTAGTGGCAGGCTCTAAGATTGGTCATCGACTTATCGCTCAAGTGGGTCATATCCGCGCCTTTGTCGCCAGTGCTGGCATAGTCGCTGCATCGGCATTAGGCCATGCACTCGTGGATGAGCTAGCGGTTTGGCTGCTCCTCAGACTCGTGGTCGGCATGGGGATGATGTGCCAATACATGGTGTTAGAAAGTTGGCTTAACGAACAAGCCGAAAGTAACCAAAGGGGCACAGTGTTCGCGAGTTATATGATCGTATCTTACTTCGGCTTGATCTTAGGCCAAGGTGCAATCAGTATCTTCCCCGAATTAGGTCTAGAGCCACTACTGCTTATCGCAATTTGTTTCTCACTCTGTATCGTACCGATTTCACTCACGCGTCGTCTTCACCCTGCGCCTTTGGTCCCAGCTCCACTCAAAATTGCCCATTACTGGAAAAAAGCGCCGCAGGCACTCACAACCATCGCGATTGGTAGCATGATAGTGGGTTCGTTTTATGGTCTCGCGCCCGCCTATGCTAGTAACTTAGGTTTGCCGCCTGAAAAAGTCGCCACTTATATGACGGCAACGATTTTAGCGGGGTTACTGGCACAATGGCCTATGGGGAAACTGTCCGACATTATGTCCCGCAGCCGCCTTATTCGTATCAACTGCATATTACTCGGCATCTTAGCCTTAGCCATCGCCTTAACGCCCTATCATCCGGTGATTTCGCTGGTGATGACATTCTTCTTTGGTATTTTAGGTTTCACCTTCTATCCACTCGCTACGGCACTGGCTAACTCACGAGTCGAACAGAATGAGCGGGTCGGTTTATCTGCCACCATCTTATTAACCTTCGGCTTAGGGGCTAGTATCGGTCCACTGATCGCCTCAACGTTGATGCAATGGCTTGGCAACAGCATGTTATATGGCTTTATGTCTGCCTGTACCTTGATCCTGTTTGTGCGGCTACGTTACGTGCATTCGCAGCAAAAAGTCGAAACCAATGTCACCCAAGATTACATAATGGCGACGGGCGACCTAGTCTCTTCACCACTGGCGGCGGCGCTTGACCCAAGGGTTGATGTTGAATCGATTCAAGAGCATATGACGCCCAGTGCTAACCTAGATGAATCTGAGCATGATTTAGGGGCTGATGGCGTCGATGACGATATTATCGACGAAAATGACAGTGATGAGGAGCAACTCGCCTTCAGTTTCGATATCGAACAAGCAGAGCCAGAAGCCGTTCTAACGGATGAAGCCGATAGCCATCAGGTTAACCTAGACAAAGCACTGACATAAAAAGGCCAACAAAAAAAGACCGATTAACTGTTTAAAATTAATCGGTCTTTTTATTACTGCAAGTGCTAACTACAACAAATAGTTACTGCAACAAGTCGTTACTGCAAGCCTGATACCGCATGTGCGATATCAGACTTGCATGAGCGTATTAGCTGCGGCGTTGACGCACAGCTTCAAATAAGCAAATACCGGTCGCAACCGATACGTTCAAGCTAGACACACTTCCGGCCATAGGGATAGAGATCAGTGAATCGCAAGACTCACGGCTTAAACGGCGTAAACCTTTATCTTCCGCACCCATGGCAATCGCCAGTGACCCTTTAAGATCGGCTTGATAAAGCTCGCAATCTGCCTCGCCCGCCGTACCCACAATCCATACACCTTTATCCTGCAGGTGACGCATAGTGCGCGCAAGATTAGTCACTTGGAATAAAGGCACTGTTTCCGCAGCGCCACATGCCACTTTACTCACAGTCGCAGTTAAGCCAACTGAATTGTCTTTAGGCACGATAATACCTTGTACGCCAGCCGCATCGGCATTACGTAGGCAAGCGCCTAAGTTATGGGGATCAGTCACACCATCCAAGATCAACAGGAATGCTTGCTCAGTGTTAGCAAGCAGCACATCTAAATCTTGCTCATTCAATACTTTCGCCGCTTTAACGCGCGCGACTATGCCTTGATGTTGGCTGCTTTCCGCTTTGTCATCTAAGGCTTTACGAGAAGCGACTTGAATCGTCGTTCCAAAGGCTTTTGCCTGATCGGCCAGCACAGTTAAGCGCTCATCGTCACGACCTTGTAACAGCCACAACTCAATAATGCGCTCAGGGCTGTGTTTTAACAGGGCTTCAACTGCGTGGATCCCAAAAATAATATCTTGTTTTTTCATTTATTTCTTTCTCGTGCTCCGCTTAGCGGCTTTTGGCTTTTTAGCCGGATCTTTTACTGCTGCTTTTTTAGCTTTAGTGCCAGCTTTGGCCTTAGGTTTGGTTTTGCCTGTTTCAGCCTTGGCGCTAGATGCCGCGGTTTTGCCTGCTTTACCTTGCTTAGCGCCTTCACGATTAACGCGCTCACGGGCTGTCATCGGCTTATCACGGCTGGCAGATGCTTTACGCTTACCACCTTTGCCGTCATCACCCAGCATAACCAAATCAATCTGTCTGTCATCTAAGTTGACTGCAGCAACCTTAACCGTCACAGGATCGCCGACTTGATAAACTTGACCTGTGTGCTCACCGATAAGACGTTGACGCATAGGGTCGAATTGGTAGTAATCGCTACCTAGACTTGAGATATGCACTAAGCCATCGATAAACAGTTCATTTAAGCGCACAAACAAACCAAAACTGGTCACGGAGGCAATCACAGCTTCAAAGGTATCACCGACGTGATCTTGCATAAACTCGCACTTGAGCCAATCGCTAACATCGCGAGTCGCTTCATCGGCACGACGTTCTGTGGTCGAACACTCTTCGCCTAATTTGTCGAGCTCATCGAGCTGATAGTGATAGCCACCATCCTGCGTCCACTTCTCAGTAGCTTCGCCTCTTTCCTTCGCCAGTAAATAACGGATCACACGATGTAACACTAAATCCGGATAGCGGCGAATGGGCGAGGTAAAATGCGCATATTCTTCTAAAGCCAAACCGAAGTGACCTTCATTATCCGGGGTGTAAATTGCCTGACGCATAGAGCGCAGTAACATCACTTGGATAAGTTCAGCATCAGGGCGGTCGGCAATTTGCAGCATTACGTTCTGGTAATCTGACGGCGTTGGCTCAAGTCCGCCAGGCATAGTCAAACCACGCTCAGCAAGGAACTCTTTAAAGTTCGCCAACTTTTGCTCAGATGGCGCTTCATGCACTCGGTACAGCACGTCGCCTTTGTGTTTCTTCACAAATTTAGCCGCAGATACGTTGGCTAAAATCATGCATTCTTCAATGATTTTATGGGCTTGATTACGGCCACGCGGCACGATTTTATCAATCTTGCGCTGCTCATTGAAAATAAACTGCGTTTCCATGGTTTCAAACGCAATCGCACCACGCTCGGCCCTTTGCTCATCGAGCGCTAAATACAATGACTGTAAACACTGCAAATGCGGGAACAAAGCCTCGTGCTCAGGCGCAATGGGGCCGCCTTCTAACATTGCTGCCACTTGGGTATAAGTGAAACGGGCATGGGAATACATCACAGCCGGATAAAACTTATAACCTGATAACTTACCTTTAGCCGATACGGTCATCTCGGCGACCATACATAAACGGTCGACGTGGGGATTAAGCGAACACAGACCGTTGGAGATTTTCTCCGGCAGCATAGGGATCACTTGTGATGGGAAATACACTGAGTTACCACGGGCACGCGCTTCGGTATCTAAGGCAGAATCGGTACGCACATAATAACTGACGTCGGCAATCGCAACCCATAAACGCCAGCCGCCACCGGCTTTTTTCTCCGCATACACGGCATCGTCAAAATCGCGAGCGTCTTCACCGTCGATAGTCACTAATGGCAGATGACGTAAATCCACACGGCCGACTTTATCGGCGTCGGTTACTTCATCGGGAATACGGCGCAGTTTCTTCTCAATCACAGGTGACCAAGTATGGGGTAAATCATAATTACGCAGGGCAATTTCGATTTCCATCCCCGGCGCCATTTGCTTACCGAGCACTTCAGTCACTTTACCCGCAGCCTTAACAAAACGGCCAGGGCGACGCGTTAATTCAACCACCACCACATCGCCTTGGCGGGCGCCGTTGCGATCTTCATTCGCGACTAAAATTTCTTGGGTAATACGCTTATCATCGGCAATGACAAATGCCATACCGCTATCGACATGATAACGGCCAACAATTGCGGCACTTCGCGGCTGGATCAGACGAACCAAACGCGCTTCGCGACGGCCACGACGATCTGTGCCCGCTTTTTGCGCCAGCACTTTATCACCGTGGAAATACATCAGCATGTCGCGGTTCGAAATAAATAAGTCATCACCGCCTTCATCGGGTTTGAAAAAGCCGAAGCCTTCTCTGTGTCCGAGCACAGTGCCGGGGATCAGATCCATTTTCTCGGGTAAGCCATAGCTCTGCCCACGAGTGAACACCAGTTCGCCATCGCGTTCCATCGCACGCAGGCGACGGCGCAAGGCCTCAAGTTGTTCTTCCTCTTGGATGTTTAACGCCGCGGCAATGCTGTCACGAGTGATAGGTGATTTTTGAGAACGTAAGTAATCGAGAATATACTCACGGCTTGGGATAGGGTTTTCGTACTTATCCTGTTCACGCTCAAAATGAGGGTCTTTGATCATTCAATATCCAAATAATGTGTCTCTAGATTAAGAGACCACTTAACGGGTTCGCAACTGTTCTTGCTGGGCCCGCGCCACTGCACTGGGGGGCATTTTAGCTGCTAACACCTGCAGTAAAGACAAGGCTTTTTTCTTAGTCGCCTCATCCGCAAATACATCGTTATATAACCAGTGATAGGCCATCTCGTAATCCCTAGGACTACCATAACCTTCACCAAATAAACGAACTAACATCATACGAGCGGATAAACTGCCACTTGCAGCCGCAGGCAGTAAATAATGCACTGCTCTGTCTTTATTACGGATGACAAATTTCCCACTCTGATAATACTCGGCAAGCTTTAACATCGCTTCTGAGCTACCTTGTTCGGCCGAGTCACGTAACAAAGCAATACCCTTCACAGGGTTAGCCTTCACACACGTTCCATGATTGAGCATTTCGCCCCAAAGAAATTGATATAAAGGCTGTTTTAAGACTTGGGCTCGCGCCTCAATGTCTTGGACTAACTGGCAATCATCACGTTTCACTTTCGCTAAGTATTGATTGCTACGGATCAAATCAAGCAATTGATCTTGACTATAAATATCCACCGCCTGCGTTTCAGCAAAGCACATTGAAGATACTAAAGGCAGTAGCGCAACGAGTGCTGTACGTAGCATAACGACTCTCAATGACAGTAGGATGAATACTTGCATCGGCAGTATAACCTATTTCTTGAGCTTGAGCTGAATTTCTAACCGCAGAATGAAACAGAGAAAGGCATAAAGAAGCAGAGAAAAAGGCCGTGAAACACGGCCTTAACAGATCTTAATTGAACGGATTAACCAAAATCATGGTTTCGTTACGATCAGGACCCGTAGAGATAATGTCGATTGGTGTTTCTAATAACTCTTCAAGACGCTTGATATAATTGATCGCTGCTTGAGGCAGTTGCTCAATTGATGTCGCGCCAAAAGTCGACTCGCTCCAACCCGGCATAGTTTCATAAACCGGCGTAACCAGTTCATAACCTTCAGCGGCCAGCGGAGTGACTTTAGAGATAGTGCCATCAGGATTCTGATAACCGACACAAATCTTCACTTCTTTCAGACCATCAAGTACATCTAACTTAGTCAAGCAGAAGCCGCTAACACTGTTGATTTGAACTGCGCGGCGCATTGCCACAGCATCCAACCAACCTGGACGACGCTTACGACCCGTTGTCGCACCGAACTCATGACCTTTAGTACCTAAATGATCACCGACTTCACATAATAGTTCAGTTGGGAATGGACCTGCACCCACGCGAGTGGTGTAAGCCTTCATGATACCTAAGACATAGTCTAAGTGACGCGGACCAAAACCAGAACCCGTCGCAACACCACCAGCAGTGGTATTTGAAGAGGTTACAAATGGGTATGTTCCGTGGTCAATGTCGAGTAATGTACCTTGAGCGCCTTCGAACAGAATTGGCTCACCGGCTTTACGCGCAGTATCCAATAGTTCAGTCACATCAACACACATGCTCTTCAGATAATCGGCCATACCCAAAGCATCTGCTAGCGTTTGCTCGTAATCAACCGCTTCGACTTGATAGTACTCTGTCAGCATAAAGTTATGGTATTTCATAACTTCTTTCAGCTTTTCAGCAAACAGTTCAGCATTGAACAGGTCGCCTACTCGCAGACCGCGACGAGAGATCTTGTCTTCATACGCAGGTCCAATACCACGGCCAGTTGTACCAATAGCTTTATTACCGCGCGCTTTTTCACGGGCAATATCAAGGGCACAATGGAAGGGAAGGATCAGCGGACACGCTTCAGAGATCAACAGACGTTCCTCAACAGGAACTCCACGATCTTTCAGCATGTTGATCTCTTTCATCAGGGCATCAGGTGCAAGCACCACACCGTTGCCAATAATGCATTTCACATTATCGCGCAAGATACCCGATGGGATCAGATGAAGAACGGTTTTTTCACCGTCGATAACCAAGGTATGACCAGCATTGTGGCCGCCTTGATAGCGAACTACATATTTTGCCTGTTCTGTTAGAAGGTCGACAATCTTACCTTTTCCTTCGTCACCCCATTGGGTGCCGAGAACAACTACGTTTTTGCCCATTATTTGCTGCAAGGTTGCGGTTAAAAAAGAATTTTAACAGATCTTAGTTAATAAGGGCAAGCAGGCTATTTTTCATGCAAAAATAACCCAAAGAACGACTCCAGCCGTGACTAATGCCCCACCAAGTCGCCGGATAACTTGCTGATTTTGATGGGAGAGTTCATTTAAATAACGACGCCATTTATTTGGGAATAATAATGGCCCAAGGCCTTCCAAAACCAACACAAGTGCCACTGCTAGCATAAAAATCTGAAAAGTCATGCTTACCTCAAACTCACTCGCTTAATATAAATTTATTGTATATCAGCATACTCCAACCAAAGAGTTTTCTTATACCGTCAATTTTTAGCCAATAAAAAACCCAGCACAGGCTGGGTTTTTTGATATTCCAAAAACGAATTAACGCTTAGAGAATTGTGGCTTACGACGTGCTTTACGTAGACCCACTTTCTTACGCTCAACTTTACGAGCGTCACGGGTAACGAAACCAGCAGAACGTAGTGATGGACGCAGTGCTTCATCTAATTGCATCAGAGCACGGGTAATACCGTGACGGATTGCGCCTGCTTGGCCAGTGATACCACCGCCTTTAACAGTTACATAGATGTCCAGCTTGTCAGTCATTTCAACTAACTCTAAAGGTTGACGAACAACCATACGAGCAGTTTCACGACCAAAATACTGATCCAAAGGACGTTGATTTACAACGATGTTGCCACTACCTGCTTTAGCGAAAACGCGAGCTGTAGAGGTTTTGCGACGGCCAGTGCCGTAGTACTGAGTTGCAGCCATTTGCTTAATCCCGTTTAGATATCAAGAACTTGAGGTTGTTGTGCAGTGTGGTTATGTTCTGCGCCAGCGTAAACTTTCAGTTTACGGAACATGGCACGGCCCAGAGGACCTTTTGGTAACATACCCTTAACTGCTTTCTCGATGATCATTTCTGGCTTTTGCGCTTGCAGCTTTTCAAAGCTGATTTGCTTAATGCCACCAGGGAAGCCTGAATGCGAGTAGTACGTTTTGCCTTTCGCTTTGTTACCAGTAACAGTCACTTTTTCAGCATTAACAACGATGATGTAATCACCGGTATCAACGTGTGGAGTGTATTCTGGCTTATGCTTACCGCGTAAACGGACAGCGATTTCAGTAGCGATACGACCTAAAGTTTTGCCGTCTGCGTCGACGACGAACCAGTCACGAGTTACAGTTTCTGGTGTAGCAGTAAAAGTCTTCATTATTACAAAAACCCAAAGTTAATTTTCTGTCTCACATGCTGTCTGCATTTGCAAACAACACAAAATTGCCTTTTAGTACCCCTTCGAGCACCGACTTCGGCTTACAACTTCCGCCCAATTGGCGGAGTAACGTGGGCAGGTGGCGGAGTATAGACAAAGCTGAGTTAAAAATCACCTGATATTTTGATAAAAATTATAAAATATCGACCAATCGGACTTGTCATCCTAAGGATTAACAAGCCTCTGGTGATTTAAGGCCGCAGCTAATGCAAAACTCTTACACTACTGGGTTACGGCAGGTGTTCGGTTTTTAAATAATCGTGGGATTGCATCTCAATTAAGCGTGAACGGCAACGCCTAAATTCGAAGTTAAGCAAACCATCGGCATAAATATCTTCGAGTGGCACTTGAGCCGATACAATCAGCTTTACATTGCGCTCGTAAAATTCGTCGACCATAGCTAAAAAACGTCTGGCGATGTCATCGCCAGTCAAAAAGGCGCCCATTTGTTCTATGCCACTCACGAGAACAGTGTGATAAATCCGCGCAAGTTCCATGTAATCACGCTGGCTTCGTGGACCATCACAGAGCGCTCTAAAATCGGCCAACAATACGCCCTGCGCCTGCTGCCGAATACTAATACTGCGGCCTTCTATTTCGATGTCACCAGTAAGCACCTCAGACTCAGGCGCTAACTGACTAAAATAACGTATCAGATTGGCATCAGCTTGTGCATCTAACGGATGATGATAAATCTCTGCTTGCTCAAGGGTACGCAATCGATAGTCAATGCCAGAATCCACATTGAGTACTTCACAATGTTGATTAATTAGGGCTATCGCAGGTAAGAAACGTGCGCGCTGTAAGCCATTTTTATATAAGTCGTCGGGGATAATATTCGAGGTTGCAACCAGCACAACGCCTTCTTTAAATAACGCTTGAAACAGCGTACCTAATAACATGGCATCGGTAATATCAGAGACAAAGAATTCATCGAAACAGATAACGCGATATTTTGCAGCCATCTTTTTCGCAATCACCAACAAAGGATCGCGAACGCCTTTTAACTCGTCCAAATCTAAATGCAATTGATGCATAAAGCGATGGAAGTGAGCCCGCAATTTTTGTTCACCAGGCAAGGCATCAAAAAAAGTATCCATCAGGTAAGTTTTACCGCGTCCAACTCCGCCCCAAAGATACAGGCCTTTAGGTGATGCTGGTGCCGATTTTAAGCCTAATGCGCTAAACAATTTCCCAACAATAGAACTCGGCTCTTCTGCCGTAGTTAAGTCTTCATAGACGCGTTGTAACGCCTTAACGGCAATTTCTTGAGCCGGATCATGGGAAAAACCGTCACGGGTAAGATCTTTTTGATAATGCTGCCAAGGGCTTAACTGAGGCACGTTTAAATTCTCTTATGTCCTTTATTAAAACTGTGACGATATTAGCACGGCCAATATGACGCAGGATATATTAATGCAGAATACGACTTTTACCTTAACGCTAAACTGCATACAAACGTCTAATAAGCATCTATGCTGTAGGTCATTTTAATCGGCAAAATCCACTGATATTAGGGCTTGAAAAATCCTAATCTCGCCCACAGATTTCTGTTCAGCAACAAGTATAAAACAGCCGACAAAATAGGCTAAAAAAATTAACATTTATTAATATAATGAACTTTTTCAATAAGGTGCGAGTCAGAGTGATTACCTAGGCAAATAGCCGGTACCGATACAGATTTGATCTGGCACTCGCACGATTGCTGATGCATTACATCCAGATCTTTCAACCCTTATTTGGAGTTATGAATAGATGAAAACAAAATTATCTGTACTTTCAGCCGCAATGTTAGCCGCGACCCTGACTATAATGCCTGTCGTCTCACAGGCCGCCATTCCACAGACGGTTGAGGGACAATCCATTCCAAGTCTTGCGCCTATGCTTGAGCGTACGACGCCCGCAGTCGTATCAGTAGCGGTAACGGGGACTCATGTTTCTAAGCAAAGAGTACCTGATGTTTTCCGTTACTTTTTCGGCCCTAATGCGCCACAAGAGCAAGTGCAAGAACGTCCTTTTAGAGGCTTAGGCTCAGGCGTGATTATTGACGCAGAAAAAGGCTATATCGTCACGAACAACCATGTGATTGACGGTGCTGATGATATTCAAGTTGGTCTTCATGACGGCCGTGAAGTAAAAGCAAAACTGATTGGTACTGACTCAGAGTCAGATATCGCATTATTGCAAATTGAAGCAAAAAATCTCGTCGCAATCAAAGCCTCTGATTCCGATGATTTACGCGTAGGTGACTTTGCCGTTGCCATTGGTAACCCCTTCGGTTTAGGTCAAACCGTCACCTCGGGCATTGTTAGTGCTTTAGGCCGGAGCGGCTTAGGCATTGAAATGCTGGAAAACTTTATTCAAACCGATGCCGCGATTAACAGTGGTAACTCGGGTGGCGCACTCGTCAATCTTAACGGCGAGTTAATTGGGATTAACACCGCAATCGTAGCACCGGGCGGCGGTAACGTCGGTATTGGCTTTGCCATCCCAGCTAATATGGTGAAAAACCTCGTGGCACAAATTGCCGAACACGGAGAAGTACGCCGCGGTGTATTAGGTATTTCGGGACGTGATCTCGATAGCCAACTCGCCCAAGGTTTCGGTTTAGACACTCAACACGGTGGCTTCGTGAATGAAGTAGCCAAGGGCAGTGCCGCAGAGAAGGCCGGTATAAAAGCAGGTGATATTATCATCAGCGTTGATGGCCGTGGTATTAAGTCATTCCAAGAACTGCGGGCTAAAGTCGCTACTATGGGTGCAGGTGCTAACGTTGAGTTAGGACTCATCCGTGACGGTGATAAGAAAACAGTTAAAGTGACCTTAGGTGAAGCGAGCCAAACCAGTGAAACAGCAGCTGGTGCCGTGCATCCTATGCTGCAAGGTGCGTCCTTAGAAAACTCATCTAAGGGCATTGAAATTACCGATGTCGCACAAGGCTCACCCGCGGCCATGAGTGGCTTATTAAAAGGAGATGTAATTGTCGGTATTAACCGCACTGCGATTAAAGATCTTAAAACACTGAAAACACAACTTAAAGATCAAGAAGGTGCCGTTGCACTGAAGATAATGCGTGATAAGAGCATGTTGTATTTAGTCCTACGTTAATCGACAAAATAGGCCATTTTTTCTGCCACAGATAAGCATAGGGAGCCTAGGTTCCCTATGCTTACATCGATTAAACATGTTAATCTAACTCACCTTTTTCTAGATCCATCCTGCCATGACTATAAAAGACACTCTGTTATATCTCGGTAAAGCCACCCTTTTCGGCCTTATCATGGCGGCCATG
This sequence comes from Shewanella sp. M16, assembly GCF_018224605.1. NCBI lineage: Bacteria > Pseudomonadati > Pseudomonadota > Gammaproteobacteria > Alteromonadales > Shewanellaceae > Shewanella > Shewanella sp. M16. The sequence goes on along the minus strand of NZ_JAGTUL010000009.1, from coordinate 138,579 downwards.
TTTTTATTGGTGACACGTTATTTCGATAACCAATCCCTCGGTAGTAGTCTGCTACAAACCCGTGCCAACAACACAGTCGAGCTATCCTTTGCCAAGGCGGTACGCCGTGCAGCTCCTGCTGTTGTCAATATTTATAGCCTCAGCATAGATCAGAATCGGCCGCTTAATTCAGGCTCACTTCAAGGTCTAGGTTCTGGGGTGATAATGAGTAAAGAAGGTTATATTCTCACTAATTATCATGTCATTAAGAAGGCCGATGAGATTGTTGTCGCCCTGCAAGATGGACGCAAATTTACCTCTGAAGTGGTTGGCTTCGATCCTGAAACCGATTTATCGGTACTTAAAATTGAAGGCGATAACTTACCAATTGTCCCCGTTAATCTCGACAGTCCGCCTCAAGTCGGTGATGTCGTACTAGCTATTGGTAATCCCTACAATTTAGGCCAGACCATTACCCAAGGCATCATCAGTGCCACGGGGCGTAACGGCTTAAGTTCAGGTTACTTAGACTTCCTACAAACCGATGCAGCGATTAATGCGGGTAACTCGGGTGGCGCACTCATTGACACTAACGGCAGCCTTATTGGTATCAATACCGCAGCATTCCAAGTGGGTGAAGAAGGCGGCGGCCATGGGATTAACTTCGCTATCCCGATTAAATTAGCCCACAGCATTATGGGTAAGTTGATTAAAAACGGCCGCGTGATCCGTGGTGCTTTGGGTATTTCAGGTGAACCTATCAACCCTGTCATTGCACAAATTCTCAATCTGCCCGATTTAAAAGGTGTAGTCATTATGGGTGTCGATCCAAATGGCCCAGCGGCCCGTGCCCAGCTAATGCCAAGGGATGTGATTATTAAATACGATGGTGAAGATGTGCCAGGCGTTGAAATGCTAATGGACCGCATCGCTGAAACCACACCGGGTAAGAAAGTGATGATGACTGTGATACGCCAAGGTAAACAACAAGAGTTGCCTGTGATTATCGATGAGAAGGTTGTGATCGATAACTAGAGCGTCACTCAACATTGCGAGCTCAACTGCAGAAAACAAAAAACCAGCTTTTAGCTGGTTTTTTAATGATTCAAAATTAGCTTAAGTCAGTAACAGATCACTGAATACGCACAACCTGTGCGCCTAAACCTTGAAACTTATTCTCAATATGCTCATAGCCACGATCTAAGTGATAGATACGATCGACAATCGTCTTACCATCGGCCACTAAGCCTGCAATCACTAGACTCGCTGACGCACGTAAATCCGTCGCCATTACCTGAGCACCACTTAAAGATTCAATCCCTTGAATGATGCAGGTATTACCTTCAAGCTCCATGGTAGCGCCCATACGGATAAGTTCGGGCACATGCATAAAACGATTTTCGAAGATAGTCTCAGTTATGGTTGCCGTGCCTTGCGCTAAGGCATTGAGTACACAAAACTGCGCCTGCATATCGGTTGGGAAACCAGGATAAGGTGCCGTCTTGATATTCACCGCCTTCGGACGTTTACCCTGCATATCGAGCTCAATCCAATCTTCGCCCGTAGTAATCGTCGCGCCTGCATCTTCAAGTTTTGCGATAACCGACTCCAGTGAAGCAGGATCGGCTTTTAAACAACGAATGCGACCACGGGTCACCGCAGCGGCCACCAAAAATGAACCGGTTTCGATACGATCTGGCATGACTCGGTAATTGCAGCCCTGTAAACGCTCAACACCTTGGATACGCAATGTCGCACTGCCTACACCAGTGATTTTTGCACCCATGGCAATTAAGCAATTAGCGAGATCGATCACTTCAGGTTCGCGGGCCGCGTTTTCAATCACGGTTTCGCCATCGGCCAATGCTGCGGCCATCAGTAAGTTTTCGGTGGCACCAACACTCACCATGTCCATAAAGATATGTGCGCCTTTAAGACGACCATCAACACGGGCCTTGATATAACCTTCTTTCACTTCAATCTTGGCGCCCATCATTTCGAGGCCATGTAAGTGCAAGTTCACTGGTCTTGCGCCAATGGCACAGCCGCCAGGCAATGACACGTCAGCAGTACCATAACGAGCCAATAACGGCCCTAAGATCAAGATAGAAGCACGCATGGTTTTCACTAGATCATAGGGAGCGCAAAACTCATTCAGATTAGTGGTAGAAATGCGGATCTGTCCGTCACCGAGTTCAGTAACTTCAGCGCCGAGACAGCGTAATAACTTACAGCTCGTACTCACATCACGCAGATTGGGTACGTTAGAAACCACAAAATCGGTTTCAGCCAATACACCCGCCATCAGAATAGGCAAAGCTGCATTTTTAGCACCCGAAATAATCACATCACCGGCAAGCGGGGGGCTTGCCTGAATTGTTAGTTTATCCACTTTTCCTCACTAGCTAGGCATGTTGAAAACTTTTTCGCGTTTCCATTGAGTCGGCGTGAAAGTTTTGATCGTTAATGCATGTAATTCACCGCTGGCAATGTGTGCCGTCAACGGTGCATAAATGGCTTGTTGCTGTTTGACTCGGCTCATACCATCGAAGCATTCACCTACGGCGATCACTTTATAATGGCTACCATCCGAGCTAGCGTGAACTTCTTCAAGCCCTAACGCATCACGTAAAATCTGTTCGATTAAGCTGCATTCCATGAAATCTATTACCCTATTCTCAATGCGCTTCTTCGGTAAAGAAGGCATCTAAATCATATAAATCAATTAGTTTTTTAAGTTGTGGTGAAGCAGAACTCAATACAAGTTGGCTGCGATGTTCACGCACTAACGCCAGCAAAAATGCCATGCCAGCGCTATCACTGTATTCGAGCCCAGACAGAGACAATATCTGGGTTGACTCATTTAGCAGTTGTTGCCGCTGTGGCCAAAGTGTAATGACATCGGCTTGGGTTATGCGCCCTTTGAGATGACAAACTGTCCCCTGTTGCACAAATTCAATCACGACTGTGACTTCCCTGATTTAGCCTTCATGACCACTTTCTCTTTTGTGCGATCTTCGAGCATCTTAATCACTGGATCGATACCCTGTTGGCGAATTAGATTAGAGATTTCCGACTGCTTAGAAGACAGTAAGCTCACACCTTCGGCAACTAAATCAAATGCCTTCCATGAGTCATCCTTTAAACGGCGCGCCTTAAACAACAGTTTAATCGGTGGGCGACCGGCTTCGATGATCTGCACGTTTACATCGACCATTTTCTCTTTGCTGAAATCAATCCCAGGTGAGAATTCCACTTTTTGATTAGTATATTCAGTAAAGGCTTGAGCATAAGTAGAGATTAAATAACCTTCAAAAGCATTGACGAAACGATTGCGTTGCTCTTCGGTTGAATCCTTAAGATATTGGCCTAATACCTTATAAGAAGCGTATTTATAATCGACATAAGGCATGAGTTCTTCACGCACAATCACCTTTAAATGGTCTGAATTTGCGTCGATTAATGCTTTATCTTTGTGAAAACGATCGAAGGTTTTATTGGCAACGGCTTTCACCATGGCATACGGATCTGTCGTATCGACAACCACATCAGCGGCGACTGCGCTCGTTGCCCCTAAAACCATCACTAACGGCAATAAAAAACGAGATAAGTTTTTAAACATAGCGGTAACCCCTATTTATCCTTCGAACCCATACTATATAAGAACTGACCAATCAGCTCCTCCAACACTAATGCCGAGCGAGTGTCGTCAATCTTATCGCCATCTTTCAGCATACTGACATCATCGTCGACAAAACCCGGTGTTAACCCTAAGAATTGTTCGCCCAACAAACCCGAAGTCAAAATGGCTAAACTACTGGTTTCAGGGAATTTATCGTAACGCTTGTCCATCACTAATGTGACCACAGCCACTAACTTAACTGGGTCTAAATCTATGCTGCTCACTCGGCCAACGACAACACCGCCAACCTTGACTGGCGAACGCACCTTCAAACCACCAATGTTGGTAAAATTGGCTTGTATGGTATAAGTGCTATCGCTGCTTTTCACTTCAATATTGGCGACGTTAAAGACTAAGACCAAAAAAGCGGCCAATCCTGTTAAAAGAAACACACCCACTAATAATTCAATTTTTCGTGTCAACATGTTCAGCTACCACTCTGTTAATCCATCTAACCTGTGTCGAAATCCGCAGTGTTCCGTTAGCGGCCAAACATCAGGGCTGTCAGTAAAAAATCCAATGCCAATACAGCGAGGCTCGACTGAACGACAGTCTGGGTCGTTGCACGGCTGATGCCTTCCGGATTTGGGATCACTTGATAACCGCGATATAACGCAATCCAAGTGACCACTACGGCAAACACACCACTTTTGATCAAGCAGTTAACTATGTCCTGACGCCATTCGACAGACGCCTGCAGAATCGACCAAAACGCACCACTGTCGATCCCTTTCCATTCCACGCCAACAATGTGCCCGCCATAAATACCTACAGCGGTAAACATCAACGCCAGCAATGGCATACTGATCACTCCAGCCCAAAAGCGCGGTGCAATAATCTGCCTTAATGGGTCAATCGCCATCATTTCTAAACTGGAAAGCTGCTCAGTACTTTTCATTAAACCAATTTCAGCGGTTAATGCTGAACCCGCCCGTCCCGCAAACAATAACGCGGTAACAACTGGCCCTAACTCACGCAGTAAACTGAGCGCCACCATAGGACCTAAGCTTTCTTCGGTGCCAAAACCAACTAAGATGTTGTAGCCTTGCAGTGCGAGCACCATGCCGATAAAGAGTCCTGAGACTAAAATAATCACCATGGATTGCACACCGACCACATAAATCTGGCGCACTAATAACGGAAAACCTTTACGCACGCGTGGCCAGCGAAAAATCGCACCCCACAGCATAAGGCCTGCACGGCCAAAACCGAGCACTAGCTCAATCGCGCTGCGGCCTAAGTCGGCAATACTGTCGATTAACTTCACTTGCCAACTCCTTTTGCCATTAATTCTTGCTGGTAATCATTTGCCGGATAATGGAACGGCACAGGGCCGTCCGGAGCACCTTGAATAAACTGTTTCAGCTGCGGATTATCAGCGTACTTTAATTCTTCAGGGGTACCATGGGCGATGACTTTTTTGTCAGCCACCACATATACATAATCGGCAATGCCAAGCACTTCATCCACATCGTGGGACACCACAATTGAAGTCAGATTCAGCGCATCGGATAACTCACGAATAAGCTTTACTAACACGCCCATCGATATTGGGTCTTGCCCTGCAAAAGGCTCATCGTACATCACCATTTCAGGTTCAAGCGCTATGGCTCTAGCTAATGCGGCGCGGCGTTGCATACCACCGGACAATTCGCTTGGCATCATCTGAGCGGCACCACGTAAACCTACGGCTTCAAGCTTCATCAGCACGATAGTGCGAATAATGTCTTCAGGCAGTCCAGAATGTTCACGCAGCGCAAACGCCACGTTATCGAACACATTAATGTCGGTAAACAGCGCACCACTTTGAAACAGCATGCTCATCCGCTTACGCAGACTAAATAATTCATTACGACTCACGCCATGGATATCGTGACCGTCGAATAACACTTGTCCATGATCAGGCGTTAATTGGCCGCCAATCAATTTCAACAGGGTCGTTTTGCCTATGCCGCTCGGCCCCATGATCGCCGTCACCTTGCCCCTTGGAATGGACAGGCTAATATCTTCATATATCACACGCTGACCGCGGCTAAACCCCAAATTACGGATCTCAACCAACGGCGTTTGTTCTTGAGTCATGCTTGATTCCGACATTTGCAAATGAGGTGATCCTAGTCTTCCGAGACTGACCAATCGAAGAGCCGCAAATTGTACGTAATTGCGCTTTAACCTACAACCGAATCGACACTATCGCCCTCCGATACTTTCAATTTGCCTCATTTACAGCGAAAATGCGCCCTAAGTTTTCACTCTGCACAGGTAAAATGTTACTTAATGTTTTCAACCTGGTTGCAGAATTGGCAGTATTGGCTAATTCGTTCGCACTTAGCTCACTCTTTGCCCACTTTTATCGGGGAGAGTCGATACGCAATTGCGCAATAGAGGCATCCCATAGGGTAATACCCGCTGCGATATGGAATAAATCCATTGAAATAAACGACAAAGACGATGATATTGCTCAAGACCTTCTGCCGCTAAACACGTTATTGTGCGTGAATAGCTAACGCAGCTGAACTTGACGAGTCGGATCAATCGCTCTAGCCTGCCGCAATTGTTTTGCTGTTTTCGGTAATAAACCACAGTAAGACATAAGCTAAATTGTCTGAAAACAAACTAATACTTGGCAGAAAGCCTATTACATATCATCTTTATCGCGTACCAAATTGTGCTATTCCAATCCCATCAATGGGGCGACAAAGACAATGCAAAAAGAGAGATAGACATGGTAGACAAATCACAACTGCGCCAATGGGGTTGTAAAGTTATCGACATTGAAAAGTCAGCCCTAGACAATCTTTATCAATATGTTGATTCGGCTGAATTTGCAGAAGCTTGCGAGTTGATCCTCAACTGCACAGGCAAAGTGATTGTCATGGGAATGGGCAAATCGGGCCATATCGGCAATAAGATTTCAGCCACCCTCGCCAGCACAGGAACGCCCGCATTTTTTGTGCATCCGGGTGAAGCCAGCCACGGCGATCTGGGTGTATTGGCCGATAACGATGTGATTTTAGCGATTTCAAATTCTGGTGAGTCGAGCGAAATCCTCACCTTAATGCCGGTCATCCAACGTATGGGCGTGCCTGTTATTGCGGTAACGGGTAAACCCGAATCGAATATGGCGCGATTATCTAAAGTGCATTTATGTATTGAAGTCCCAGAAGAGGCTTGCCCACTTGGACTTGCCCCAACCTCAAGTACCACAGCAACCTTAGTGATGGGCGATGCCATCGCCATTGCGCTACTACAAGCTAAAGGCTTTACCCGTGATGATTTTGCTATGTCCCATCCTGGCGGTGCATTAGGACGTAAGTTGCTGTTAAAAGTCTGCGATGTCATGCATAGCGGTGATGACTTACCGCTCGTTAACCACGATATTTGCATCACAGAAGCTCTGTACGAAATCTCCAAGAAAGGCTTAGGCATGACGGCGATTATTGATGATCAGCGCAAGCTGGTTGGTATCTTCACCGACGGTGATTTACGCCGCGTTATTGATGCCGAAGTGAATTTACGCACGACGCCCATTGCCGATGTGATGACCCGTAACTGCGTCACGATCACAGATAATGTGTTGGCCGCCCAAGCACTGCAAGTGATGGACTCAAAAAATATCAACGGATTAATTGTTATCGATAAAGATCGCCATCCTATTGGCGCTCTTAACATGCTCGATATGGTAAAAGCAGGAGTCATTTAATGCCACAGCAAGGATTTTACGGCCCAATCAGTGATGATGTGTGGCAACGCGCGCAAAAGATTAAACTGTTAATCTGTGACGTCGATGGGGTGTTTTCCGACGGCCGTATTTACTTGAGCAATAGCGGCGAAGAGCTCAAAGCCTTCCATACCCGTGACGGTTATGGCGTGCGCTCACTACTCACCAGTGGTTTCAACCTCGCCGTGATCACAGGACGTCAATCCAAAATCGTTGAAAACCGTATGACAGCCCTTGGTGTTACCCATATTTACCAAGGCGTAGACAATAAGTTCGAGCCCTATGAAGCATTGCTCGCACTTTATGGTGTCACCCCAGAAGAAGTGGCTTATATCGGTGATGATATTGTCGATCTCCCCGTGATGAATGTCGTCGGTTTAGCGGTCAGTGTTGCTGACGGCCACCCCTATGTACGCCAACACGCCCATTTTGTGACTACGCTCAATGGTGGCCACGGTGCACTGCGTGAACTCACAGATCTGTTACTCCTAAGTCAAAATAAATTCACTTCGGCCCATGGAATGAGTATATGAGTCGTGTGACACTCGCAATTATCGCTTTTTTTGGAACTGCACTAGCGCTTTACTGGCAGGTCCAGAACAAACACAGCGGTGATTCCGATAACAGAGTAAAAGATCAAAATACCCCAGATTTCATCGTTGAAGATCTGCGCAGTGTTGAGTTCAATGAGCAAGGACTAGTGAATAGCCGTGTGACGGCGAAACACATGGAACATTATGATTCAACGAATCAAACTTTCTTTACTCAACCTGTTTATCTTGTTTATCCAGACCAAGGTAAAGCACAATGGCAGCTCAGGGCAGATCAGGGCAAGCTAAACAAGGAAACTGGCAAGGTTGTATTAGAAAATAATGTTATTATCGATGCCATTAGCCCAGAAGAACCGATTCAGACCTTGTCCACCAGTTATCTGGAACTCGATCTCAACACTATGATAATGACCTCTGACCGTACCATTTACGTCACAGGGAAAGATTTTAATATTCAAGGCCAAGGCCTTTATGCCGACCTCAACGCGCAAGAAGTGCAATTGACCAGTCAGGTAGTAGGAACATATGAAGCAAAATAACGTATTACTTGCCAGCCTAATGCTAATTATGAGCATGAGTGCTTTCGCGAAAGTCGGCGACTTAAAGCAAGAAGTCAAAATTAAAGCTGTGAGCCAAACTGCGGATATCAAAAACAACCAGATCATCTTCTTTGGTCCGGTGGAAGTTACCCAAGGCTCAATAAAAATCCAAGCAAATGAACTGCGTGCATTTTCCGCTGAAGGTGAAAATAGCAAAACTTTGGTCGCCACAGGCAACCCTGCTACGTATAGCCAGATATTAGACGATGGCCGTCCTGCATCGGCTAGCGCGAAAGAAATTCGTTACGATATGGCAAGCCGCACCTTAACGCTGAAAGGTATGGCGTCATTAGATCAAGCGGGTAGCCAAGTTACAGGCAATTTAATCCGCTATAACATGATTCAACAGAAATTGATGGCCGAGAGTACTGGCAGTGGTGACGATCGCGTGATCACTATTATTCAGCCTGAAAACTATCAAGATGATGCTAAATCAGACGCTCCGGCGGATAAACCTGTAAAAAAGCAGGACTCTAAATGACCCAAATCACCTTAAGAGCACAAAATCTGGCGAAAAGTTACAAGAGTCGCCAAGTGGTTAAAGACGTCAGTCTGACGGTAAAAACCGGTCAAGTCGTTGGCCTACTCGGTCCAAACGGTGCAGGTAAAACCACGACCTTTTACATGGTTGTCGGGCTAGTGAAGAGCGATAAGGGACATATCTTTATCGACGATGATGATTTAACCGCAGATCCTATGCATCTGCGTGCCCGCAAAGGCATAGGTTACTTACCGCAGGAAGCCAGTATCTTTCGTAAGCTAACTGTTCATGACAACATCATGGCCGTACTGCAAACTCGTAAAGAACTTAAAAACGAAGAACGAGAAGAAGAACTAGAACATCTGCTCGAAGAGTTTCATATCACCCACATCCGTGACAGCCAAGGCATGTCATTGTCGGGTGGCGAACGTCGTCGCGTCGAAATTGCGCGGGCTTTAGCCGCTAATCCTAAGTTCATTTTGCTCGATGAACCGTTTGCCGGCGTCGATCCTATTTCGGTTATCGACATCAAGAAGATTATCGAACAACTCAAAAGTCGCGGCCTTGGCGTACTGATCACAGACCATAATGTCCGCGAGACATTAGATGTATGTGAACATGCTTATATTGTGAGTCACGGAAACCTGATTGCCGAAGGAACTCCAGCAGAGATCTTAGACAATCAGCAAGTTAGGGCTGTGTACTTAGGTGAACAATTCAGGCTATAGTTAATCGAGCGAAGCCAATGGAGGCAATTTATACCGCCATTGGGCTTCACTCAAGATAATAATAAGCGACCTCATCCAACAATAATAACGTAGGGATCAGCGGTAACATGAAAGCGTCACTCCAGCTCAAACTGGGTCAACAGTTAACCATGACGCCACAACTACAACAGGCTATACGTCTGTTGCAACTGTCGTCATTAGAACTGCAGCAAGAGATCCAGCAAGCATTAGATTCTAATCCCCTTCTCGAGCTGGAAGAGGATCAATTCGACGCCACTAAAAACCCTGTAAACCAAACGCTATCCGATACGGATTTCAGTGAATCTAGCACTCTGCCACCAGAAAAAGACAGCTCCACCATAGACACGGCAGAGTCGCTAACCAAAGAATCCATGCCCGATGAGCTCCCCATGGACACCACATGGGATGAAGTGTTTACCGCCTCCCCAAACTCAGGCCCCGGCGGCAGTCGTGAAGACGATATGCCCTTCCAAGGCGAGACCAGTGAAGGGTTGTACGAACACTTAGAATGGCAAAAAAACCTCACGCCGTTTTCTGAAACCGATTTAGCCATTGCCACCGCCATTATTGATGCCATCGACGATCAGGGCTATCTCACCCAAAGCACTGAAGAAATTCTCGAAGCCATGGGCAATCCTGAAGTTGAGCTTGACGAAGTCGAAGCCGTACTCAAGCGTATTCAGCATTTTGATCCCATAGGCGTTGCCGCCCGCGATTTAAGTGAATGCCTGCTGATCCAACTGTCGCATTTCGCCGCTGATACTCCCAACCTAGAAAACGCCCGTATGCTGATCAAAGATCATTTAGATCTGATCGCCGCCCGAGACTTTAGGTTATTGATGCGTAAGACTAAATTAAAAGAAGATGAATTAAGGGATGGTATAGCACTTATCCAAACCCTCAATCCTCGCCCAGGTTTGTTGATCACGCCCAATAATGACGAATACGTTATCCCAGATGTGTCTGTGTCGAAGAAAAATGGCCGCTGGGTTGTTGAGCTTAATCCTGACTGCATGCCCAAAATCAATGTAAATCAACATTATGCTTCTATGGCACGCAGTACCAAAAACCAAGCCGATAGCCAATTTATTCGCGGCCATCTGCAAGAGGCTAAATGGTTTATTAAGAGCCTAGAAAGCCGTAACGATACTTTGCTTAAAGTTGCTAATTGCATAGTGCAATATCAGCAAGGTTTCTTTGAGTACGGTGAAGAAGCCATGAAGCCTATGGTGCTTAACGATATTGCCGAAGCGGTAGAAATGCATGAGTCCACCATCTCACGGGTCACAACTCAAAAATACATGCATACCCCTAAGGGACTTTTTGAACTAAAATACTTCTTCTCTAGCCACGTCGGTACTGACGATGGTGGTGAGTGCTCATCCACAGCAATCAGAGCCTTTATAAAGAAACTGGTGGCAGCGGAAAACCAGAAAAAACCATTAAGCGATAGTAAGATGGCACAACTTCTGGCAGAACAAGGGATCAACGTAGCCCGCAGAACCATTGCGAAGTACCGAGAGGCTATGCTTATTCCACCTTCTAATCAGCGTAAAAGTTTATAACCTACAGTGGATATCGGAGGACGTTTCTATGCAAATAAACCTAAGTGGGCACCATATCGAAATTACCGAATCGTTACGTGCATATGTAGAAGAAAAGTTTTCAAAACTTGAACGCCATTTCGAACAGATCAATAATGTGCACGTTGTGCTCAATGTTGAGAAAATGCAACAGATTGCCGAAGCGAGAATAAACCTCATAGGTGGTGAAGTTTTTGCTACTTCAGAGCATGCTGACATGTATGCCGCTATAGACGCCCTGATTGACAAGCTTGACCGTCAGGTTATTAAACACAAAGAGAAGTTAACAAAACACTAATAATGGAACTTTGTACCATACTGCGGCCGGAGTGCACTACCTGCGCCACTCCGGGCAGCAAGAAAAAGGTACTGGAACTCATCAGCGACTTAGTCGCTGCCCAGTACCCGACCCTCTCATCTCAAGAGATATTCGAAAGCCTAGTGGCGCGCGAAAAGATGGGGAGCACAGGTATAGGTAACGGCATCGCCATTCCACATGGTCGACTAGCCGATATAGATCAGCCCATTGCCATACTAATTAAGTGTGAAGAGCCGATAGCATTTGATGCTATCGATAAGCAACCTGTTGATATTTTATTTGCACTACTGGTGCCTGCAGACCAATGTCAGCAGCACTTAAGTACCTTGTCTTGCATGGCCGAAAAGCTGAGCGACAAGCAAATATTAAAGCAATTACGCAAGACGCATGATGAAACGGAACTCTATCAGGTAATCACTGGATGAAACTGGTCATAGTGTCGGGCCGCTCAGGCTCAGGCAAATCTGTCGCCCTTAGGGTACTCGAAGATCTCGGCTATTATTGTGTCGATAACCTTCCCTTGCCATTGATTGGCAGTTTGCTTGAGCAACTCAAAGGCAGTAACGATCTCGTCGCCATCAGTGTCGACGTGCGTAACATGCCTGAGCAGGATAAGGTCTTAGTGAAACAACTCGCTAGCCTACCACCAGATACTGAGTTAACGAGCTTCTTCCTTAACTCCAGCGATAAAATTCTGCTCAAGCGTTACAGCGAAACCCGTCGTTTGCATCCTTTGTCGAAGAGCCGAGTCTCTTTGCAAGAAGCGATAAAGCTGGAGGGAAAACTGCTCGAGCCTATGTCAAAACTGGTCGATCACTACATAGATACGTCGAATTTGAATATCTATGATTTAAGTGACCAAGTCAGACAAATTCTCCTTGGTAGTGTCGATAAAGAACTCGTGATCAACTTCGAGTCCTTTGGCTTTAAGCACGGAATGCCCACCGAAGCCGACTTTATGTTCGATGTGCGCTTTCTGCCCAATCCCCACTGGGAGCTGGCGCTGCGGCCATTGACTGGCTTAGATGAACCCGTAGCTGAGTTCTTAAATCGCCAACCACTGGTCAATAAGTTCATCTGGCAAATCGAAAATTTACTGGAGACTTGGCTGCCGCACCTCGAGCGTAACAATCGCAGTTATTTAACTGTGGCCATTGGCTGCACAGGTGGACAGCACAGATCGGTTTACGTCGCAGAGCAATTGGCAAAACGCTTTAGTAACGGTAAACATAAAGTTTATGCCCGTCATCGAGAGCTCAACAATGCCAAAGCTTGAACGTCAGATAACTATCTGTAATAAGCTCGGTTTACATGCCCGTGCCGCCACTAAGTTGGTGGTACTGGCTTCCGAGTTTGATGCGACCATCACCTTAATCCAAGGCGATAAACAAGCATCGGCCGCCAGTGTACTTGGCTTACTGATGCTTGAAACTGGTATGGGTAAAACCATTAAGCTGATCGCCGAAGGCCCAGATGCAGAGCCGGCTCTCGATGCCATTTGTGCCTTAATCGACGCTAAGTTTGACGAAGCCTGTTAGTTTCACTTCACACTAAGCACTTCATCGTTAGTTTCACTTCATGTCTAGTTTAAAAAACTTGCCATTCACACATGGCAAAACATTTGTCGCTCGACGATACAAGCCACTGGCGATTACACTAGCGGTCATTGCGCTGGCGCTGGCCTTAACCTTACCTTAGCCGTCTTAATCTATGTCATCGACTGACGCTTAGTCACCGCTAAATCCTAGCCCAACACTAAGATCTCAAACCAATTTGCCGCACAATGGAGGACAAATGCCCGTAGATAATGCAGAAAACGATCACACCGGACATAGTCTTGACCAGTTAAACCAAGCGCTTAGCAGCGGCATGTTCGTACACGTGCGTAATATGCTGCAAAAAATGGCCGCCTCAGATATCGCGCTGATCTTAGAATCATCACCGCCAAGTGCCAGACAAGTATTGTGGCAGCTCATCGATCAGGAACAAATAGGCGACATACTCGATGAGTTGAGTGAAGAACTCAAAGACCCACTTATCCGCAGCATGAGCCCTGAGCGAGTCGCGAAAGCGACAGCAAGCATGGACACCGACGATCTCGCCTATATTCTGCGAAGTCTACCCGACGCAGTTTACAAACAAGTGCTGCAGTCGATGACGGAACAAAATCGCCTGAGGGTAGAACAAGCCCTATCTTATCCAGATGAGACCGCCGGCAGCTTGATGAACACAGATACAGTCACCTTAAGACCCGATGTGAATATCGATGTGGTGCTGCGCTATCTTCGGCAAAGGGGCAACCTACCCGATACCACAGATACCTTATATGTGGTCGACAAACAGGACAAAGTCCTTGGCGGTGTTAGGCTGGCAGATCTGCTGACTTGCGCGCCAAGCACCACAATTCGCAATATCATGGATCCCAATATTCAAAGTATTCCTGTGAGCATGTCCGACAGCGAAGTCGCGCAGAAATTCGAACGCAATGACTGGGTATCGGCACCTGTCGTCGACAGTGATGGTAAGCTGCTCGGGCGTATCACAATCGATGACGTAGTCGATGTTATCCGCGAAGATGCTGAACATTCCATGATGGGTATGGCGGGGATGGATGGAGATGAAGATACCTTTGGTCCTGTGCTAAAAAGTACCCTACGTCGCTCGCTCTGGCTCACCATAAACTTATTCGCCGCCCTGCTCGCCTCGTCGGTCAGCAATATGTTTGAAGGCACTATTGAGCAATTTGCCACTATCGCCATCCTAATGACGATTGTCCCTAGCATGGGCGGTGTTGCCGGTAATCAGACCTTAGCGCTCGTGATCCGCGGTATTGCTTTAGGCCATATCGGCCAAAGCAACGCTCGCTGGCTTATCGGTAAAGAGCTATCGATTGGTTTTCTCAATGGTTTGATGTGGTCGATTTTAGTCTTTGTCGCCGTGTGGCTATGGAAGGATGATATGGCACTGGCGGGCTTAATTGGTAGCGCCATGCTGATCAACATGACAGTAGCAGGGCTTGCAGGTGCGAGTATTCCATTGATTTTAAAAAGACTTAAAATCGATCCTGCCCTCGCTGGCGGTATGGTGCTCACTACAGTCACTGACGTGGTTGGCCTGTTCGCCTTCCTCGGGTTAGCGACGCTCTACCTGATGAACTAACGCTTTAACCGTTTGAGCTAATAACAAAAACGGCACCTCAAAGGTGCCGTTTTTTATCCCGCTGGAAAACTAAAGAAGGCTATTTTGCCGGAGGTTGAAAACCATAACTGCTCAGAATCGCTTGGCCTTTTGTCGATAGAATAAAATCAGCTAACGGCGTAGCGGCAGTATTAGCGCCTTGTAAAACCAGTAAACCATAGTCGGCACCCACGGCGAGTTCCTGCGGTAAATCGATGATTTGTAAACTCGGCACTTCTTTTTTAGCCAGCACAGCATTAGTGCAATAGGTTAAAAAGATATCCGCTTGCTTGTTTTCCATCACCCAACCATAGGGGTTGCGATCTTTAGGCGGTTTAACGCTCTCAGGACCGCCCGTCAGTTGTAATGCCTTGGTCTCTAACACGGCTTTCGCATTGGGTTTTACCGCTTCGGCCTTAGCAAAAACGGCCCAGGCATAATCACCCGCGGGGTCGGCTTTCGGGGTTGAGGTACCGACTTTAATCTTAGGATCTAACAAGGTATCGAGTAACGTCGCACTCGTCACCTGAACTGTGTCTTGAGCAATGGCGCAGAGTTGATTACGGGCAAACATTTGCACCGCTTCGCCCTGACCTGAATCCACTAATGCCTGTGGATGTTTCATATTCGCCGAGGCAAAGATATCGACTTTCTCGCCCTCTTGAATGCGTTTTAACAATAAACCTGAGGGCGCATATTGCGCTACAACACTTATTTGCGACTGTGCTTGATAAGCAGCAATAATATCACTCATCGCAGCCTTTAAACTGCCTGCGGCGCGCAGTTCTATCGGCGCGGCTCCTGTGGTCACTTCGGCTTTCATCGGCACTCCTTGTACAGCCGTCACCATGATGACAGGACTTAAACTCAAGGCTACTAACACATTTTTGCTTATCATAGTCATATTCTCCTTTAGGCACTAAAAGTCATTCTTGTGACTTATTCCCATACAGAACGTGAAATCGATAAAGGGATCAAGCTGAAGTCATCCCAAGGTAATTAGCAGTGATATGTTTGTGGTGCAGGTCACTCAAGGTGCGCTTCATAAAGGACAAATTGTCTAATTGAAGCACGGCAAGCTAATCACTCAATTAGCCCACCACTGAAAACAAAAAAGTCGCCCCAGGCGACTTTTTCAGCGAGAATTTTGTGCTTAGACCAGACTATTTACCCGTTGGTATTAGTACGATCTCAACGCGGCGGTTTTGTGCTCGGCCATTTGCATTGGCATTTGATGCAATAGGACTCGCTTCACCCATACCTTTTGATTTTACACGGGCAGAGGCAACGCCTTTACTCATCAAGTAATTACCCACTTCGCTAGCCCGGACCTGTGACAGACGTAAATTATAAGAGTCTGAACCACTGCTGTCGGTATAACCTAATATGTTGAGCTGCGTTTTGCTGTATTCCTTGGCCACAACCGCCACTGAATTCAGCACGCGTTTAGCACCGTCGCTTAACTCGGTTTGATCTACGCCGAAGGTCACTTCATTAGGCATATTCAAAATGATGTTATCGCCGTTACGGGTCACACTCACGCCCGTTGAGGCTAATTGTTGGCGTAATTTAGTCTCTTGCACATCCATGTAATAACCAATACCACCACCGACTGCAGCGCCCGATGCAGCACCAATTAAGGCACCTTTACCGCGGTCGCTCTTGCTCGAAGATACCACTCCAATTGCGGCACCCGCGACGGCACCAATCAATGCGCCACTGGTCGCTTTAGCGGTTTGTTCTTCGTTTGAATAGGGATTGATTGTTGTACAACCCGATGCAACTAGCGCGGTCGTCAATACCACTATGGCTAACAGGGATGGTTTAGATTGCACTGCCTGAAAACACTTCATCATTTATAACCTCTTTATATGATTGATGACTGTGAATACCGCTCAAAAGGGCAAGAAATATCACGTCCATTAGGTAATACGAATGACCTAGGGATTGCCACAAAGCAGGCAGTATATAAGCAATTGCGCTGGAGACAATCCTTTATCCATCTTCAATTATGCTAATCCAGATTTTAGTCAGCAAAGATACAGATTTCGGGCTTCAATCATGGCTTGTACCGCCCAATTTCATATCAAGTCTATGGCACCGAAATAGTGCACCTTGCACCTTTATTGGCAGCACTAAAAAATCACGTCGTTTTAATCGAAGTCGCAATGCAATGATTTTAAAGGTTAAAATAAAAACTAGAATATTGGCACGAATTTTACATACTACTAAGTGAGTAGACAGTCAGACGCGGTAAACATCGCCGAAAACTAGAGTCAACTTCAACAGGATTAATCCAAATTAAATGGACCTATCGAGACAGAAAATGGGCTCGAGTATTTAGGGTCATAAAGGAGGAAGTATGAAAACGGTCATGAACTTTATCGCACTATGTCGCCACGAATGGATTTGTCTGCGCCATCTAGGTCTGAGCCAGTGGGATTTAGAACAGCTTCACTATTATCAATAAAAGGCAACGCAAACGGTCATATTTTGGTTCTAAGGCAGTAAAAGAGGGAACGCTCATGGGAATCGCAGAAAATAGTCTCAAGCTACATGTTATCACCGAGGTTAAAGTACAAGGTCGCTTACTGTCGGATGTTGCACGTCAATACGGTTTATCTGCCAAGGCAGTCTACCAATGGGTGCGAGAAAGCGATCTGCAACCCCAGCAAAGAGAATGCGCATTAATGAGTGAGATTGCCCAGCTACAGAAAAGAATTAAACAGCTCAATCATGAGCTACGCACGATAGGTTAAGTGCTACATGGCAATTGAGTGCCTGTACAACAAGCTAAACGTGCCCGAATAGACAAGGCCGGACAAGATTGCATATCGCCCTGCTGATAACGCTAACGATGTAAAAGATGTGCTAACAACAATAATAACAGCGCCCTTTTTAGTCCGGCCTTGTCGTCCAAATTGATGAACCCAGCGAAGATTGGGAAATAGTATTAACAGCAATAAACGGATAGGGACAATGCAAAAGTTTCGGCAAGACTAGGGAGGGAGTTATCTCCCCCAAGATCAAATATGTGAATTGTGCTCCCCCAAGTCATGAACATATTTCTCTCTCTGGCCTTGTCATTTTATTCACAGGATCAATGATGATCCAGCACTGCAATGAGTGTAGTGCGCCAAGGAAGGCCTTGATTGGTATTACATAGATTGACTGAAGAGTGACCAAGGTTTCGGCAAGGATTGAGGGAGTTATCTTCCCCAAAGATTAAATATGTGAATTGTGCTCCCCCAAGTCATGAACATATTTCTCTCTCAACTCTTGTCCTTTTATCACACTGTTCGATGATTGCTAGCTTGTTTGTAGCAACAAGGATGGCCCCAGCTTCCATCGGGGATTAAGCCAAGGATTGGCTAACGCCAAAAATTAAATAACAATAATAAAATCAACAATAAAAATAATAATTTCACTTAATTTTTAGCATAAAAAAGACGCTACTTTGAGCGTCTTTTTTATGGGTGAAAAACAACGACTGACGATTAATAGTCTTCTTCGTTTGCCTCTTGGATCCGCTGCTTACGCTCTTGTGCCTCTTCAAAGGCTGCTTGGATTTCTTCCAAGACCGCACTAACATCGGCTTCGACCAGCACTTCGGTAAACTCACCCGTTAATGGTGTTTCAGGCTTCAATTCACCGGCTTCAAACAGGGCCCAAATTTCTTTGGCGTATTGTGTTTTTAACAGCTCAGGAGCATACAAACCATAGTATTGAGTCATGTTATTCACATCACGCGCTAACATCCATTTAGCATGGTTATTTGCAGCGGCATCGACGGCCTGAGGTAAGTCGATAATCACTGGCCCTTCACTATCAACTAACACGTTAAACTCAGACAAGTCACCGTGCACTAACCCCGCACAGAGCATACGTTTAACATAGGTCATCACCAACGCATGATCCTTCAAGGCTTTTTCTGCCGACATACTGACATCGTTTAATCTCGGCGCGACATTGCCCTCGGCATCCGTCACTAACTCCATCAGCAACACGCCATCGAAACAGCCGTAAGGCGTTGGCACACGTACACCCGCATTCGCTAAACGGTAAAGTGCTTCAACTTCAGCATTTTGCCAAGCTTCTTCCTGCTGATCGCGGCCAAATTTAGACCCTTTTTCCATCGCGCGCGCGCGACGACTGTTACGGACTTTTCGGCCTTCTTGATATAACACAGCTTGCTTAAAACTGCGCTTGTCCGCTTCTTTATAGACTTTGGCACAGCGGATATCATCACCACTGCGTACAACGTACACAGTCGCTTCTTTACCGCTCATTAACTGGCTAATGACCTCATCGACCAGTCCTTCATCAACCAGGGGTTGGATTCGTTTCGGAGTTTTCATAGCGCCCTTATACCTTACTTAGGCATGATATGGAATACTGCGGGCAAATCTTCATACAAAAGCGGTCTCCAGCGGAAGTTTGATGAATATAGTTTAGGATTGTTAAACGAATTTTAAGTAAAAACTAATGCACTTGCGTGTTAAACACAATACCAGATTTACTCAGCGCTTTGGCAAAGAAAGAGACTGAAAATACCACTTTAACTAAAAGAATATTCTTTTATGCTCACCCCAATAAAACCAGACTCAAAACGACAAGCCATATTCCACGGCGAATATGCCAATCCAAGCCAGTTGAAATAATACCCAGAGCTAAATTGGTGCAGGAACTTAACTCAAACAAACAAGGCAATCACACTGCCCACAGTCGCCGCCGCTTTCAATATTTGGCCTGCACTGTAATAAGTGTCGTTTGAACTCTTAACGTCATCTACATCATCCGCACTAGGCTCAGATATTTTACTCCTTGCATTGCCATCAAAACTGACCTCAGCTTTAGGAGCCGCCAGCCCTAATGCACCATAGGTAAAGGATTTAAGTCCGCTTGGCTCGGCGGTATCAATGGATTGATGAGCCGACTTAACTGCTGGTAATGAAGCTGAATACGCAGATGAAATAAGTGAAATCATAGCGAGCACCAAAGCAGACATTTAAAGTGTTAACCACAAACTAACACAATATCAGCTGGTTATCATGCATTCATCCGCTAAACTGTGATGGATTCTGCCCAACAAAGCTCATCTATGACCGTATAAATGGCGGTATATATAGCTAGATCTCCCCCATAAGAGCCTTTATCCTAAACACCACAACATATAGAGAACTTATCCATGCACTATCCCAGCATTTTCCTCGCACTTTCAGTCCTATCCCTGACTCAATGCAGCAGCTTATCTATTGAAGAATGCGCCAATAGTGATTGGTTTGCCCTTGGGCTTGCCGATGGCAACCGTGGGACAAGTTCTGGACAATTAAATCAATATCAAAAAGATTGTCGTGAATTTAATCTCAGTGTCGATACCGCGCAGTGGAAACAAGGATACCAGCAAGGGTTAGCCAGTTACTGCGTGCCAGAAAATGGCTACCGCGTAGGCTTAGCGGGAGAAAGTTATTATGGGGTTTGCAGTAATAACCAGTTTGTTGAGCGCTATAACCAAGGCCATCAACAATACCTGACCAACAAACGTTTAACTGAGATTGCCGATCGCTTAAATACCATAGAGAGGGAAATAAGCAGTCTTGATGGCAAGATCAATAATCTCACCGACAAGGCTGACTTATTGAAACAGAAAAACAGTCTACTCAACGAAAAAAACCAACTGTTAGATGAAAGATCTCGCCTACGCAGACCTGATATGCGCTTCGAATTTAGATTTTAAGCCATAAAAAAATACTGAACCCAATAAGGACTCAGGGCGTTAGCTTCACAGCTCGTTATTTTTGCGATATTCCACTACTTGCAACCTTGAACATTTGACCCAAAGCGACCAATTTAGACTTTCTAAACGCAGGCGAGCGCAGAAAAAACACATAGTAGAGTAGGCTAGCGGACGTCCATGCTATGGCTAAACTCCATAAATCATGACTCAAGAAGTGGGCGCCGCGTAACTCTTGGCCAATGCCAAATACTAGGCCTAAACTCAAACCAAAGATTAATCCAAACTTAGCTAAATGCGGGCGATACTCACGCAGCACGTAATACAAGGCAACCCAAGCAAATCCCCCACTGGCATGGCCACCAGGGAAACATTGACCAAACTCAGCACTTTTAGGTAAACGAGAAAACAAGGATGAATGTATCATCTGGCCGCCAAACTCAATCACATCCCACGGGCAGGTCATGTGAGTAACGCTCTTGCCGATTCGGACCAACAACACACTCGCCAATACGCTACTAAATAGGTAAATCAGGCCCTTGCGGTACGGTTTTACCCTGTCACTTCGAAAACTAAAGGCAATGCCGACTACGACACTCACCGCCAGCAAGATGACAAAGTTACGCCCAGTGACATGCAGTAAATCTTCGGTCAACCAATATCCTCTCAATGGCCAAGAGTCGATGCCCCCTTGCCAATGAAATAACAAAGTCGCGACTTTCATATCAGCGTGAGTCCATTCAAGCCCCACTATGATCACTGCAAACACTAAAAGCGGCGTAATTAAATGCCCCTTAGCAAAATCCATAAATGTCATCATAACTTTATCTTTCAGATAGTTACTCACTAATAAATCCAAAAATCAGAACATTTAGTGTTAGAGTACCGCTGAATTCTTACCTAACACTTAAGAGATCTAACAGCGCAGCATTTAAGATAGAACCGAGATTTTGCAGTAACTAAATTTACCGAAAAGACTCACATCATGAGTAAAAAGACTATAGTTTATGAATAGTATCGCGCCTCTAGGACTGAGCATTCATGCCATACAACCTCGCCATTAACCAGTCTCAAAAAGATCGTTTATTTGCCGACATTACGATCGACACAGACAAAATCGTTGTTCCCCAAGAAATGGTTGATAACTGGCAACAAACCTTAGATTTGCTCTCTGAATTAGTCGACACCCCCGCCGCTTTGATCATGCGTGTCCATCAAACAGATATTGAGGTCTTTACCTCGAGCCGCACTCAAGGTAATCCCTATAAAAAACATGATAAAGACAGTTTAGGCCACGGGCTTTACTGCGAAACAGTGATCAAAGAAGGTAAGGAACTCCACATTCCTAACGCCCTAAAGGATAAAAACTGGGACACAAATCCTGACATTAAACTCGGCATGATCGCATACTGTGGTTTACCTTTACGTTGGCCAGATGGCAGTGCCTTTGGCACTATCTGCATGCTCGATAGCCAAGAGCATAATTACCGCCAATCTTTTCGCAGCTTACTCGCTCGGTTTCAAAATGGTATCGAAGCTAACCTAGTCACCCTTTATCAACAGGCTAAGCTACAACTGCACAATCAGGAGCTAGAGCAAAAAGTACAACAGCGCACCCATGAACTCGCCGAACTTAGCGGCAAGCTCATCAAAGAAATCGAAAACCGCACCTCCACCGAAACCTCACTGGAATACCATAAAAGCTACGATCCGCTCACGGGATTACCTAACCGCATCAATTTGATTAATAGTCTGTCGATCATGCTCGAAAAAGTGAATCGCAAAGAAAAGATTTCAGTACTCTATCTTGGGCTGCGTAATTTCAAATCCATCAACGACAGTTATGGTTACCTGATTGGCGATAAAATTCTCACTATTCTCAGCCAACGTTTACAGCACTATACCGATGAAAACACCTTTATCGCCCGCATCGCTGGCGCCGAATTTGTGATTATTCAAGCCCACAAACCTTCGAATAACGAAACCAATAAACTCATCAATAAAGTGCTTAACTGCTGTAATACCCCCTTTGGTGTGGCTGATTTTGTAATCACGATTCCCTCGAGCATGGGCATAGCACAAGCGCCTATGGATGGTATCGATGCCGCCATTCTGCTGCAAAAAGCCGGAGCGGCCATGACGATAAGCAAGGCTGATGGCTCAACTCACAGCTTCTTTAATCAAGATACGCAAGCCGCTTTAAACCTACGTTATCAACTGGAATCCCACTTGGTCGATGCGCTGAAAAAGAACGAATTAAGCCTGCATTACCAACCCTTTATTAACTTAAAGACGAAGCAAGTGATTGGTGCTGAAGCCCTGCTGCGCTGGCATAATCCCATCCTTGGCAATGTCGCCCCAGACAGATTCATCGCCTTAGCTGAACGTAATGGCCAGATTATCGATATTGGCAATTTTGTATTGCATACCGCGCTGTCTCAGGCAGCAAAATGGTGTCGCGAGGTAGGCCAAGAGTTTAAAATCGCCATCAATATTTCCCCTTTGCAAATGCGCAATCCCCGCTTTAGCGAACACATAGCCGACTTACTCACCCTCTATCAATTGCCACCGACCGCCTTAGAACTTGAAATTACCGAAGGCATGCTGATGCAAGATGAACACATTGCCCACAATGCCATCCAAAAACTACAAGAACTCGGTATCCGCATCTCCCTAGATGATTTTGGCACAGGCTACTCATCCTTAAGTTATCTACAAAAATACTCTTTCGACACCTTAAAAATCGATCGCTGCTTTATTAGTAAACTCGAAGAAAACGAACAAAATAGAGAGTTAACCAAGGCAATTATTGCCATTGGTAAGAAACTGGACTTGGAAGTGATCGCCGAAGGCGTAGAAACCCTAGAACAAGATGCCTTTATTCGTCACGAAGAATGCGACTTAGGCCAAGGCTACCTCTACGGTAAACCCATTACCGCAACACAGTTTGAGCAGGCATTTATCCATAAAAAAGAGCATGAAGTTCATCCTTAATGCTCTTTTTTATTTCGCGAATTAAAACCGACTGAATAATGCTGCGTGAATAGTCATTTCCACAGAATTATACATCAAGCCACAGAAACAAATAATACGCAAAAAATTAACACGATAAAAAATAAGAGTAAAATAAATTAACAAAGTACATTTAAAATTTCCTATTGTTTACAGGAATCAACGAAAGCCTCTAACTTTTCGAGATGGATCTTACAAATATCCCATATAGCATTTTGTTTAACATCGTTAGTAAAGTAAAAGTAACCTCTAGGAAATTCTAAGGTTATAGGTCTCACTCTATTCTTATCGGAAAGTTTGTCTGACGGTCTAAAGCGAAGAATAATTTTACCCTCTGGAGGAGGACAGTATCCATCATGCGCTGGTATAACAGGTTTATAATGCACCGCTGTTGTACGCAAAGCACCTATTGGGCCACTCTTATAAAAATCAGGGTGTTGATTTCTAAACTCTTGAACTCTCTGTACCAAACATTGCTCTCGCTTCAAATGCTCACCACAACTATAACAAGCATTAAGATATGCACTTAAAAGATAGGTAAACTCTTGAATAGGCTCACGCTCTCCATTAATAGATACACGATTAGACTCAACTTTATCCATTAAAGTTAAGAAAAATAAAGCTTCATCTATTTTTTGTCTCGCATTGGAAATAGCATCTTCCATGATTTTTCCTTTCGTTATCGCTCTAACGTGTTACGTGATACTTAATCACCATCGATACTTTGTAACTTGGATCAACCAGCCTGAGAGCAAACTTACTGCATTAGACTAGTCTGCTTTAATAACGACTTGTGTCAGTATTTCTTGGTCATTCTTAAACACCACTAGCTCGCCTAGAGGACTATCGCTGCCGCCTAAGATGGTGACATAACAATAATACTGGTATGGGCCGCTGCGAAATTGGTATGAATGGTTCCCCCCACTGCCATCAAACACGAGTTTGCCTTTATTCAGCACTAAATCTGGCTTGTCGCTCAATGACTTACCCTTTGCCCATGCGGCATAGCGGTATTGGCTGTTCCCCATATCATCGACACGAATGGTAAACTTAGCGGTCTCCCAAGATAACGCTGGGCTGACAAACTCACTCACACTCGGATGTAATGCCGTTTGTTGCTTAGCAATAAGCTCAGCTTTCAGTTTTGCCTCTACCGGTGTTTGATAGTTAATGGCGATGATCTTGCCATCAAAATCCAGCCACACAACACCACTACCGAGCATAATGCCGCGCCAGCCCATCGTCTGCCAATCAGCTTCAATCTTAGAATGGGCGATCTGCTCAAGCAGCTTAGGATCAAAAACCTGATCGAAACGTGCGATCATTTCCTGCGTATTTTGAATCGCTGGGATCGGATATTCACGTTTAAGCGGGTAAGCCACACGCTTAGCAATCGCCTCAAGATCATTGGCCTTGGCGGCGTCGATAAGCCCCTGTACCAGAGGGATGTATTCCTGTGGCATGGCTTCATCAGCGGCGTTTGCATTGATGCTTAAACCCATAACGCTGAATATTAACGCCGCAGAAAACGCGATATTCATCAGTGTAACTTGGCTGAAAACAGCTAATTTGCTTCCCTTGAGTCGTGAGGCGAATGGCATCTTTATCCCTTACTCCAAATGTCTCTGCTGAGACTAAAAGCCAAGAATACCATAAGTGCCTCAGACTAAAACCTAAGGTGATTTACACTGCGCCTGACTAAGCGGTTAATAATAGGTTTGAGTAAATCGCCAAGGCTACCGACATAAAGATAACACCAATAACCGCATCGATAACCGGTGTTAGTCGCTGCAATTTAAGTTGCACCTGCGCCTTTGACAACATTACCGCTAAAAAACCAAACCATGCCAATGACAAAGACAACAACAAAATAGCGGAAGCGATTTTAGTACTCGTTGTAACACTTGGGGTAATCAAGGCCGAAAACAAGGTTAAGAAAAACACTAATGCTTTCGGATTCAATAGATTGGTATAAAGCCCAGTCAAAAAACCTTGCCTGCGCGACATAGCGCCACCTAAGCCACCAGCAACAGACGCCACGCCTTCAACGTCACCAGCGCTAATAACAGCATCATCATTTGTTCCTGCATGGACTCTGGCACTCATTTTACGTTTAGCGAGTATCGCAAGACCGGCACGCAGGGCACCAAACCCCATCCAAGCGAGGTAAGAAGCGCCCACAATTTGCACTAAGAGATACAGAGTGTGCGAACTCTTAATGAGTAGACTCACACCGGTCAGACTCAAAATCGTATGAGCTAAAATGGCTATTGAAATCCCCACAGCGGCGGCAACCGCAGTGCTTCTGGACTGCTGAGTCGCAATCTTCACCATAATGGCAAAATCGGGTCCGGGACTGATTAAAGCAACGGCATGGATTACAGCCAAGGTGAGTAATAAAGATAAATCCATAGATATGCGGCTCCGCAAAAAAGGTTAATAACGATAACTGAGGCAGCCAGTATGGCAATTTGTCGCAGCGCTGAATTGTAATAAATTGCACTATTCAGTGTTTTTAAAACCAGCGGCGTCGAAAGACGGGGAAATTAGAGCATACGCCGCTGAAATTGCACTGGCGATAATAGGAATGCCTGCTTAAAAGCTTTGTTTAAATGACTTTGATCGAAAAATCCGAACTGCTGCGCCACATCTGCCACTAAAGCGCCATGACTTAAGGACTTTTTCGCCAGCTCTAAACGCACACGCTTGAGATAAGCATGGGGAGTCATCCCTGTCGCCTGTTTAAATTGCCGTAAAAACTGAAACTTACTTAAATTCACTTCATTGGCTAAGGTTTCAAGTTGAGTATTATGCCAAGGCTCATCGTGAATTCGCTGTTTCACTAAGCTCACCTGCAACTTAGATAACCCCTGCGGTTGATTTGGTTTAGATAGGCAAGATGAAGCGCCGCTGGGGTAACGCTCCAGCAGCAGATGAATAAAATTCAGTAAGTGGGACTCACCCGCAAGCGCACTGCATTGGCCTTGAATTAATAGCTCGTGTAGTTGAATAAAATATTGATAAAGCGTCGGGTCATCCACCATAGGCGCGCTGAAAAAGTGCTCCTTCAAACCCAGTTCTTGGCTGACTTCATTCATGTATTCCACGGGGATCGACATCACTTTCACCCGATAACCGTCGGCATCGCGGCTCTGACCATCGTGGGTTTCGTCGGGATTTAAAGTCGATAAACTATGCTGACCAAGCTGATAACTGCTGCCCTTATTCACAAACTGCTGCGCGCCTTGAGTGACTACGCCTAAGTGGTAATCCAGATGCACATGTTTATCAAAACTGAAATGCGTAAATTCCGCCTGACTCAGTTCTATGCCTGATAAGCTAGGATGACGCCAATAATTAATGTTTTCAATGGGTGTTGCAGTACTCATAACTCGCGGCGATTACCTATAGCATCAGCTGTAAAACAGGGGGAAACTCAGATCGACTCGCCCTCATTCTAGCCTCCATTGTCAGCGCGGGAATAGTAAATTATTGCAGCCACATCGTTTGAAGCGATTTGGGCTTAGATTAGTGCTTAAATTAGCGCTTAAATGAGTGCAGCAGAAAAAAGCGCCCAACTATCTGGACGCTTAATGAGATACATTTTTGCTCGGCGACATACGTAATAACCTTCGATATCGCCTTAACAGATGAATATCACTAGAAATGATAACTCACGCTGACTCTCACCATTCGTGGCTCAACAGGATGATAATGCTGATCTTC
The DNA here is from genome assembly GCF_018224605.1 of Shewanella sp. M16. NCBI lineage: Bacteria > Pseudomonadati > Pseudomonadota > Gammaproteobacteria > Alteromonadales > Shewanellaceae > Shewanella > Shewanella sp. M16. The sequence continues at coordinate 111,266 of NZ_JAGTUL010000009.1, read as the reverse complement.
AACGCCTTCGGCAGCTTCGCCGGGCAAACGAGAGGCATAAAAGTAATCTATGTCGTGATCTTTACTATCAAACACATTGAGCAGCTCAAGCTTAGTATCGAAGCGGCGGAACTCGTATCCTAATGCGAGGTTAACTAATGTGGTCGCATCAGCCTTGTGGTCATTAAAGCTGTCGAGCACCCGCTCACCAAGGTGCCGCACGCGTACACTCGAATACAGGCCATCGCCGTCGGGTCGATAGGTGATGCCCGCACTGGCAACAAAGGGAACCGCGCCATCGATATACTTGCCCTCTTCAAATTCATGTTCAGTAAATCTGGCGTTAGTCCACGCTAATTCCATATCGATACTGATTGCCTCATTCAACCAATAATAAGCCGTTAATTCAGCACCATAACGTTCAGATGCACGACTCGGCTCAGTGTTACCGGCATCGCCCACAAATACTAATTCTGAATCTAGTTGCAGATACCAGATCGCAGCAGAGAAATTAATAAAGTCCCTGTCATAGTATTTCACCCCAAATTCGCCGCCATTTGAGCGCACAAGTAGATCGACTTTTTCGACCTCATCGCCACTCACGGGATCAACCTTAATCGTCGCACCGCGGGCATCGTTCGAATGTAGCCCTTGGCCTGCATTAACATATAACTCAAGATTATCGCTCCACAAATAAGAAGCACTGGCTTTGAGGCTGAACATACCATCGGACGCATCGCCACTGTTAAGCGGATTATCACTGTCGACCTGCACATCAAAATAATCGTAACGCAGCCCAAGATTAAAACGCCATTGATCAGCTGGCAGCCACTCAACTTTGCCAAAGATGCCACTCGACAACTCTTGCACTTCATCGAGCCTTACCGTATTCAGCCGTTGTCGCGACTGAGTGTTATACAAACCCACTGCGCCAATATCGTCATAACGCACATCGCCGCCCACACTGTAATTCAGTTGAGTGCCACCAAGTAAAGTCTGCCAATCACGCTTAAGATCGCCGCCCCAAATCATGCGTTCATCGACTTGTTCAAACTCATCACCATTGATGGGATCGTTTAAGAAATAGGTAAAATTAGAGAATAAATTCATAGTCGAGCGAATAGCGTAGACATTTCCCTGCCAATCACCTGCATCGTAATTAGCTGAAACGCTATAACGGTTAGATTCACCGCCGACGTCTTTATCTAAAGATCCATAAAAATCAATTAATCCAGAATCCACCGCACGGGCGGGGATCTGATCCGCCGAATTCCAGCTGTTGTCGTAGGCCATCATAGTGACGCTCAAGTCACCCTCGCCGAGCCGAGTTAAATAACGCCCGACGACACTGATCTTACTCACATCCTCATCAATATCCGTCCACGGGCCATCATAGGTTTGTGCCTCACCACCCCAAATAAAACGACCCATGTCAGTGTTTAGCTCCTGAGTCGCCACGAGTCGCTGGTAGCCATATTCACCCAACGTCACCCCAACTTGGTTATGGGGGAGTTGATCAGCCAGCAGTAATTGTGCAGCACCCGCGCCAGAAAAATCGGCCACCTCAGGATAATAAGCGCCTTTGGCATACCGGATCTCGCCTATAAGTTCAGGGATCAAAAAGTTAAGATCCGTATAACCCTGACCATGCCCATGGGTTCGCATATTCACAGGCATACCATCGACTCGAGTATTAAAGTCTGTGCCATGATCCAAATTAAAGCCGCGTAAGAAATACTGATTCGCTTTACCCGAACCACTGTGCTGAGTGACTATCATCCCAGGAACAAATTCGAGGATTTCGCCGGTTCGTAATAGGGGTCGACTCTCGATTTCTGCCGCGCCGACTATTCCCTCAGATGCCGAAGTACTATGGCCTAAGGTATTAATTTGCCTACCGCGCACCTCTAGGCGTTCAATATTGTCCGTTGCCGCCTCTGCCACTACGGTACTCGATAAACAACAAAGAGGTAATAACCACGTCATTGATAACCAAAGCTTTGATAACCGCATTCCTGATAATCCCAGTCCCGATTTCATCCTTTCTTTCCTACTACAGGTGATAGACGGCAGGGATTTAACGCCATATTTACAAGCAAAAAACCGATCAAGCTCAAACTCTGATGAATAAAAAACCAGCAAAATACAGGCAAATATCATTTCTATGTGCCGTATCGCACATTTTTAAACCCAAAAGGACAAAATGTCCGCCAGCAGATCACATTTCAACCGTGTGTTAGTGCGAAATCATGGAAATAAAATAATCTTGCTTGAATAAAAATGAACCCATTTATCAGGCTAGCTATACTCTAAATAACTCAACACTTTGAGAGACACGCTATGCAACGATGGAGCAATATGCACATTTGGAGTGTGTGGGTAGGCCTTTTCTTTTGTGTCTCGGTTCATGCAACCAGCAAATCAACAACAGAAACCACAGTAATGATTGCTGATAAACCTATCATTACGATGGCGTTTTATGAGGACCCCAAACATAACTTCTACTTTAAATGGGCTGAACTGATTTACGCCCAAGCCTTTGAACGCTTAGGATATGACTTCTCCTATCAAGTGGTTCCCGCAGCCCGCGCCAGTATGATGGCGGACTCAGGTAAAGTGGATGGTGAGCCGGGGCGTGTATCTCGTTATGGCGAAAAGTTTACTAACCTCATTCGAATTGAAGAACCCGTTATCGATACCCATTTAATTGCCTTCGCGCACAATCCCGAAATCAAAATACCTAACTGGCAAGCACTACAAAAGAGTCGATACAAGATCGAATACTATCGAGGCGTGTTCCTCGCAGAACAAAAGCTAAAGGGACTCATTCCTAAGGAGCGTCTGACTGAATCTTCGTCCCCTGCGAGCTCCTTTCGTAAAATGCTCCGCGACCGAATCGATATCTATATTGATACGGAGGCAAGCTCATTGGATCTATTACAAACGCCTGAGTTTCAAGGCAGCAAAATAATCGCGATTGCCACCCTAGAAGAACTCACCAGCTATGGTTACTTAAATAAACGTCACGCGGCACTCGCCGTTAATCTTGCTCGGGAGCTAAAACAGATGAAGCAAGAAGGTATATTTGACACCTACAAACAACAGGCCCAAAAATCGCTTAATAATGAAATGAATCATGGCGATACCCCAGAATAAATCAGCATCGAATGTAAAAGTCGTGGCTTACTTTTCCCCACAGAAGATGGCACTAATGTAAAAAGCCTGTTCAATCATACTGAACAGGCCATGTATTCGATGAAAAAGTGAATAAAACTCACCTACAAAACCTAGGTTAAACCTTACTTATTTGCTTGCGAGTTTACGCCAACGCAACCCATCGCGGATCACCTCATAGCCAGGGAACATAGCGGCAATCACTAGAGTATAACTTAGCCAATGTTCTAACTGTAATAACGTAAATTCCCCATTTAATTCAGCTCCTTGGTTTTGTACTTGGCTTTGTAATAGTGGCGAACTAAAGGCCAGAAAGACTAAGAACGAGGCATAAGCAAGATTGATCCCCATATTCGCCAGTAACAATTCAGTAGTCCACACTCGGCGGCGTAGTTGCCAGAGACTATTCGCCATAGACAGCAAAATAATAGGGCTAAACCATTGCAGTAATTGCTGAGCATTGACGCTGAAAATCACAGTCCGCGCGGCTAATTGCTCGCTACTCATCCACACAGAACACCAGATCACAAGTAAGAGAAAAAGATATGTCGCCAGATCGGTAAACACATCGCTTAAACTAATATGCTGCCAACCGGGCCCAACCTTAGGCAAATTCTGCGGCTGCCATTTTTGGCAATTGCTGCCAGATAGGGGTTTCCCCTGAGCCGAGAAACTCCAAAAGGCCAACAGGATAGCGGTAAAGGCAAGACAGGCATCGCCAATAAAACCTTTAGCAATATGGTGGATAAATCCTAATAGATCCCCCCCTGCCGAGCCCAACCATTGAGTCGTGCCGCCCACAACCTGCAGCACAAACAAGACCCCAAGCACAGTGAAAAGTGTATGTTTAAAAAGCGGAATATCCTCAGAGGCAATAATAGGAACTGCCGGAACAAATTGCTGCGCGACCTTACATGGATGCCCCATTTGCTTTAATACCGCGACAATTTGCGCTTCAGTCAATTCACCTTGTTCAGATAGGGCATCCAATTGGTCGCAGATATTGGCTTTTAATTCACGGCCAATTTCCTGACGTTTGTTCTCGGGCAATTCTCGCTGCACCGCGGCGATATAGCGATCGACTAATTCCATATCAAATCTCCTCTGCACTCTCGTCTGAGCTTTTCATATCTGAGCCATTAGTGTCAGCGCTTTGCTCCAGTAAAAAAGCCAAGGCGCCATTAAGTTGCTGCCATTCATCGGTCAGTTGACTGAGCAACTCAGCCCCCAATGATGACAATTGGTAATAACGACGCTCACGCCCTTCGGCCTGTCGCCACTCACTATCCAACAATCCTTGATCGGCTAGGCGGCGCACTAAGGGATACAGAGTCCCTTCGTCAATATCGATACCGCCTTCCTGCAACTGTTTGCGGAGCGAATAACCGTAGTGGGCTTGTTTTAATAATCCCAGTACCGCCAACACTAATACCCCACGGCGCAACTCGAGTCGCATTTTGACTAGCTGTGAACTTGTCATTGTCGAATTCCTATCCTTAACACTGTGTCACACACACTGTGCGCCACACAGCAAATACTATGTAGCACACAGTAAAATTGCAAGTTTTCATGCACATTTTTTGATCACTTTGTTTATTATTAATGCAATCTATTGTTTGTATTGAATTTACAAAAATGCCAACCGTTTCTGCTAAGTGCTCACATTTCCCCACCGCCATACACTCAAAGCGAATGAGTCACACATAAGCAAATTCAAGATAAAAAATTGCAAAACTTCCTATGCTTGAGTAACTTAGCTGCCAACATTGAATCGCTGACTCGTCAACCTAAGTACGGTTTGCTCCTTAAAAGAGATAAATAGGCACGACTCAAGTAAGTATTGATATTCAATAACTAAAAATATTAAGCCGTTAAATTAAGGACATAGAAAATGCTCATGGATAGAGGCGTACTGGTACGCTGGAACGATGAAAAGGGATTTGGCTTTATTCAGCCTGAAAAAAACGCAGCCCAAGATGTGTTTATTCACATTTCAGTGCTGAAAAAGATGGCGAGAAAACCCATAGTGGGCGACAGCATTCTGTTTCAAACGGAAGTGCAAAATGACGGCAAAAGAAAAGCGGTTATCGCCTCGATTGAAGGCGTCGCAGTCGTTGCAGCGAGTGCAACAACACGCTCCCACTCTCATATCCAATCACGCAATGAAAACTTCAATAACAAAAACAAAGCGCATTACCATAGCCCACGAAAATCCTCTTTTAATACGATAATCCCGCTGCTAATAATCGTGGCCATAGTTATCTTTGGCTTTAAACAATACCAAGAATTCAATGAAGCTCCAGCAATCGATGAAGTACCAGTCCTCACGAATGAAGACACTCAGCCAATGCCCATGTATGAAACTGCAACACCAAGATTCCAATGTGAAGCGGGTAAAACCCATTGCAGCCATATGAGTTCCTGTGCTGAGGCGACTTTCTATATCCAAAATTGCCCCAATACTCAAATGGATGGTAACGGTGATGGCATTCCCTGCGAGCGCCAGTGGTGCAGTTAGCGATGCGACATATGTAAAGTCACGCGGGTAACCTTAAGCCTGAGCAGGTAGCAGGTAGCAGGTAGCAGGTAGCAGGTAGCAGGTAGCAGGTAGCAGGTCACTAGTAGTGAAATGATAAATAATCTAAAACAATGGCGAGATAGCCTGACAGGCATACAGCAAATCGGAGTGATTGCTGCCAGTATCGGGCTTCTCATGCTTGGCTTATTCTACCTTGGTCAATTTATCGGTAGTAGCGTGGTAAAAATGGCTGGCTTTAACCCTAGAAATACGCAAACTAGCCCATGAATTCATACCTATCACAACTTCCAAATGGTAACGCATGCACACTGATATCATCGAAATGGATTCACCTGAGATGCTGGAGTCCTTGTTAACCGAGCATGCTGCGGTGCTGTTGTTATTTGGCGCGCCGGACTGCGGTGTGTGCCAAACGCTCAAACCGAGAATTGCTGAGATGTTGGCGCAAGAGTTCCCGCAGATACGGATGGCCTATATTGATTGCCAAGCCCAAGGTGAGATAGCGGCGAGCCGCAATGTATTTGCCTTACCTGTAGTGGAATGTGTGTTTTATGGCAAAACCTTTGGACGGTTTTCCAAGGTATTTTCGTTAGCGGATATTCGAGGGGCGCTTGCCCGCCCCTATGGTTTAATCGTGACGGAATAATCCAAATTAGACAGTGAGATTATTTGTTTACCAAGGGTCTAAACCCAGCGTAATGCACTGACTGATCAAGCTTAACCTGTGCTGCGGGCATGCCCATAAGACGTGTTGATCTAGGTGCTGCTTTAGCTTTACCACTGCAACCGCAGCCGTCACCTGTAGAGTGGCAACATCCGCCCTTGGCTGCATGTTTGAGTGAAGCGCGGCCTTGGGATGCATCCGTCAATCTAAGATTAAGATCAGCCGTTTGTGCAAGTAAAGTCACCACTGTTTGACTCGCACTGCCTTTGCTCACACTAATCCCCGCATCTAGCAACTTTCCTAACATGCGCTCACCGATATTCTGCACAAGTACAATGTCGGTACCTTGTTGAATAATCAGCTCTAATAAGGCTTTTTTAGCACTACAGTCACCCTCAATTGCCGGGTTATCGACCAGCTTAATCAGCTGAAACTGTTCATTATAAAAGCCAATTTGTAGGGCTTTAGTAAAGTGACTGGCGAGGCGTTCGCGGCTCATCGGCATGGCAATAATCATGATAAATCCTTGTCTGTTTGGGTTGGCAACCTCAAGGCTTGACCTTGAGTGATAGCCGTCGCCACCTTTTTACGGGCATTGGCGAGAAGGTATCCAAAGGTTTGCCGAGAGATCCCCATCAAGGCAGCGGCATCGATCTGGCTTAATCTTTTAACGTCACCCAGTTCGAGGGCCTCAAACTCATCGGCCTCTAATTGAATATGAGTTAATTTAACCGCAGGGATCCCATTAGGCTTAAATAGGCTACAGGGCACACAGCTCGATAATTGACGGCATTTTTTAGGTCTTGGCATATATGTATTTATCTTTAAGTCGTCTTATATGTCTTGAAATCGTGTTTTAGGTCTTGGTGCACATCTTGTTTACAGCGCACGACACTCGGCTCATCTAGCTAGGGGAATCCATAGCTCTGGATTCTCAAGCGTGATAACTGACTCAATGAATAAGTTCAGTAGATGAACCATAAAACTGTCACGAGTTTCTGGCCTAGGCCAGAAACTATTATTCGCGCCAACGACATTCAAAACTGTAAGACGGCTCACAGTTACCTATATCAAGCATGACTAATTAACAGAACTGCTGTCTGGCGAATGGGGGATTAAACACTAGGGCGATACCCTCATTATCGATATGTGGTACATCTCAGTTTTCACTGGAATACGAAAATCTTTCGCGCCACAGGTATATTGCCATTAAGCGTGACTAACACACTCAATGGCTAGCGCCCAGTAAGGTCAATCTTAACCTGCATTAGGGTGCCGAGAGATAATGACAAACTCTGCAAACAAATAAGCAGCCGTTAAGCTGTTGCGATAGGTGGCATTTACTGATTTAAACGGGTTAAATCCTCAGACTCACAGTAGTTCACCTGTACCGAATAGCCGTCATCTTGCTTGATAAAATCGACAAAGTTTTTAATCGCAGGTAAGGCATCTTCCCTATGGTGCGACACGTACAGCAATTGGCTCAGATGATGCTCGGCTATCATCTCCAGCGCCCGCATCACTAAGGTGCGATTGATAAAATCTAAGCCCTGATACGGCTCATCTAAAATCAGTAACAGTGGCTGTTTAATCAAGGCACGACCTATCAGCAATAACCGCTGCTGACCATAATCGAGCTTCTTAAAGCTCGTGCTCGCCAGCCCTGTCATGTGCAAAATAGCCAACCATTCCTTCGCCAAATCCAGCTGAGGTTTAGTGGGTTTATGGTACAGGCCAATAGAGTCAAAAAAGCCCGAAAGCAGCACATCTAATGCCGAGCAACTGACGCGATATTGCAAGTGTAGCGCCGACGATACTATGCCAATCCGTTGTTTAATCTGCCATATACTCTCGCCGCTTCCGCGAGGTCGGCCAAAGAGCGTGATGTCATTGCTATAGCATTGGGGATGGTCGCCTAAAATCAGCCCCAGCAAAGTGCTTTTACCACAGCCATTTGGGCCGCGAACTTGCCAATGTTGCCCCGCCTCGATGCGCCAATTCACGCCGCTAAAAATCAGCCCACTGACATATTCCACTTTGCCATTTTTAATCTCGACCAGAGGATCAAACGCCTCGGCGTTGTGCCTTTGCCGCTCCATCAAGGCCAAGAGTTCATCGCTACGTTGCGCCGATAACGCATTCAACTGTGCCATCACAGGATGATTGTGCCATTGCTCAATCGACATCGACGGGCTGAGTTTGTGCACACTCTGCCCCGATTTGAGCATCTCGCCATTAAACAGCGCTACATGACTGATGCACGGCGGCAATTCTTCTTGGCGTGAGGTAATGATCAGCAACTGGCTATGCTCGGCCACTTCACTCAGCAGCTCAGATAAACTCGCCTGATGTTCAGCATCGAGCCCAGCGTAAGGGTCATCTAAAATCAGCAATTGCGGTAACATTGCCAGTGCACGTGCCAGCATGACTCTGCGCGTTTCGCCCGTGGATAATTGCCGAAAACCGCGCCGACGCAGAGGCTCAAGCCCAACCTTTTGTAATAATGCTGGGAGTTGCTTGGCATCTTGGCAGCATTCCAACACTAAGGATTCGACACTCGAACCGTAATCCAGTTCGTCTTTTTCTAACTCGCGCTCCAGCAATGCTTGTTGCAACCCAAGTGACACCCAACCGATACGTTGCGGCAAGCCAGCAATCGTCCCTTCATCGGGCAGAATATCACCCGTTAATATTCGCCCAAGCAAGGAACCACAATAGCTGTCGGTCGCGAAAATCGCCCAATGTTCAGTAGGGTTCAGTTGCCACTCATCGACGACTAACACCTCATTATCACGCCCGTATCGCAACTGTTTAACCACAATACTTTTGTCTTGGTTCGCGACAACATCAAGCATAACCACAGTTCCTTTCTATTTTTAAGGGATGATAAAAGCCAGCGATTACCCAATCGCATTGCTACATGATATCTAAGGCCATAATATCTTAGAGCCATAATATCCAATGCAACGGCTCACGATGCACGACTGTCGCTCAGGTTTTATCGGCAGATTTTGGGGAATACGTCACCAGAGTAAAGCTTATTGGGAATAAAATCTAATGCGCTTAATGGCATAGGCAAAGCGTGGCAACATCCAACGGGTACGCATGTGTGAGGCAACCACTCTGGCAGAACTGTGATAAAATCGGCACCTGTTTAACTTTCATATCAACAAGGTAATGCAATGAATCCCATTATTGCCATCTTAAAAGAACACAACGTCAGTGACGCTAAAATTCAAGAACTGTTTCAAACATTAACCGAAAATCCATTAATGGCGATGGGCACGCTCGGTCAATTAGGCATCCCAGCCGAAAAATTACAACAACTGCTGGGGCTAGTGATGCAGAAACCAGCCTTGATCAAAGAAGCCGTGCTTGAACTCGGTTTGGATTTCTCAAAAGTAGAAGCCGCAAAAGCCCAGCTACAAAAATAAGCGCAGACTGTTCAAGTTTGTAGCCATCATGCGCTAGGGGAATGCGCGTAAATCAGCTCCCCTAGCGAATGTTAAAAACACTAAACCTCAAAGTAACTAAATCTCACAGCAACTAAACCTCAAAGCCATTGACGCTCAAAATGATCAGTACCAAGTGAACTAACTGTTTTGCGCCTGCCACTCATCAATCGCCTCTTTCGCCGCTCGAAAAGCTTCAATCCCTGCAGGCATACCGCAGTAAACGGTGCAATGCAGTAAGACTTCTTGGATCTCTTCAACTGAGCAGCCATTGTTTAGCGCGCCCCGCACATGGCCCTTTAACTCAGTCGGCGCCTTTAATGCCGCCAGCGTCGCTATGGTAATCAAACTGCGCGTTTGCCTTGAAATGGCATCACGCACCCAAACCTCACCCCAGCAATTGGCCGTAACTAAATCTTGCAGCGGCTGGGTAAAATCTGTCGCACTATTGAGCGCCTTATCCACATAGCTATCGCCCATCACAGCACGACGCACCTCAAGCCCCTTCTCGTATTGCTCTTCGTTCATCGATACATCCTTTTTTTCTTATGTGATTAAGCTATGTGATTAAGCTCTGTAATTAAGCTATGTGATTAAGCTCTGTAATTAGGCTTATTGAACCGCCGCCAACCAATCTGCCCTATATCCTTACCACCTATAACTGATAACTAACGTTAGATTGAGCGCACCCAAGAAACGAACTCTTCGGCGAGTCTGGGAGGGTTACAGGCCTCTGTCTGATCTGCGATCTCGTTATAGTACTCGAGCTCGTGAACTATGATGGGTACCGAACGACCGAAAACGCGACTAACGGTTAAGTTGGAATGGAGTGTAGAAGCGACAACGCATACTGCGGCAACAAATTGCTCGGTTATCTCCTGACCGAGCTCAAGGCAGCGATCAAAATCGACATCTTCCTCCGCATCACTGTACCCGAGACCGAGATCGGCCACCCAGCGAGCTAAGATATCCGCAGTCTGAGAGTCAGAATCCCCAAAGACGAGGAGTTCGTTTTGAAGCCAGAAGGCATAGTTCCATTTTGCTTCGTCAGAGCTAGAAGCCTTTGGAATCGAAGCATGCCACTCGTCGACTGTGTTATAGCCGACTGTCAGCGTAGGTAGACGGGGATCGTCATATTCGTTGTTGATATAGAAAGACAATGCATAAATCTGCTCCGCCTCAGCGGTTGGTATACTCTCTAGCGCTTCGGTAATAGCACTCTGAAGCGCGGTAATCATTGGGATATTCATACTGGGTTTCCTGCTCGTTTAATGCCGCATTTGGCGAATGAAAATAGTGCATTGTAATTGAGAAAAAGAGCTTAACCCACTATTTTTGTTCAGCTTAAATGTCTGCCAATATATTAGTATTCAACCAATTTATCATTAGGATAGTCTCCAATCTATCACACGTAAGACTGCCATTTTTATATAACCCTACGGCCAAGTGATAGAAGCTTGGAATACTCAAAGATACCTATATTTTTCTTGTAAATAACTCAGAAAGAAATGTGTCTGTCCTCGCTTTCGATCTTTCAAAGGTTGGCAGACTATTTTACTGCTCGTTTGCGGCTTAACAGCGGAAGCTGATGATTAAGCACTGTCATTCCAGTGACACGCCACCCTTTTATTTCACAAGAAGTATCCATGAGGGCTCGACGACGGCATCTGCTACATACAGAAGTGCAAATGCCGCGATCACATGGATGTGAAAGAGCGGCCATGCCGTCAACGGTCACTTACATGTCAATGCTTAATCCAACCAACTCTCCAGTTATCGGTATGCCTTTTTTACAAGCATACGCTCTGCAAATTTAACAATGGATGGCTCGTTAAATTCTTTTGCTGCTCGTTTGCTGCTTAACAGCGGAAGCTGATTATTAAGCACTGTCATTCCAGTGACACGCCATAAACTCATCCATGAGGGCTCGACGACGGCATCCATGCCGTCAACGGTCACTTACATGCCAATGCTTAATCCAACCAACTATCCAGTTATCTGTATGCCTTTTTGCAAGCATACACTCTGCAAATTTAACAATGGATGGCTCGTTAAATTATTTAGAAATTTAGCAATGGAGGGCTTGTTAAACTTAAATTCTACTCTACCTACGCATGATAAAAACCTGTAACTTATCTCAATCAAACTCAAATAAAATCAGGGGCTTTAATCATGATCACAAAAATACGTATTCGTGGTTATAGGGTATACAAGGACTTCATTATCAAGCCACACCAAGGGAAGAACATCCTGATCGGTGACAACGATGCTGGTAAATCAACACTGATGGAAGCGATTTCATTAGCACTTAACGGCCGAATAAGCGGCCGAGCTGTACTTGAAGAACTAAATCCACATTGGTTCAACACTGACTTAGTGGACGAATTTCTCAACGCACTGAGTTTTGGCAAAAAGCCCTCCTTCCCCGAAATACTAATTGAGCTGTACTTACGTAATGATGCCGAACTTCAGATGTTGTGTGGAGCGGTAAACACCAGTGTACCTACGGATGTCTGTCCAGGAGTATTTCTAAGGATTTTCCCAAATGATGAATATCAAGACATGCTGGACGAATGGTTGAAGAGCCCCAACGAACTAATGCCAGTGGAATACTACACATGCGAGTGGCGATCGTTTGCTGACCAAGAATTGGTGAAGCGCCCAAGAGTACTTTCTGTAGCGATAATTGATTCCAAAACCGTTAGGTCTGCTTCTGGCGTGGACTACCATTTGAGGCAAATTCTAAGTGATCACCTCGAAGCCCCAGAAAAAGCAGTGATAGCGCAAGAATTCCGCAAAATCAAAGCATCAATGACCGAGGGGGCTCTTGCTCCAATCAACAAACGCATAGCCGAGCTAGGGGCAGCATTACAAGCCGAACCAATGGCCTTAGCAATGGATCAAACCTCAAGAACATCTTGGGAAAGTACTATCACTCCTCATGTGGATCGCGTGCCATTTGCAATGGCAGGGCTAGGTCAGCAAGCCGCGATTAAAATCTCTCTAGCTATGAAGCAGCATGCATCCAAAGCAAAGATCATCATGATCGAAGAACCCGAAAATCATCTTTCCCATACAAGTTTAAGGATTTTATTAGACCGTATTGAATCGCTAGCAACAAAAGAACAGCAGCTATTTATCTCTACTCACAGCACCTACGTGCTGAACCGACTTGGTCTAGACTCCTTGCACCTACTTAGCCGCAATCATGCGTCAAGGATTACAGACCTGTCATCTGAAACTGTCCGTTATTTTCAAAGGTTACCGGGATACGACACCTTACGCCTAGTTCTCGCCAAGAAAGTGGTGCTAGTAGAGGGGCCTTCCGATGAGATAATTTTTGAACGAGTGTTTAGAGATCGCTTCGGAAAAGATCCAATGGAGTCAGGAATTGATGTCGTCAGTATGCGAGGACTAGCACTCGCAAGATGTTTGGAACTATGCCAAACAATCAACAAGCCAGTCGCTGTGATGCGAGATAACGATGGAATTGAGCCAAAAGATCTAAAAGAGCCACTTAAACAATGGCTAGACGACAAGACAAGAGCACTTTTTATTGGTGCAGTTGTTGATGGACATACTCTAGAACCTCAATTGATCAAGGCAAATGGAGAGGAACACTTAAGGAAGATATTAGAAATCACCCCGAGAGCTGATTTAGAAACTTGGATGACCAGAGAAAAAACTGAAGGAGCAATAAGGCTAGCTGAATCAAAGAAGCCTTTGACTCCACCACCGTATATGCTTGCTGCCGCGGAGTTTATACAGAATGCCTAACATTCTAACTTTAGCAGTCGCTGGAGGCCGAAAAACTCAAGGGTTAGTTGATCACTGCAACGCCTTGTCTTCAAATAGAAAAGTTGCATTGCTAACATTCACTCAAACGAACCAACAAGAAGTGAAAGCAAGATTAGCCCTTCAGGCTGGACACGCCTCTGGAATAGAAGTAATGGGGTGGTACACATTTCTACTCAGGCATTTTGCCAAGCCATTTCTAAATATGAAGTTCCCCGGAGAAAGAGTTAAAGGTTTCGATTTTGACGGGCGCCCTAGCAGGTACGCCAAAGGCAAAAGTAGATTCATGACTGCCGATAATAAAATTTTCGGCTGTGAACTAGGCAGATTGGCTTTTGAGTTGATGCAAGCCACTCCAGCATTAGTGCACAGGCTTGAATGCATCTACGATGAAATATTAATCGATGAAGTTCAGGATCTTGCAAGCTATGACTGGGAGATCCTAGAAATGCTTCTGCATTCAAAAATTGAAGTGCATTTGGTTGGTGATGTACGTCAATCCGTCTTATCCACGAATCCTCGTGGACAAAAAAACAAGAAGTTTAGTTACGCCGCATCTTTAGAGTGGTTCCTTAAGCGAGAAGCTGAAAAATGTTTGAATATATTCTACGCAACAACTACATACCGATGCAGGCAAGAAATTGCTTCATTTTCGGACAGTATTTTTGATGCAAGCTGGCGATTTCCCGAGACCATTTCAGAAAACCGCAACGAAACTGGACATGACGGCGTGTTTTTAGTGCGCTCGGAGCATGTTAACGAGTATATGTCTCAATACAGCCCGCAATGTTTGAGAAATAGTAAAAGTTCGGCCAAAGATTTGCAGCTTCCATTCCTGAATTTCAAATTAGTTAAAGGGGCTACTTTTGAGAGGGTACTAGTTGCTCCCACTAAAAATATAGAAAATTTCATTAAGAGCGGGGCGCCTTTGGAATCAACGGCAGCATCAACTTTCTATGTTGCAGTAACTCGAGCAAAGCAAAGTGTTGCAATCATTTTAGACCAACCTGGACAGTCTACACTTCAATATTGGACTCCTTGAATTCACAAAAATATGGCCGGCATAACTCTTTTGGGTGTAACAGCAGGCACTCAAATCACAGAAGTTCACCCTCCCCTAGGAGTTGCCGTAGGGCATTTGCGTTCGTTGCGTGAGCGAGGCATGGATGCCGAGATAGCGTCAGTCGAATCAGGGACGAGCGTCTGACGCGATAGCATAAGGACGCTAAATGCCCAAGGGGCTTTCAACTCCGTTAGGGCGTCATGGAGCATCCAAGGAGGATAGGACGAGCAGTCCTCCTTGGTCGGGTGTGGGGTGAAGCCCCACGACTTTGATTTAACTCTTATTTCTGCTTGGATTAGCCAATCCAAAATCAATCTAAACCGCAGTACAAAATTCAAAAGAGATAACCAATCACTCTGGCGCGACAGCGCCAAAAAACAAACCCCGACTCAGTTACCCGAGTCGGGGTTTTCATTTTTTACAAAAATTTAGGTTTAAGCGATTAAGCTAAAGACCGCAGATGTTTTTGCGCAGGATAAAACGTTCAGTACAAGGCGCTGTGAGCGTAGCATACGTTGTGTGTATGTGAGCGAGCAGCAACGCCGTAATCAACGTTTTAGACCAGCAAAAATTACATCATGCCGCCCATTCCGCCCATCCCACCCATACCGCCCATATCTTGGCTAGCATTTTGTGGGATCTCAGCAACCATAGCTTCTGTAGTGATCATCAGACCTGCGATTGACGCAGCGAATTGCAATGCACAACGGGTCACTTTAGTTGGGTCAAGGATACCCATTTCTAACATATCACCGTAAGTGTCATTACCGGCGTTATAACCGAAGTTACCGCTGCCGTTCTTCACTGTGTTAGCAACAACTGACGCTTCTTCACCCGCGTTAGTGGCGATTTGACGTAGTGGCGCTTCCATTGCACGCAGTGCGATAACCACACCGTGTTTTTGGTCTTCGTTTAATACTTCAACTTCAGCGATCTTAGAAGCTACGCGAACCAGAGCAACACCGCCGCCAGGAACCACGCCTTCTTCTACCGCAGCGCGAGTTGCATGCAGTGCATCTTCAACGCGGGCTTTTTTCTCTTTCATTTCAACTTCAGTCGCTGCGCCAACTTTAATCACTGCTACGCCGCCAGCTAGTTTAGCCATACGCTCTTGCAGTTTTTCTTTGTCGTAGTCTGAGGTTGACTCTTCAACTTGTTGTTTGATTTGGCTTACACGAGCAGCAATTTGTGTTTGCTCGCCGTTACCATCGATGATGGTGGTGTTGTCTTTAGTGATCACAACACGCTTAGCTGTACCTAAATCTTCCAACGTTGCTTTTTCAAGCTCTAGGCCGATTTCTTCAGCAATAACAGTACCGCCAGTCAGGATTGCTACGTCTTGCAGCATTGCCTTACGACGATCGCCAAAGCCAGGTGCTTTAACGGCAGCCACTTTCACAATACCGCGCATATTGTTCACAACTAGCGTTGCTAATGCTTCGCCTTCAACGTCTTCAGCAACGATAAGCAATGGCTTACCGGTTTTTGCCAGACCTTCAAGGATAGGTAACAGTTCGCGAATGTTAGAGATTTTCTTATCTACTAACAGTACGAATGGGTGATCTAATTCAACGCTGCCAGTTTCTGGCTTGTTGATGAAGTATGGAGATAGGTAGCCACGGTCAAACTGCATACCTTCTACTACGTCCAATTCGTTTTCTAACGCTTGGCCTTCTTCAACTGTGATCACGCCTTCTTTGCCGACTTTTTCCATCGCAGTTGCGATAATTTCGCCGATAGATTCGTCAGAGTTTGCAGAGATAGTCGCAACTTGTGCAATCGCTTTTGAATCTGCACAAGGTTGTGATAAGGCTTTTAATTCAGCAACTGCAGCGATAACGGCTTTGTCGATACCGCGCTTCAGATCCATTGGGTTCATACCGGCTGCAACGGCTTTTAAGCCTTCAACTACAATGGCTTGAGCCAGTACAGTTGCAGTAGTAGTACCATCACCGGCGGCGTCGTTGGCTTTAGAAGCAACTTCTTTCACCATTTGCGCGCCCATGTTTTCGAATTTGTCTTCTAACTCGATTTCTTTGGCAACAGAAACACCGTCTTTAGTGATCAGTGGTGAGCCGAAGCTCTTGTCTAATACCACGTTACGGCCTTTAGGGCCTAAGGTCACTTTAACTGCGTTTGCGAGAATGTTTACGCCAGCCAGCATTCTTACGCGAGCGTCATTACCAAATACAACTTCTTTAGCTGCCATCTTGATTATCCTTTAAATTTTTAATGATTAATTGGAATGTCGAATTGATGCTGAGGATTAACCCACTACTGCCATCAGGTCAGCTTCCGACAGGATCAAGACTTCTTGACCGTCGATTTTTTCTTTCTTAACGCCGTAACCTTCGTTGAAGATCACCACGTCACCCACTTTGACATCCAGTGGCTTAACTGTGCCATTTTCTAAAATACGGCCATTGCCCACAGCAAGGATTTCACCGCGAGTTGATTTTTCAGCGGCGCTACCGGTCAGTACTATGCCACCCGCTGATGTAGATTCAACTTCTAGACGCTTAACGATTACGCGGTCATGTAATGGACGAATATTCATCTATGAACTCTCCTAATGATTTGATGCCCTACAATCGAGCCTATTTGTGATTAAAAAAACAGACACCTTAGTCTGCTCTTTTGCTGTCTGAGATATGGGGCTGACAGTGTCGAGATCCAAGGGCATTTACAAAAAAAAACTTCAATTTTTTGATGTCGGTTTTTTCAAGTCCGCACAATCCTGCTAGAATCTCGCCTCCGCTCGCTAACAAGGCACTATTTTTCCATGAAAGACAGACACGGGCTGCTCACCGCGCCAATTGGTCGTGTACTGCTCAACATGAGCCTCCCCAACTTAATTGGCATTATGACCATTCTAGGTTTCAGCCTCGCTGACACTTTTTTTATCAGCCAATTGGGCACCGAAGCCTTAGCCGCCATCAGTTTTACCTTCCCGGTGACCTTAGTGATCTCTAGCATCGCCATTGGTATTGGCGCTGGTGTCTCGACTAATTTAGGCCGACTGTTCGGTTCGGGTAATGCCCATAAGGCCAAAGTGTTCTTGCATGATGCCTTATTGCTCACCTTTGTCTTGATCGCCAGTTTAGCCGCACTGGGTAGCATTTTTATTACGCCACTGTTTCGCTTACTCGGGGCAAACAATGACAGCTTGCCGCTGATCCACGACTATATGATTTACTGGTATGTCAGCGCACCGCTGCTGGTATTGTTGATGGTAGGCAATCAAGGCTTACGTTCCACTGGCGACACCCGCTCGCCGGCGATGATCATGGCGCTGGCGGCGCTCATCAATCTTATCCTCGATCCGTTATTGATTTTTGGTATTGGGCCATTTCCACGTTTAGAAATCCAAGGCGCCGCGATTGCAACCCTGTTCGCTTGGTTGATTGCCTTATCTTTGTCGGGATATTTGTTGATTGTCAGGCGCAAAATGCTCGAATGGACCGCCTTTGACATAGACAGAATGCGCGCGAACTGGAGCAAATTAGCCCATATCGCACAACCCGCCGCCTTGATGAATTTAATCAATCCACTAGCCAATGCCATTATTATGGCCATGTTGGCGCATATCGATCACAGCGCCGTGGCAGCCTTTGGTGCCGGTACTCGATTAGAGTCAGTACTATTAATAGTGGTGATGGCACTGTCGTCGAGTTTAATGCCCTTTATTGCGCAAAACTTAGGGGCAGGACAGCCACACAGAGCAAAAGAAGCCCTGCTATTATCGATAAAATTTATCTTTATTTTCCAGACTTTACTCTATATCCCACTGATCTTTTTAGCCGAGCCTATCGCGCATTTATTCAGTACCGATCCGCAGGTTATCGAATGGCTGAGTTTTTATATCTTAGTGCTGCCCTGTGCCTACGGACCTTTGGGTATAGTGATTATTGTCGCGACCTCCCTCAATGCCTACCACAGGCCTATGAGTTCATTAGTCATCAATCTGTGCCGCTTAGTACTGCTCATGCTGCCGCTAGCAGCCTTGGGATCGTATATAGGTGACGTTAAAGGCCTGCTGCTCGCGCTACCTGTGACCAATATTTTGATGGGAATTGCCTGTTACTGGCTGGCGCAGCGGATCTGTGAGCCCACAAAGATCACGACCGCAAACGCCATTAGCGAGGGGTAAACTAGCTTGATTTTTTAACGGGAAAGCGCAACACGTCGTCTGAAAACGCTCCCGTAGAGGCTTTGCAGGATCGACGTGGGCCTTGCTCGCTCATGTTGATCGGCACGCCATTTGGCACTAGCTCTTGCATGATATAGTCGATAAAGCGTCGACAGGCTAAACTCACGTAACGTCTTGATGGATAAGCTAAGAAACACTCGCCTTGGTGGGGTTGGATTTCAGGTAACAAAGTCACTAACTCACCGCTTTGTACATATTCATCCACGACTTCAGCAGGCGCATACACTATGCCGCGTCCTTGCAATCCAAACTCAACCGCCACTTCAATACTGTTGGAGCAGAAATTACCTCTGACTCTCACCTCTTGTTCTGAACCGATAAATAACTCATTAAAGATTTTGCCGTTGGATAAACGGAACATAGACACATTATGTGCTTCAATCTCTTTCGGTGTTTTAGGTGTACCGTGTGCAGCTAAATATTGAGGACTCGCGTAAAAACGTAAGTCAGTAGTAAAAATCGGCCGCACTACTAAATCTAAGGTATCCAACGCAGGCTCGACCACAAAGGCCACATCGAGATTATGTTTCACCATATCAACGGATTCTGAACTGCTGATGACTTCTAAGGTGAGTTTAGGATGCATATCCATAAAGCGGAAAATGGCTTGCATCAAGATTTTCATGCTGTGGATAGGGAACATTTGAATGCGCAAATGCCCGCTGATCTCAGCATCGTCATTGGTCATTTCGAAGAGGGTTTCGTCGAGCTGAGCCAAAATATTCTGCGAACGCTGGTAAAAATGGCTGCCCGCAGAAGTGAGCGTCATAGAGCGGCTCTGACGGTGGAACAATTTAATGTTCAGCTCATCTTCCAAGGCTTGCAAACGCCGACTCACAGTCGATTTAGGTAAGTTAAGTAAATCCGCCGCTTCAATCAAACTACCGGTTTCAGCAATTCGGTGGAATAACGCTAAGTCCTCTGTCTTCATTTTGACCTTAAGTTCAATCTCATTATGTGGGACTGATAATCCCAAAGTATCCCGTTTATTGCAACTAATTTAGCTGGTATCTTCGCGCCCAGAAATGCTGACAATTTGTTAACTAGGAAATCTCCACCATGAAATCATATCGACTCTTGCCGCTGACAATGCTGCTTCCAGCCCTGATCAGTGGTTGTTCGCCTGCGGAAAGTTCAGTGCAAGTGGCAACAATTCGTCCGGTTAAACTGTTTGAAGTACTCAATGTAGAAGACGGAGATTTCAGAACATTTCCAGCCCGCGTTGCCGCCAATAGTCGCGCAGAATTATCGTTCCGCATTTCAGGACAATTAACAGAATTGGCATTAGTTGAAGGGCAAAGAGTCACTCAAGGTAGCTTACTCGCAAAACTTGATGACAGGGACGCCCACAATAATTTAATGACCCGTGAGGCGGAGCATGAACTGTTAGCCGCTGACTTTAAACGTAAAGTCGAGCTACTCAATCGCAAGCTGATTTCACAATCTGAGTTTGATAGCACTCAAGCGCAACTCAAATCGGCCACCGCCGCCTTAGCCGCTGCACGCGATCAACTGAGTTACACCCGTTTAACGGCACCTTTTAGCGGTACGGTCGCCAAACGTTTGGTGGATAACCACCAAATAGTGCAAGCAAACCAAGGGGTATTAACATTACAGAACAATAACTTGCTCGATATTAGCATTCAAGTTCCCGAGTCGATGGCGGCGGGTTTGAAGCAATATACCGATCAAGCTCATTTTACAGCTAAGGTGCGTTTTAGTGCCTTCCCCGAGCAAAGTTTCGATGCCAAATTTAAAGAATACTCGACTCAAGTCACGCCGGGTACCCAAGCCTATGAAGTGGTGTTTTCGTTACCTCAACCTCAAGATATTCAGTTACTTCCAGGAATGAGTGCCGAGTTGACCTTAGCCTTAGTCAAAAATCCTAGTGCCCTCGCGTCAACGGTAGTGCCAGTGACCGCTATCGATAAGCGCGACCAAGATGGCCAAGTGCAAGTGTGGATTTATCAAGCGCAATCGGGTGAAGTAAAACCGACGATGGTGACGCTAGGACGCGTGAGTAATCAAGGTGTTGAGATTTTAACGGGCGTCAACAAGGGCGATCTCATCGTCAGCGCTGGAGTGTCTCAATTATCCGATGGCATGAAAGTCAAACCACTACGCTGGCAGCGTGGGGTGTAATTGATGAACATTGCAGAGTATTCGATACGCCACAAAGTCATCAGTTGGATGTTTGTGTTGCTACTACTCGTGGGTGGTGGCGTCAGTTTTACTGGTTTGGGGCAACTAGAATTCCCCGAATTTACCATTAAAGAAGCTTTAGTGATCACGGCTTATCCCGGTGCATCGCCTGAGCAAGTTGAAGAAGAAGTGACATTACCGCTCGAAGATGCCCTGCAGCAACTCGACGCCATTAAGCATGTGACTTCAATTAATAGTGCGGGTTTGTCACAAATCCAAATCGAGATTAAAGAAAGCTACGATAAAACCAGCCTGCCGCAGGTGTGGGATGAAGTGCGTCGTAAAGTTAATGATGCTGCGGGAAACTTGCCGCCAGGCACAGCAACGCCACAGGTGATGGACGACTTTGGCGATGTGTATGGCATTTTATTTAACCTTTCGGGACCTGATTACAGCAACCGCGAGTTGAGCAATTACGCCGACTATCTGCGCCGCGAGCTAGTGCTAGTACCTGGAGTGAAAAAGGTTTCTGTTGCTGGCAACGTCACCGAGCAAGTCGTGATTGAAATCTCCCAGCAAAAGCTGTCGGCACTGGGGTTAGATCAGAGCTATATCTATGGCTTAGTGAACAATCAAAACGTCGTCTCTAACGCGGGCAGCTTAGTGATTGGCGATAACCGTATCCGCATTCATCCCACGGGCGAATTTAGCAATGTGCAGGATCTCGCGCGTTTGATCGTCAGCCCTCCGGGTAGCTCTGAGCTGATTTACCTTGGCGACATTGCCAATATTGAAAGGGATTATGACGAAACCCCTAACGTGCTTTATCACAATAAAGGTGAAGCAGCGTTATCGCTGGGGATTTCTTTCTCTAGCGGTGTGAATGTAGTCGAAATCGGGCAAAAGGTCAGTGACCGTTTAGCCGAGCTTGAATCACAACGCCCAATCGGCATGAATTTAGCGACGGTTTATAATCAGAGTCAGGCGGTAGATGAGACAGTTAACGGCTTCTTAATCAACCTAATGGAATCCATTGCCATAGTGATCGCCGTGCTTCTGCTGTTTATGGGATTGCGCTCAGGTCTATTGATGGGCCTGATCTTACTGCTGACGATTCTAGGCACTTTTATCGTGATGAAAGTGCTCGGGATTGATCTACAGCTCATCTCCCTCGGCGCACTCATTATTGCCCTTGGTATGTTGGTCGATAACGCCATTGTCGTTACTGAAGGCATTTTAATTGGTATCCGTCGCGGTAAGACCCGTTTGGAAGCGGCCAAACAGATAGTGTCCCAAACCCAGTGGCCGCTATTGGGCGCGACTGTAATTGCCATTATTGCCTTTGCGCCCATTGGCTTATCGCAAAATGCCGCCGGTGAATTCTGCCGTTCTTTATTCCAAGTGTTGATGATTTCGCTGTTTATCAGCTGGATCACCGCCATCACACTCACGCCGTTTTTCTGTCATCTGTTATTTAAAGATGCGCCGAGCGATGAAGAAGCCCAAGACCCCTACAAGGGCTGGTTCTTCAGCTTATATCGCACAAGCTTAATTGTGGCACTGCGCTTTAGGCTGGTGAGCATACTGCTGGTTATCGCTATGCTTTTCAGCGCTGTGGTGGGCTTTGGTCATATCAAGAATGTGTTCTTTCCTGCTTCTAACACGCCGATTTTCTTTGTGGATATCTGGATGCCAGAGGGGACTGACATCAAGGCGACCGAGCGTTTTACCGCTGATATCGAGAAGTTAATGCTTGCGCTGGACGAGCAAAAAGACGTTGGGCTAAAACACTTAACAACCGTTATTGGCCAAGGTTCGCAGCGCTTCGTACTGCCCTATCAGCCAGAAAAAGGCTATCCCGCCTTTGCCCAGTTGATTGTAGAAATGCAGGATTTAGACGCAGTTAAAGCCTATATGCCTGAATTAGAAACCTTGTTAAATCAACGTTTCCCACAGGCACAATATCGTTTAAAAAACATGGAGAACGGCCCTTCGCCCGCCGCCAAAATTGAGGCACGCTTTTACGGTGATAACCCAGAAGTGCTGCGCGCTTTAGGTGCTCAAGCCGAGGCGATTTTCCACGCCGAACCGAGCATGGATGGCATACGTCACAACTGGCGTAATCAAGTGCCGTTGATCCGTCCGCAACTGGAAAATGCCCAAGCGCGGGAAACAGGGATCAGTAAGCAAGACCTCGACAATGCCCTATTGGTTAACTTTAGCGGTAAGCAAATAGGTTTATACCGAGAAACCAGCCACTTGTTGCCGATAGTCGCCAGAGCGCCCGCCGAAGAACGTTTGCAAGCGGACAGCCTGTGGAAGCTGCAAATTTGGAGCAACGAACACAATACCTTTGTGCCCGCCACCCAAGTAGTCAGTAGCTTCAACACTGAGTGGGAAAATCCACTGGTGATGCGCCGCGATCGCATGCGCATGCTCGCAGTAATGGCTGATCCTAAGCTTGGTAGCAATGAAACCGCCGATTCTGTACTGCGCAAAATCAAAGACCAGGTCGAAGCGATCAGCTTGCCCGCGGGTTACCGCTTGGAATGGGGCGGTGAATTTGAAACCGCAGGTGAAGCACAAGCGTCGGTATTTAGCTCAATTCCCTTAGGTTATCTGGCGATGTTTTTGATTACCGTATTCTTGTTCAACTCAGTGCGTCAGCCCTTAGTGATCTGGTTTACTGTGCCACTGGCATTGATTGGGGTTTCAGCGGGACTCTTGTTGTTCGATGCGCCCTTCAGCTTTATGGCACTACTCGGATTACTGAGTTTGTCGGGCATGGTGATTAAAAACGGTATTGTCTTGGTCGATCAGATCAACCTCGAGCTCAGTGAAGGTAAACCAGCCTATTTTGCCTTAATCGACTCCTGTGTCAGCCGTGTTCGTCCAGTGATGATGGCCGCGATAACCACTATGCTCGGGATGATACCGCTGATCCCCGACGCGTTTTTCGGTTCTATGGCGATTACAATTATTTTCGGTCTAGGCTTCGCTTCTCTGCTGACGCTCATCGTACTGCCAGTGATGTACAGCCTAGTATTCAATATCAAAGCGACGGCAACAGGAGGTCAATCACCCAGCTAACCTGCTCCGCATTTTATCCAAAAACGCTTCCCGGCGCGGCCGGTCAGTCATTCGTGGCTGGCTGGCCATTTCATTTTTGATCTATTGCGGTTTGAGGGGCAATTTAAACAAGCACATCCATTAGATAAACAAGTTTGGCAAACTGAGATTGGTCTTTAATTACGATAACTAATATGACTGATAAATAAATATATTAATTAAAAAACATGAACTATCAGTTCCATATTTTCACCGCTAATACGGGACAATTACCTGTTACACACATTTACACGAGTAAATAGCAGCGGTATATTTAGTGCTGATTATTCATTTACAATGCCATCTGAAATACCACTACCTATAACTAACAACATAAATAATGTTATTGCTTTGTTAGCATAATAATTTATGTTTGAGAAACATCATGAAATTACGCTTTGATAGCGTCCAGACAATGAGTAAACAGACAATATTACTGGCAGTTATTAGCACTTTACTAATACTCACTACAATCCCGTTTATCTGTAGGTCATTCTGGCTCGCACTTGTACTATTATGGTATGTTTTTTGTAGTTTTTAATTCTAAAATCAATTAGAAATCTGTCTAATCAAAAACCTTATTGCTTCAAACAGACAAAATTTAAGTCATTTATACATAATATCAGCCTCACTACAAAACATTGCTTTTAATAGAGATTAGCTAAAAAAGAGTTTTCGATGAAATATGCAAAGAAAATTTTATTTGTGACTATTAGAGCACATCTAGTTTATACGGTAATATTTTTACCGAATACTTTCGCAGAAAATATCAATTATAGTCATTATGGGCCACTTCGTGTGCATGCCCAATCACCTACACATGCGGGTAGCTTAACGCCTCTGCTTCGTTCAGGATTTGCACTGCCTGAAGGGAAAAAAGAGGTATACGGATCTGCAACAGTAGCAAGTGTATGGGCTGAAACTGACGATTACTATGCTGACTATTATCATAATTCTCTTAATGGCGGAATAAAGTGGCAACTCACTAAAAAATGGATGTTTGATACTAATTATAAGTGGAGTTTTAGTGGGGATAACCATCTTGACTCAGTCACTATCTGGTTTCATGATGCATTTGGTGTGGGTCAAAATGGCCGCGACAATACAATCAAAGACAAAAACCAAATATTTTCAAAGAATGGTATAAATCAACCTGATCTTTCTGGCGATACGCTAACGAATGCCCTAAATTTCTATTTAGAATATCAATTGCTTAGTGAGGATAATTATGGTCTATCAATAGGTGGCAGCTTATATTACAACCATGTTAACTCTGGCCCATTTGTAGATAACCGTTTTGAACAAGCATTACAGCTGAATTATAGCTATACATCTGGAATGCATCATTTTTACTCCACTACAGGTATAAGCTTTAGACAAAATGATGAAAGTCTATCTGGATTAGACTATAAAGATCATGCAGTAATGTTATCTTTAGGTTATGAGTATTTAATGGGACGCCATGGTTGGCTTATTGAATTACATCACTATGAAGGTTTACTCAAAACAGATAATGACTTTTCAAAACCTTCTCACGAAGTATTTCTAGGCTATAGGTATTATCTGAATAACAGTGCAATTGAATTTACTATCGTCGAAAACCTACTCAACATGGACAACAGCACTGATATTGCTTTTTCTCTTGGGTACAGAGTCATGATTTAAAAATACCTTACTTTATCGCATGAATGCGATAAAAAAGCTTTTCTCTAATATCATGTTAACTCTTATGCTGAGTGAGCGGGTTATTAGTATTGGAGTTTTTTTAAGAGTGAAATGGCTATTACGGGGGAAGTGAACCAGCGGCACAGGTCAGATTGATTCAGTGGGCCACTGGTATCTAAGGGATATTAGGGAGCAAACTCAAGCGAATAAACACGATAATCAAATGAGTTAATCCAATAACAAACTAACGCAACAAGCGACTAAGACAATACGAGACTCATACTAAGACTTAGGGTCTTTGTCCTGCGCTTTATCAGAGAGTTGATGGCTAGCGGGTTTGATATCACTTGGATCGACTTTATGTTCAAAGTCTCCCTCAAACACATTACCGTCCTTTTTCACACTATCATCAAATGGCGCTTGGCCAAATGGGTCCTGTGGCTTAGGCCCAAAGGGGCCTTGGCCCGCTTGAAAGCCACCGTGCATTGTGCCCTGTAAACCGGCAACAACCCGTAACTGCATGCGTTTGAACAACAAGGCAGCAATGGGACGACGGGTTAATGGCGTCAAGAATAATAGGCCAATGGCATCGGTTACAAAACCGGGGATCACGAGCAAGATGCCCGCCATAGCTAACATCATGCCCTCGACAATTTCTTGCCCCGGTGCTTCACCGCGGGCGAGTTTTTGTTGTACTTGCATTAAGGTGTTTAAGCCTTGGCTGCGAACCAGAGAGACCCCGAGCACGGCGGTAAAGAGCACTAAACCTATGGTAGTCCAAGTGCCAAGCACTTCACCCACACGGATCAGCACCGACAGCTCTATTACTGGGATCAGCACAAAGAGTAAAAAAATAATGAAAAACATACCGACCTCAGGTTTATCTGACTATCTCTGTAAACTAAATGGGGGTTATCCGGTCTTAATTCAAGTCAGGATAACCATTAGGACGAAGTAAGGGAGCAAAACACTGATATTTAGCTCACCCTTTTGTTAACCCGCTAATGTATGAGACCATTAAAACACGTAAAGTAGCCTAACGAAGTTGGCTTAAGCGAACTTTAAAATTCTTAAGAGACGATACCTAACACTATGCAGCATCAGTATTTAGTGGTTAGCACTACCTGCCCCAATGAAGTACAAGCCAATACTTTGGCCCGAGCTTTAATTGAGTCGCGTATTGCCGCTTGTGTTCAGATTTCCGCCCCGATACGTTCAATTTATGCTTGGGAAGGAAAAATCTGTGAAGAGCAAGAATTTAGCTTACAGATTAAATGTTTACAAAGTCGATATACAGAGTTAGAACAACTTGTGCTTAGGCTTCACCCTTATCAAGTACCCGAAATTATTGCCGTGCCTGTGACCCACGGGCTACCAGCCTACTTAGATTGGATAAAAGACAACACTCAGCCATGAAAAAACTACTCAGCCTTATTTTCACTTCTTTATTGCTTCTTGCGCCCTTAGCTCATAGTGAAGGGGTTTTCGATAACAAATTCGACTTCATGAAGGGTGAGCCTGAATTGATGCCTGTCGATCAAGCATTTGTCTTCGATTCCAAGCAGGAAGGTAATCAGGTCAAACTCAATTGGGTGATTGCCGACGGTTACTATATGTACCGCGACAAGCTTAAATTTAGCGTCAATGGTGCCGAGTTAGGCACGGTCGCTCTACCAAAGGGAAAGCCCCATGAAGATGAGTATTTTGGTAAGCAAGAAGTCTATTATACCTATGTCGATATTCCCGTTGGTTTAAAACAGGCCGATGAAAATGCCACACTCACAGTGACCTTTATGGGTTGTGCCGAAGGTAAATTGTGTTATCCACCGACCAAGCATGAAGTCGTTTTAAAGGCGATTGCAGCCAACGATGGCTTAATTGCAGGCGCCGAATCAACCACGACGACTGAGCAAACCAGCACTGAGCCAAGCACTGCCAATAAAACCAATACGCAACCCATTACTCAGCAAGATACCCTGAGCCAAATGCTGTCGAACGACAGTTTAATTTGGACTTTAGTGATTTTCTTTGGTCTAGGTGTCGGTCTGGCATTAACGCCCTGCGTATTCCCTATGTATCCGATTTTGTCGGGTATTATTGTCGGCCAAGGGCAAAAGCTCTCAACCGCAAAAGCCTTTACCTTGTCCATGGCTTATGTCCAAGGCATGGCAATCACTTACTCTATCTTAGGGTTAGTGGTTGCATCGGCGGGACTAAAATACCAAGCGGCATTACAACATCCTGCCGTATTAGTCGTACTCGCGATTTTGTTCTTTGTGCTCAGCTTATCTATGTTTGGCCTATACGATTTGAAACTGCCATCGAGCTGGCAGGAGAAGATGAACTCAGTCTCGAATAATCAAAAAGGCGGCAACTTAGTTGGCGTGTTCTTAATGGGCGTGATTTCTGGCCTTGTCGCATCACCTTGTACTACCGCGCCGCTGTCGGGTGCACTCGTTTATGTGGCGCAAACCGGCGACCTACTCCAAGGTTTCTTAGCCCTGTATGTACTCAGCATGGGTATGGGATTACCTCTACTGATTATCGGCACCTCAGGCGGTAAATTATTACCGAGAGCCGGCGCTTGGATGGATATCATCAAGACTATCTTCGGATTCCTGCTGATCGCTGTATCTATCGTGATGTTTGGCCGTATTTGGACAGGCGTAGTATCCGATGTGCTTTGGTCACTGTGGGGCGTAAGCTTCACCGGCTACTTGATGCATCAGAACAAACTCAGTGAATTTAACTGGAAACAGACTGTCCGTTCAGTGCTATTAACGCTGGCGCTACTGGCGAGCTTCTCCTACGGATTCCAAGCTGTGATGGGACACTTTGGTTTTAATAACAATTCCGTAGGCACTGCGGCGACGACCGAAGAAGTCCATGGCTTTAAACGCATTAAATCCATTGAAGATCTTGAGCAAGAAATTGCAGCCGCTACCGCCCAAGGTAAGCCTGTGATGCTCGATCTGTACGCCGATTGGTGTGTTGCCTGTAAAGAGTTCGAAGCCATCACCTTTAAAGATGCCGACGTGTTAGCCCGCATGAATAAAATCGTGCTGCTACAAGCGGATGTGACTAAGAGTGACAAGGTCGATGTGGCCTTACTCGAAAAATACAATGTGCTCGGTTTGCCTACGCTGTTGATGTTTAACGAACAAGGTGAGCAAAGGGAAGATTTACGCGTGACTGGTTTTATGGGCCCCAAAGATTTTGCAACCCATTTAGATCATCTCGTGAAATAGTGACGATTTAGGCTTAGACCAGCGGAGTGATTTAGTTCGCGCGTGTTTTAACAGCCAAGTGTATTTACCGCAACACCAATAAAAAGCGGACTTTTTTCATTAAAAGTCCGCTTTTTTATCCAAGTGTCATAGATTTCTTATACAATCACTTACAATTTTAGACTTTTTAGATTGGAGCATCATGGAACCAGGCATCCTCATTATTACACTCATCTGCGGCATGCTCGTCAGCCGTATAGGACTCCCTCCGCTCATCGGCTACTTAGTGGCAGGCTTTG
The DNA here is from genome assembly GCF_018224605.1 of Shewanella sp. M16. Classification (NCBI taxonomy): domain Bacteria; kingdom Pseudomonadati; phylum Pseudomonadota; class Gammaproteobacteria; order Alteromonadales; family Shewanellaceae; genus Shewanella; species Shewanella sp. M16. The sequence continues at coordinate 81,949 of NZ_JAGTUL010000009.1, read as the reverse complement.
TACTGTTCATCTTAGGAATAGATAAAGAAAGCCTGCCATTACTGCAAGAACTCGCCAGCCTAGGCGTCACTTTACTGTTGTTCGCCATAGGGTTAAAACTCGATATTCGTAGCCTGTTCAAGGCCGAAGTGTGGGCGGGTTCGAGTGTGCACTTAGTACTATCAATCGTGATTTTTGTGCCGATTCTAAAACTCTTCGGCTTACTGGGCTTAAGCCAACTCACGAGTCTGAACCTAGAACAACTGACGTTAATTGCCTTCGCGTTAAGCTTCTCCAGCACCGTATTTGCGGTCAAAGTGTTAGAAGATAAAGGCGACGTGCAATCCCTCTACGGCCGGGTCGCTATTGGTATCTTGATTATGCAGGATATCTTCGCCGTACTGTTTTTAACCATTTCTAAAGGCGATGTACCTTCGGTATGGGCCTTTGCATTACTCTTACTGCCACTGGCTAAACCACTCATCTATAAAGCGTTCGACCGTGTCGGCCACGGTGAACTCTTAGTGCTCTTCGGCCTAGTCATGGCACTCGTGGTTGGCGCTTGGTTATTTGAATCTGTTGGCTTAAAACCCGATCTCGGCGCACTGATTATCGGTATCTTGTTGGCGGGCCACAAAAAATCCTCCGAGCTGGCAAAATCCCTATTCTATTTTAAAGAACTCTTCCTCGTTGCCTTCTTCTTAACCATAGGGCTCAATGGCTTACCTACGGTATCGGATATCGTACTCGCGGCGCTATTGGTGTTGTTAGTGCCACTCAAAATTCTGCTGTTTGTTTACATTCTTACCCGCTTTAAGCTGCGTTCACGTACCTCTATGTTGGGCTCATTTAACCTAGGTAACTTCAGTGAATTCGGTTTGATCGTCGCCGCAGTAGCCACCTATAAAGGTTGGTTACCTCCCGAGTGGCTAGTGATCATCGCAGTGGCATTAAGCTTTAGTTTTTTACTCGCCGCGCCACTTAACGCCACCGTCGGTAATATCTACCAGCGATTCCAACAGCGTTTAATCAAGCTTGAAAAACGCCCATTGCATCCAGAAGATAGGCCCATAGCCATTGGCAATCCACGCTTTTTAATCTTAGGCATGGGCCGTATTGGTAGCGGTGCCTATGATGAACTCAGGGAACAATTTGACGGCGAAATTCTCGGTATTGAACACAAGCAAGACTTAGTCGACTTACATAAAACAAAGGGTCGCAATGTAGTGCAAGGTGACGCCTCAGATACCGACTTTTGGGAGAAACTCGACAGAGCACCTAATCTTGAACTGGTACTGCTAGCCATGCCGCACCACGCGGGAAATATGTTTGCAGTTGAGCAACTAAAAAAACTGAATTATCAAGGCAAAATCAGTGCAATTGTGCAGTACAGTGACGATGCAGCGGCGCTTCGAGAATCGGGGGTACACAGTGTGTACAACCTGTACGAAGCCGCGGGTGCCGGTTTTGTGGATCATGTTATTTACGAGCTATTGCAAAACTCGGAGAAAAACACAGTTCCAGCGGAAGATACAGTACAAGTGCCTGATCCTAAACTTAATGTGGAGCCACGTAGTTAAGTGCATGCTAATGCTGCATTAAATTAAAATCACGCCATAACAGGTCGCACAAACGAGCAGTAACATCCTCTGCCAGTTTGTGCGGCATCCAACTAAATGCTGACTAATCTTTACAAATCAATTAACTAGATAAAACACTCAATACGCTATTTTGCCTCCTCATCCCAGTATCGATTTACTCATTGCAGCCTATCGCCATTTCAGCAAAAAATCTCAGTTACATCACTGACTCAGTCGTGATATAAATCGATGACGGTAACGAAATTAGCTCAGCTTTTTTGGAATTTTTTACAGCATGTCAAACCCTGCGCAACGCGCCACGAAGTTATTTGTCCAAACCTTTGGCACTAAAGCCGACGATTTATATCAAGCCCCGGGGCGAGTCAATCTGATCGGTGAATACACGGATTACAACGACGGTTTTGTACTCCCGGCAGCCATTAATTTTCATACAGTGATTGCGGTAAAACGCCGTGACGATACTAAGTTTCGAGCCGTCGCCGATGCGTTTCCCGGACAAATTAAAGAGTGGGTTTTCGGCCAAGAAAACGACATGGACCCGCAAGATGGCTGGGTGAATTACCTCAAAGGTTTTACTGCGGCTATGGCGCAAACTGGCTTATTAGCCAAGGGCTTAGACTTAGCCATTGTGGGCGATGTGCCACTTGCCGCAGGTCTTTCATCTTCAGGTGCACTCGTTGTCGCCTTCGGTACAGCCATTAGTGATACCAGCCAACTGCATTTATCCCCAATGGCGGTGGCGCAACTCGCACAGCGCGGCGAGCACAGGTATGTTGAGTCGGCCTGTGGCATCATGGATCAAATGTGCAGCGCCATGGGTGAACAAGACCATGCACTCCTGATTGACTGCTTAGATCTCGATAGCGAAGCCATTCCCATTCCAGAAAACCTAAGCCTTATCATCATAGATGCCCATATCGAGAAACAACGCTTAGCCGCGACCAATGAGCAACGTCGCACTGAGTGTGCACAAGCGGCAGAGTACTTTGGCTTAGATGCACTGCGTCACCTCGATTTACGCCAACTAGAAAGCGCAAAGGCCGATTTAGATGAAGTGCTATACCGCCGAGCGAAACACGTAGTCACTGAAAACCAAAGAACTCAAAATGCTGCTCGCGCCTTAGAGCAAAATAACATCCAAAAATTCAGTCGTTTAATGGCTGAATCCCATGCTTCACTGCGTGATGATTTTGAAGTCACACTACCCGAATTTGATACTTTAGTTGAAATTGTCAGCCAAGTGATTGGCGAGCGTGGTGGCATCCGCATGACCGACGGCTGCGTGGTCGCCTTGGTCGACCATGAACTGACTGACGCTGTTGTTGCCGCCGTTGAACATGAATTCTTCGAAAAAACCGCCATCGATGCCACAGTGTATTTATGTTCCGCCAGCGCTGGCGCGGGTCGCATCGATAACTAGCCAGAACAGGCAATTTGCTAGAACAAGCACTTAGCCGCACTTAAACCAAAGACAACCGAATAGAGTGACTACGCCGTCGATAACATACGAATTCATCACTGAACTTTATGCTGTTGATGGCAAATAATAGGGTTAACATACTCATTTAACACAATAAGCAGTGAGCATATTCAACACAGAGGGAAGCTAAATGGTACGTTTCAGTGTTTTGGATCCTTGGACAGATCCCCGCGGCGGTGAAATCGAACGGGTTCGGATCGACAATGGCATACTCGCATTAGAAGTCATCAGCTTAGGCGGTATTATCCGCGCTCTGTGGACTCCAGATAAACACGGCGAACGTGCCAATATCGTTTTAGGTTGTGAGAGCGCTGAAGATTACTTGACCCAATCGGCTCATTTAGGTGCCATTGCAGGCCGCTTTGCAAATCGCATCGCTAACGGCAAAATGCACTATCAAGGTCATGATTATCAATTAGATGTAAACCAAGCGACTAACTGTTTACACGGCGGCCGTGAAGGGTTTAATCGTAAAAACTGGCAACTAGGTCAACTCCCCGATGGTGTGCGTTTGACCTTAATGAGCCCAGATGGCGACATGGGCTTCCCAGGTAATTGCACGGTTCAGCTGGATTACCGTCTCGCAGGCAATAATTTGTACGTAGAAATCTTAGCCTCGGTCGATAAAGCCTGTCCCGTAAGCCTCACCCAGCACAGTTATTTCAACCTCGATGGCTCAGAGACCAATCACGAGCATCTGATGCAAATCGATGCCAAGCGCTATCTGACCATGAACGATGTCAGTGTTCCCACAGGTATTGCCCAGACGACAGGGTCGATTTTCGATTTAAGTCAACCAATACGCTTAGGTGACAAGCTGCATGCCGCTGAACTCACAAGCACTCGCGGTTATGATCACTGTTATATGATGAATAACCCCGATGGCTCACTCGCCCGTTTTGGCTGTTTAAGCAGTCCCATCAGCGGTCGCGCTATGACCGTTTATACTAATCAACCGAGTGTGCAGCTGTACTGTGCTAATTTTTTAAATGGCACAGTAGGTCGCAATCAACAGGTATTAAATCAACATCATGCTGTGTGTTTAGAGCCGCAGATGCTGCCAGACTCACCGAATCAAGGCGAACGCTTTGGTGATGATGTTTGGTTAATGCCAGGCAAGGTTTATCACCACATTAGCCGTTATCAGTTCGATGCCGATGCGTAGCCATTCGCAATAAAAATTGAGAAAACGAGGAAAGCGCGGTTTAGCAGAAGGGAATAAATAAAGCGATAAGGAATAAAATAAACACTACTTTATTCCTTACACTCACAGTGTTAGCCCTTAGGCCGACACTGTGTTAATCATCAAAATCATCGCCCCAATCATCGTCAAAATCCACGCCAACGGCATCAGATTCGACTTCTGGTTCAACTTCAGGCTTCGCCTTACGTACAGGCGCAGTTTCCTTCACGTTGTTCAAGTCAATGCGAGCTTGATGTTTACTCATAAATTGAGATCTTGCCGCCTTCCATGCACCACCAAACTTAGCCTCAGCAGCTTTTAACGCAGCCTCATCTAAGTCGTATAGGTTCACTTTGACTATATCTTCCACATACTCAATGATCGCATCGCGATCGGTATTGTATAGGTAGATACGTCCTGGGGAGGCATCGGGCAGCTGGTTGTCATGGACGACAATCGCGTTGCCTTTCGATGTTCTCAGCTCACCATACCAAACCTGTTTCTTTGCTGTGTTATACATATATGCTAATACCCTTAAATCAACACATACACCATGAGTTTTTTAGCCTGAATAAGCGAAGCATCGCTTGCTTTGATCCACGAATAGCGCCTGAAAGTCTCTGACGTTTTCAACTGGGTATTTTTACAGAATATTTCCGATAATCAATGCCTCATACCATGAAATTTTCACTAATTACGTATTAATTTCTGCCAAAGTACCCAAAAAGTTTAATCATTAACGACTTTAGTCTAAAAAATCGACGCGGCAAGTTTTATTCCCAAGAAAAAGCAATCATATCTATGGTGTTTGATGAGTCATCAACGTTAACAATTGGAGGTTGCTGTAAAGTTAACCATCAAGGTTATCCATGAAGATTTAATTACAACGCTACAAACTCATATTTACCGAACAATGACTAAGCCACTACAATGTCAGAATGTCTTCTAGATTGACTCGAATGGCAGCGACTTAAAGCAAATATGTCGCTGCAAAATCCAGTATGCCTAGCTCAAATGACAGTCAGTATTACTTTGCCCCTGTGCTCACCCGACTCCATCAAAGCATGGGCTTTAGCAGCCTGTGCTAATGGAAAGGTTGCAAAAATATTGGGGACAATTTTATGGGCGTTTAACAACGGCCAAACTTTCTCAAATAATTCAGCGGCAATGGCTGCTTTGGCCTCCACGCTCTGCGGTCTTAGGGTCGACCCTGTCCACATGATACGTTTTGCCATCAGGCGGAAAATCTCGACCTCGGCTTTAGGCCCCCGTTGCATGGCTACCGACACCATACGTCCGTCCATCGCTAAGGCTTGTAAGTCGAGATTGATAAAATCGCCACCCGCAATATCAAATACCACGTTTACGCCCTTATCTTGAGTGAGTGCCATCACAGGTTCAACAAAGTTTTGAGTACGATAGTTGATGACTTCAGCGGCACCAAGGCTCAAGCAATAATCGCGCTTCTCATCCTGTCCCGTCGTCGCTATCACTTTTGAACCCAGCGCACTGGCTAACTGAATAGCCGTACTACCAATGCCACCTGAGCCACCGTGGATCAGTACCGTCTCGCCCGCTTTGAGTCCCGCACGCATAAACAGGTTACCCCATACGGTGAAGAAGGTTTCTGGCAGCGCTGCTGCCTGCACATAACTAAAACCCGTCGGGATCGGCAAACAATGGGCAGCATAGGTGAGCACATACTCGCCATAACCGCCGCCCGGCACTAAGGCACATACCTTATCGCCAACTTGCCATTGGCTCACGCCGTCACCGAGGACACAAATATCCCCAGCAACCTCAAGACCAATAATCGGTGATGCACCCGGTGGCGGTGGATACGCGCCCACCCTTTGTTTAACATCGGGGCCATTCACTCCTGCTGCATGCACGCGGAGCAACACTTGCCCCGCCGCAGGGACAGGCAAAGGTGAGCGCGATAGCCGCATCACCTCGGGCGCTCCAGGTTGCTCAACATGAATATGGGTGTACTCGCTTGGTAAAGCTGACATAAAAGCTCCTGTGAGAATGGCACCAACCTAATAGCAGATTGCTATGCTTAAACGGTTCGTTTGCTAAACCTTAATGCGGCTAAGCTAGCGCAATTTCAAGCCAAATAGCCACAGTTATTCCATTCTATATTCCATCGCACTAAATCAAGCGGCTGACGTTAACCATTTGAACTGAAAGCTGAACCTAAGCTGAACAGAAAAGATGTATCAAAAACATATTATGACAAATACTAGATATATTAAAAACTTACAGCCATTATTCTGAGGCATTATTTGCTGGCTGCGATGTTTGTCGCGCTATTGTTATCACGCAAATAATCCAATGAGGTTTGATGCAAGTCTGTGTTAAATGCATCAAATAACGCCCAAGGAAGATCTGCTTTGCAGACTAGATAACTACGGATACACAATGAAAAACACACTACTCTTCGCAGCAATTAGCTTAGCGATTGCAACTCCCGTTCTTGCCCATAACACTCATGCAAGCCCCCCATTAGGCAACAACACACCAAACAGTTCACCAGCTCAACCCGTCCCGCCACCGCCCTCTGCACCGATTAGCTTAATTGAATCACATAGACCACTGCTACGGGAGACGCCATTGATGGCATCCCCTAATGATCCGACGATGACAGAGCAGCCTAAGATTCATTCACGCCAAAAACGTCAGATAGAGGTCTCGGAACAACCCCCACTTAAGTTGCAGAATCGTAGCGCCGCGATGCAAGTCAGCGACTGCAGTGACTTTGTTGGGAAATCAGGTCAGGCACTAGTCAATGAACTGAGCCAATCGACACCCGAATGCGTCGGTAAGCTCTATAGCCTCAAAGGCAGTGCTGCGACCGCGCTATTTAGCGAGGCCAATGTGATCAGTGTGGCTAATGCCATTGCCGCTAAAGCCAAGGACTACACTGGGGTCGATGTTCAGCATCTTGAGTCCCATATTTACTTTGTCCGCGCCGCCCTCTATGTGCAGTTTTACAGCCCAAATGATGTGCCCGCTTACAGCAGCGCCGCTAAGGCCAGCTTAAAATCAGCCCTCAACGCTTTATTTGCGAACGCTGCGATTTGGACAGTCTCCGATGCTAATGCTGGCGTGTTGAAAGAAGCCTTAATCCTGATTGACTCAGCCGAGCTCGGAGCCGATTTCAATCATGTCACTATCAAAGTGCTTACGGACTATGATGCTAATTGGCAAGCCAGCTTCGCCATGAACGCCGCAGCCAACTCAGTGTTTACCACCTTATTCCGCGCTCAATGGAATGATGACATGCAGGCGCTGTTCGCGCGTGACCAAAGCATTTTAGATGCGCTGAATAACTTCCAACTCGAACATCGCGACTTGTTAGGCACCAATGCAGAGTACCTTTTGGTCAATTCAGTTAAAGAGTTGTCTAGGCTGTATTACATTGATGCCATGCGCCCGCGAGTGACCCAGCTGGTCAAAAACATCCTCAGTAGCACCAGCAAAACCGAACCGAGCAAAGTGCTTTGGTACGCGGCGGCAGAAATGGCCGACTATTACGATCGCAGCCATTGTAACGATTACAATATCTGTGGTTTTAAGGCGCAGTTAGAAGCCGATGCTTTACCTTTTAATTGGAAATGCTCCGACAGCCTCAAGATCCGCGCCCAAGATCTCTATCAAGATCAAGCCAAATGGGCCTGTGATGTGCTGACCAGCCAAGAAAGTTATTTCCACAGTAAACTCGAAACGGGCATGCAACCCGTGGCGCAGGATAACAACGATGACTTAGAGCTAGTGATCTTCGGCAGTTCGTCTGAGTATAAATCCTTAGCCAACAGTATCTTTGGTATCAGTACCGACAATGGCGGCATGTATTTAGAAGGTTCGCCCGCCGGACTCAAAAATCAGGCACGTTTCATCGCCTATGAAGCCGAATGGCGCACGCCGGATTTCCACGTCTGGAACCTGCAACACGAATACGTACACTACCTCGATGGACGCTATAACCTGTTTGGTGACTTTAGTCGTGGTACTTCGGCCAATACTATCTGGTGGATTGAAGGCCTCGCGGAATACATCTCTTACCGTGACGCAAACCCTGCGGCAATTGCCATGGGCGAAACAGGTGAGTATATGTTATCGACCATATTCAAAAACAACTATGAATCTGGCCAAGACCGCATCTATCGCTGGGGCTATCTAGCGGTGCGTTTCATGTTTGAACACCACAGGGACGATGTGAGACAGATTCTGGCCTACCTACGCAACGATCAATATGCAAAATATCAAGCCTTTATGGATAATATCGGCACACGTTACGATAACGAATGGCAGGGTTGGCTCGCCAGTGGTTTAAGCACGGCTGACGATGGCATAGTCGATAAGGGCCCGAGTGATGTCGACGCTGAGCCCAGTGGCCGCGAAGGCAACTGGACAGGACCAGCAGGCACTATCAGTAAGGATTACTCACCTTGCCAAGTGACGAACGAAGCCTACCGTTACACTGAATCGGCCAGCCTGAAAATTGATGTGCCGATGGAATGTATCGATTCAAAACTCGGCCGCGCCAGTTTCAGCTTCACCAATACCGATCGCACAGCCCAAGAGCTTTGGATCAAGATTGGCGGTGGTTGGGGAGATGCCGACATTTATTTCGATTCTAGAGGCTGGGCAAGCCCTGAGCAAAACCAAGGGGCTGGTATCGGTAATGGTAATTATCAAGTGATTAAGGTGCAGTTAAACCCTAACGAGTATTGGCACTACATTACCTTATCGGGGGACTTTGGCGGCGTCGATATGCAAGTCAGCACCACTGAGCTATTTGCTGATATCGACCCCGATCTGGGGGATGGCGGCGTGGATCCTGAGCCACCAGCCAATTGCGGCGCAGTGACCTTAGATTACGGTAAGCTCACCCTAGGCAAAAATGAGTGCATCAGTGGCGGGCGTAACAGCTTCTACTTCTGGGTTGAGGAAGATAATACCCAGTTCACTGTCACCACTAAGGGCGGCTCTGGGGATGCCAATATTTACTTCAATGCCAGTCAGTGGGCCGACGCAGATAATGCCGATGCAAAGAGCGCTAAAGCAGGAAATCAAGAATCGCTTAGCTTCAGCGCCAATCGTGGCTGGCGTTATATCACGATTGATACTGCCACTGAGTTTAGCGGCGTAACACTGACCTTAAGCACAGGCACGAGTAACACACCCGATCCAGTGCTCATTGCCAACGCCTGCGCGACGCAATCACCCTTAAGTTATGGTGAGCTCAGTGCTGGCAAAGCCATTTGCACCGCCGATGGGCGCAACGATTATTACCTTTGGGTACCAGAGGGAACGAATCAGCTAAGCATCAACTCCGCCCACGGCAGTGGTGATGTTAGCCTGTTTTCGGGGACGACTTGGGCGAATGCTCAACACTTCGATGCAGCCTCTGTGACACCCGCCAACACGCGGGAAAGCATCACAGTCAATGCACCAAACGTGGGTTGGTATTACATCACAGTGCAAAGTGAGCCCCAGAGTTCAGGTGTCGCACTGCAGGTTGATTTACGCTAGTTTGATGACTCGCATTGCTTAAATAAGCAGCTTTAGCCATTACGCATAAATCAAGCATTTGAGTAAATAGCAAAATCCCTGCTTCGGCAGGGATTTTTATTGAAGATAAGCTGAATAAGCGACACTGACGTCATAGAGTCTTTAGCGACAATACGTTATTAGCGCATCCCTTCGAGCACTTGCACTCTCTCCTTGGCCCTTGCTGCATAGTCGTTTGAAAACCGCTCTGCCATTTCAATGCTCTGCTGATAAAGCGTTAGCGCTGCTTTAGCATCGGTCGGTCCACCCTCGCCTTTATCTAACAGGGTTGCGAACTGGAAGTAAGCATTGCCTAGAATATCCGCCTGCAAGCCTTGTTTGGCACCCAAAGTTGTTACTTTTTCTAACCAGTATCTCGCGTTAACCGTATCTCGATAGGGCTCCAATAACAGGATATTGGCAAGTTCAGCGGCGGCGTAAAGATCTCGCTCGGCGGCAATTATCCAAAACTCCTCGCTCTGCTCAAAATCCTCTTTAAAGTAGTAATAGGTTTCGGCGGCATCTCGCGCTAAATCAGGTTGAGCTTTAACGCTTTGGCGATAATTTTCCAATGCCGTTGTAGCATTAAAATAGGGCGAACAAGATAAGACTTGATAAAACGCCATCAGACTTCTTGCCTCAGGCAACCCTTGGTCAACTAGCTGATTTAACTGCTGCCATGCTTGCGTTTCACGGACCTTATCCGCACCTGTATTAACCAAGCCTCGCTCGATAACCGATAAAGGTAAACGGATTAACTCAAGCTTTGCCGCGTTATCGCCAAAGCTCGCGGCGCGCTCCAGCCAATAGATCTTTTCATCGGCACGCCCCGCGTAACCCGCTTGATCTCGCATCCAATGCAGCGCCTCAATATCACCAGCTTCAGCGGCTTCACGGTAATATTTCCGTGCCTTAATTTTATCCTTGGGTAAGGCGTGCCCAAGCTCATAGATACGTGCCAAGAAGCGCTTATCTTCGGCCTTGGCACTTTGAGCTAAGGTATTGATTTGTGATTCAGGTTTACCATAGGCATACAATTTCACATCACCGTTAGCATAAGTATATTGAGTACCATCGGGATAATTCACCTCAACCGTATCAGGCTGATACCAAACATTGACCTCATACTGTTCGGCAATCTGTGGATTAAAATTCACCCGCATCACAGCCTCATCACCGCGACGAACCGCTTGAGTATAAGGACTAGCCCATAGGCTAGAAATTTGCTGCAAACTGCTTTTCAGCCTAGCCTCGAAAGGTTTGTCTTCCTTAGGAGAATGAATAAATACTGGATAGTAAACTGGCGCTAAAGATAATGGCGTAGTCGCAAGCAACGAATTATCCGCCTCGCTACCCGCATAAATAGGATCGATATTAAGTTCATGACTTAAATAAAAATCATCGTGGGGTGACACTTGAGTCGGCAACGTCGTTTGGCTAGCAACTTGTGCCTCATCCACAACAGAAGTGCGCTGCAACTTAGCAAGGTATTGTTGTTTAAGTGCTTTAGCCCTTTGCCACAACGGATGGTTCGGCAGTATTGTCACATCGAGCATTAAATCCTCAAGCCGCCACTGACAATCGCCGCCACCATTCAGAGCTAAGGGCAGCGAAAACTCACTCGCTTTGCTACCACTGCTAATCACTTGTCGCAGCACTGAGGTTTCTTCGAATGTCGCGCGGTAGGGATTAGCAATATCACCACTGGGAAAACGGATTTCCTTTCGGGTACAAACAGATGAGACGTAATAACCGACAAGTTCTAATTGCGTATTAGCAGGTAAGACGCCGACGAACTCGAAACGCGGACTATCTACAGGTGCAGTCACTTGATCGACGGGCAACTCACTACGAAATAAGGAATCCCAAAAAGAGGCCATGGCGGGAGAGGCAAACATCAATCCAACCGAGCAAGCCAAATATAAAAAAGCCCTATGAAAGCAATGTAACAAACTCATAATGCCAGCTCTCCGTCGCTGATGAGGCAAATCCACTCGCACTTAAACACTCGCTTAAATACAACAAAGATCATTAAGTTATCGACAAAAAATTAAGCCAACGCGTTTAGCCGTTGGCTTAAATCATAACGTATTTACAGGCAAGTTGAACCCATGCCTCTCAGTCTAGGCTCGATAAACCCAGCGCATAAAACTCAACTTAAGCACTTCGCAGTCTAGCAAGCACATCCTTGGCCTTCAATTCCGCCATAGCGACATAGGCCACTGGCACTACAAATAACGAGAAGAAAGTGCCCGCTAACAGACCTCCAACTAAGACTAAACCTATGTTAGCTAACCCTAACGAGCCCGGTCCCGATGCCAAGGCTAAAGGAATCGCACTTAAAATCATGGTTAAAGACGTCATTAGAATCGGTCTTAAACGAGATTTGGCACTGCTTCGCGCCGCCTCAATCGCACTCAAACCTTGGTCTTGTTGCTTATTGGCAAACTCCACCAGCAAGATACCGTGCTTAGTCACTAGCCCCACTAAGGTTAATAAACCAATCTGCGAATAGATATTCACACTCTGGCCAAACAAGGCTAAGGTCAATAACGCACCGACAATACACAAGGGCACAGTCAGTAAGATAATTAAGGGATCGACAAAACTTTCGAACTGCGCAGCCAAAATCAAATAGATAAACACCAATGCCAGCAAGAATAGCGACTGAGTGCCCGCCTGCGAATCCATAAGATCCTTCACCACACCATTGTATTTAAAGCCTTGGGCATCATTAAGCAATGTCGGTAATTGTTCATCTAAGTAGGTTTTGATTTCATCAGTTGAATAGCCGGGCATAATATCTGCCGTCAATTCAGCGCTATCAAGACCCATAAACGTCTTAATGTTAGATTCTGCCGTAGTCTGTTTAATCGACACAAATTGCGATAATGGCAGTGCTTGCCCAGATTCAGAAGTGACATACAGCTTATTCAACACTTTAAAATCACTCAGTTTGTCTAAGTTTACTTGCACTTGAATAGGATAAGTAAAACCATCGGTAGCATGTAAGTCCGCCGCCTTCACTGAGCCAAGAAAAGTAGAAAGTGCATTAGTGACATCACCATAACTCACACCTGAGAGGATAATGGCGTTGCGATCGATAGACAGATCGTAGCGTAGTTGATCCCTCAGCACTGAGTTGCCTACGTTATTCAGGCCAGGATAATCCTCGAGTAACTTTTGCACTTTGGCGGCGGTTTCGCTGAGTTCGTCCTTATTCCGATCTAAGGTCGTCAGCTCTAAACGCAAATTATTGGCAATATTGAGATTATTTGCTGAGCGAATGCTAAACGACATGTTATAGGCAGAAACGTTTTCCTTTGATGTTGTAATCAAGTCGCTGATCACATCATCTATACCCTCACTGCGCTCACCCCAAGGTTTGAGTAGCACATGGTTCACAGGCTCTCCCTCGATATAGGACAAGTTAGCCCCAACCGCGGGATGCTCGTCCATCACGCCATTAAGCTCAGCATTGTGATTGAGATGATACTGCCGACCGACACCGGTAGGGCCATTAGACGCAACATCGATAAAGCCGGAGTCCTCCGCAGGCAAGAGTATTTTGGGTAATTGCCAGTAAGCAATACCCGCAAGACCCACCAAAACCACAGCCGCGCCAAACATCAAACGCTTGCGGACAAACCACTTATTCAGCTCATTGATATACAAATGATTTAACTGCTGCAGCGCATTCTCGACTCGGCTAAACCATTTAGGGTGTTGCTCAGTGGTATTGATAAGATAGGCGCTCATCATAGGCGACAAAGTCAACGCCACCACGCCAGAGATCATCACGGCCGCTGCTAAGGTAAAGGAGAATTGCCGAAACAGATCGGCGGTTAAGCCCGACATTAATCCGATCGGCAGATACACGGCGGCGAGCGTTAACGTCATGGCAATGATAGGGAAAATGATCTCCTGACAGCCTTTAATCGCCGCATTGAAAGGCGTTTCACCGTTTTCAATATGGCGATAACAGTTCTCGACCACCACAATGGCATCGTCCACCACCAGGCCAATGGCCAAAATAATCGCCAGAATAGTCAACACATTGATACTAAATCCGAGCGCCGACATCACAGCAAACACCCCAATCACGCACACGGGAATGGTAATAATGGGGATCGATGCCGCCCGCAGGCTACCCAAAAATAACACCACAATCAGCGAAACTAAGATCACTGCTTCAATCAACGCAGAAAAACCTTCGTCGATGGAGGCTTCAATAAAATCAGCTTGGTTATAAGCCAAGTTCATTTCTAAGCCTTGGGGTAAATGTTTTTGCATGCGTGCAATTTCGGCTTTAATATTCGAAGCCACTGTCACTGGGTTAGCGTTGCTCAGCGGTAAAATCTGCAATGACATTGCACTATGTCCACCGATAGACAACATACTCGGCGACAGACTTTCCTCGCCCATCACCACATCGGCGACATCGGACACGCGGATGATCTTACCCTCGCTGACCTTAATCACCAGATCCTTCACGTCTTCAAGCGTTTCAACTTGATTCAAAGGGTTAATCGAGAAATCCCGCGACTTACCTTTGATCGCGCCCGAGGTAAAACTGGCATTGTAGGAGCCTAACGTGCCCACCACATCGGCAGCTTTAATATTCAGCGCTTTCATTTGTTCAGGATTGAGCCAGACTCTGACCGCCTTTTGTGAGCCACCATAGGGCCCCCAAACAGCACCAACGCCTTGAACTTGTTTGAGTTGCGGTACTAACTGCTGGCTAATGTAGTCGTACATAGCCTGCTTTTCCATGCCACCCGCGTTCACAAAGGTGATGATATTACTGGCCGAATCCGTGGCCGAGGTATCGTCGGTAACTGTGGGCTTATCTATCATGCTCTGGGGGAAATCGTTAATCCCTTCGACGCTGCTACGCAACTTGTTCATTAAGTTGGTGTATTCAATATCGCTGGTGTCATCATTGAATTTAATCGTTAATGAGCAACGCCCCTCGCTACAATCGGTCGACATGGTATCGACTTTATCTATGCCCGAAGCCGCAGCAATCAACTTATCGGCCACGTTGCTCGACATAAAATCGGCGCTCGCCCCTGCAATCGACGCATTCACAGATGCCGAGTGGGTGGTATGCTCAGGGAAGTATTGGATATCGAGTTTTTGAAAGGCAATCAAGCCCAGTAACACAGCCATAATACTGAGTACGGAGGCGAAGATAGGATGACGAATACAGACTTCGGGTAAACGCATTATTCAGCCACCTCAATATTTGGAGTAGAGCCTGAATCAGCACCTTTGTCAGCACTTGATGTTGCCGCTTTATCTGCAGTGTTTCTATCCTGCACGACTTTGATCTTGCTATCGGACTTGAGGTTTTGCATACCCGTTTTAACGACTAAATCGCCTTCGGCTAAACCTTCAGTCACGACGGCATAACCGTCATTCGTATTTTGAGCGAGTTTAACTACTTGTTTTACTACGCTATCGCCCTGCACTAGCCAGACAAAACGTTCATCGTTATTGGCAATAATCGAATTTTGCGGCACTAATAGACGTTTAATCCCTAGACTATAGAACTGCTTGATGTTGGCGAACATGCCAGGAGCAAGCTTAAACTCAGGGTTTTCAAGGGCGGCATGCACTTCAACCCGTCCTGAGCTTTCATCTACCGCAGGGGCAACATAGTTAACTAACCCTTTGAATACCTTATTACCATAGGCCTCAACAGTCACATTCACCTTTTGGCCCTTTTGCGCCTTGCCTAAATCCTTCTGACTAATGGCGTAACGCACTTCGACCGGATTTAAACTATAGAGGGTGACTAAGGCCGTACCAGCACCAATTTGACTGCCGATAGACTGACTAAAGCTGGTCAACTGACCATCAAAGGGAGCCTTGATCAGGTAATCGTTCATGGTTGCTTGTTTCTGGCGAAAATCCGCATCGGCCAGATTCACATTTTCCCGTAGCTCATCCACATCTTGCTTAGCAAGCGCAAAGGGTTCTTTAATCAGTAAATCTTCGATACGCTCCAGCTTAGTTTTAGCCAGTGCTAAGGTGCTCTTGGCTTTGTCTAAATCAGCCTTGGCTTTAATGTTGTCCTGCTCGGCAATCACTTGGCCTTTAGTCACTTTGTCGCCGTTACTAAAATGAATCGCGCTAATTTTTTCGCTAGCATTAAAGTTCAGCGTGGCTGAATCGATAGCGTTGATTTTACCGACTTCATTCACTACATCGGCAAAGGACGTTTCTTTAACGGCCTCGACCGTCACAGGGATGATGTCGACCTTGTCCGCCGACATCACGGCCATAGGGGCTAAAGCGAAAACACTCGCCAGTAGAAACGGCAAAGGCGCGAATAAGGGCGCCTTTGGGAGATGATGGGGATGGCTTTTAAATGAAATATCGCATGCACTGCGTGCTCGTTCAGTTACTCTTTGTATAAACAGCGTTCGTGTAAACATAGTATGCAAACCTATCGTTCTTACTATTCAACGGACATCCTATCCGACAACAGCAAACCGGATTGAACCCAAAACTAATACCAAGTCCCCCCAAAGTGCCTGTTTAAGCAATTTGAGGTTATTTGGGTATACAGCCTATAGGCTTAATCCCAGTCAGTGCCAGTAAAAACTCGGTTACACAACCAAACAAAACAATAACTTAACGATAAACTCAATAGTGAGCACTTAAATCACACAAACAACCATAAAATACAGCAAACTTGAAACAAGTGTAGAGCCAGCCTATTAGCAAGCCACTATTTACCTTTTAACAGGGCTCCGATGGCCTTTTTCACATCTGCAAAACAGGGGCGCTGAGCCACATCTAACTGCATGCACTCGTCTTTAATCGCACTCAACTGTGTGTAGTACAGAGGGCCAATCGAGGCACTCACATAGGCAGATGCATCCACATAGGCCAATAGATCTTCAATCAAGCAACCAAGCGCCCGCACTTCAATAGCTTCTATCGCTAAGCGTTCTGCTGTCGATAGATTGCGTAAGTTTGATGCCGCACCAAAATCCCCAAACAATAAGATCATCTGTTGATTAACCATAATATTATGGGCGTAGACATCACCATGGCTTACTTGTTTAGCATGCATGTGCGCCATCGCATCGGCCAACTGGTGTGTGATTTTGGCGACTTCATCAAGGCGAAATTCGCTACCGTCTTTAAAGGTATCGCGAGTACAGGTGACAAGACTTGGTGGTAGCCCTAAGTTACTAAACCCTGGCGGAATAAGTTCCATCACTAAACCCAATTGATCTTGCTGGCTAATGTGCGCCACGACCTTAATAAGGTTGGGATGATCACCCGTTGTGAGACAGCAATCTAACTCGTCAGCGGGATAACCATCGCTCGTCACTTCACCCTTAAAGAGTTTTACCGCAATCTGCGCCGACCCCGTCGCGGCTATCATGGCTTGATTCAACCAATCGCCTCGATAAATGACCCCAGAAGCCCCTTCGCCAAGCTTCTCAGCCAACTTGATATCACCCAGAGTCACATTCGCCACTGTGGCCACATCGGCATGGGGATCGACTAAGGTATGGCTGAATGGATTTCCCGCAAAGGCGAGCCAAGTCAGTTTAGGCAAACTGAGTAACCAAGCTGGCAGTGCGTGGAGTTGATTGGCCGATAAACGCACTAACTCTAAGTTGCGGCAATTGGCCATCGACTCGGGCAAGGTTGTTAAACGGTTACCCGCTAAAGCTAATTTTTGCAGACGATGTAAATCGCCCATGGCCGCAGGCAATGTCTCAATGAGGTTATCGGTTAGGATGAGCCAGCGGGTTTGCAGCGGTAATGCCGCAGCAGTCACTGTTTTGATTTGATTGGCCTTAAAGCCAATCATCTCTAAATTTGTGCAGCGCCCTAATGCCTCAGGCAAATGTTCAAAGCGATTATTCGAGGCGAAAATTATCTTTAAATGCGATAAGCGGTGTAAATCCTCGGGCAAAGTGCTCAGTTGATTATTCGATAAATCGAGGATTTCGAGGGTATCGGCTAAATCAAAAATCTCCCGCGGGAACTCGGTTAAATCCTCAACCAATTGTAAACGTGTGATCCCTTGTAACTGCCCTGCCCTTAACTGCGCTAACGTCTGCACTTTGCTACCCAAATTAATGAAAAATCGCGGCTATGGTAGCGTATAAATCGATAAAGCTAAACGCAGGATCTGCAATCAAAGGGCGGCACAATCGGCCTTAAGACAACTTTGATACGATAGGTAAAACTTGGGGGAGCTATCCAGAAACTCGAAAACAGATTAGCATGTGCACCAATATGGAATGCCCAGTCAACTCATCACAGGACAATCATGCGGACACATTTTCGCCAAACGCACTCTTTTACAGTGCTTATGCTTGCTATGCTAATGGCCCTACTGAGCGGTTGCGCTACAACATCAGCAAGCCCATCAACCACTGAATTCAATGCCGCAGCAAGTGATGTCAGTAACGATAACGACCACTCGCCACAACAACATCAAACGCCACACGCAGTGGTTGAGCAGTACAGCGATGTATGGGAAAAGATCCAACACGCCAATACCATTGATGTCCATGATGATGCCGAAGTACGTAAACAGCGTAACTTTTTCGATGATAAACAGAAATTTATGAACCAAGTCGGCGATCGCGCCGAGCCATTTTTATATTACATCGTCAGCCAGCTCGAAGCGCGTAACATGCCATTAGAATTGGCGTTATTGCCCATAGTCGAAAGTGGCTATAACCCTTTAGCACAAGCTAACGGCCCCGCAGGACTGTGGCAAATGATCCCTGCTACTGGACGTAATTTTGGCTTAACGGTGAACTCAGCCTACGATGGCCGTAAAGATGCGCTGGCCTCAACCGATGCAGTGCTCGACTATCTACAGCACCTATACGACACCTTAGACAAAGACTGGATCAACGCCGTCGCCGCCTACAATACCGGTGAGCTAGTGATCAAAGCCGCCATTGATAAAAACAAAGCCAAGGGCAAACCTACGGACTTTTGGTCACTGGGTATCCCCGCTAAGCGAGTACAAACAGTTCCTAAGTGGCTGGCATTTATTCAGATTATTCGAAATCCCAACCACTACGGTTTAAAAGTCCCCCCTATTGCTAACCGCCCTTTCTTGGAAAGAGTGCCAGCACCTAATGGCGTAGATATCGGCCAGATTGCTAATGCAGCAGGGCTCAGCAAAGCAGAATTTAAAACCTATAACCCAGGCTTTCGCCAAGGTGTAATCCCCAGCAAAGGTAAATATCAAATCGCCTTACCACTGGAAAACATAGGTCATTATCAGGAAAATCAAGACAAGCTCTACGCTCAAAAACGCTATGACAGCCAAAGCTATATCGTCAAATCTGGCGACAGCCTAGGCACAATCGCAGCCAAGTTTGATATGTCAGTGAAAGCATTAAAACAGGCCAACAATCTGACATCTGACCGCCTAAAAATCGGCCAAGAGCTCACACTGTTAACGCCAATGGCGGGCAATGATAATGAGCCTGAACCCACTAAAACCAAGGCGAAGACAGATAAAAAAGTGAGCAATAAGTCGTCGACCAAAGCTAAAGCAACTACCTCAACATCGGCCGATAAATCTGCAATAAAAGCGACCACTTACAAGGTGAAATCAGGTGATTCGCTGGATAAAATCGCCCGTAAGAATAAGGTTAAGCTGGCTGACTTAATGAAGTGGAACCAGCTCAATGGCAAAAGCATTATTAAGCCAGGCCAAGAACTGAAAATTTCCGAATAACGATTGTAGTTTGAACGGCAAAAAGCCCAACAAAGCGCGGTTCCCAAGCGCTGTGTTGGGCTTGTTTCTATCCCAGTATCAGAGTTAACCGCCACAGCTCAGCGTTACTACTCAGTTGACCTAACCAATACTCCCGGACAATCATTCCAAAACAAACCACTCCAATTGCAGCGCCATTATTTTGTGTCTTTCTTCGCTAAACCAAGGGGATACAATTGCTGCTTAAACATGCCAACAGGCATGTAATCGCCCACGACACCATATTGCTCTGGCCACTCTTTCTGACCTCGAACTGCAGTCCCAAATAGGTAATCTAAAAAAGAAAAATGAGCAGCATAGTTACGGTCGATTGCCGCCTTATCGGAAGCATGGTGCCAATGGTGGAATTGCGGACTGACAATTAAGTAACGTAGCCAGCCAAAGTTAACCTGCACATTGGCATGGTTAAATACCGCCTGCACGCCAACGATAATCACATAAATACTGATGATGTCTTTGGAGAATCCCAAGATAAAAATCGGCGTGAGCACTAAACAACGGGTAGCAATCAACTCAAACATATGTTGCCTTGAACCAGCCAACCAATCTAAATGTTTCGCGCTATGGTGCACCGAATGGAAGCGCCACAGGAAAGGAATTTCATGGTAGGCACGGTGCGCCGCATATTGCATTAAATCGGCGACCAATAAAATCAACAACAGTTGCAACACAAAGGGAAGACCCGCGATAAAGCTTTGCACTGTGCTGGAAATAGCCCAAGAAAAGGTCGACTGCACAAATTGGTTTGCCACCAATAATACAAATCCAATCGCTAAGTGATTCACCAAAAAATGGTTTAAATCCCCTTGCCACTCGGGTCTCAATATTGCTTGTTCTGGTTTATGGGGTAGCCATTTCTCGATAAAAATGAAAATTAAGGTTGAGCCTAATAAGTCTAAAATAAACCAATCTAAACCCAGTGAGACCTTATGATTAGCAAAAGGCTCGACCTCAACTTGATGACCACCAAAGGCAATCGCTAAACTCACAAATACCCAAGCCACAAAGCCGAAACGCTTATTTTTATTTCGAATATAATTCAATAAACCTAAACTGCCCGATACCACTAAGGCGACAAATATTAAGCTGCGAATAACATCGACATTATAGCTTTGGCGTAATTCGGGAGTGGTGAGATATTCGGGAAAATGAAACGCCAATACACCTAGAAACGATAATATCGCTAACATACACGCTATAGTGCCGCTAATACTGCCCTCACCAATTTGGAAATGGCCGTCTTTAAATCCTTTACTCATCACAGTGAACTCCTTTTCCTATATTGCTCGCGTTATTCATACCACAGCTTATTCACACCACAGCAATGCTCGGCTTAATTTTTTGCCGTTCAGCCTACATTAACCCCGCAGCCACAATCAATAAAAAGTGAATGCTAAGACAATAATGCTCAATCTACTAAGCCCACTAAAACGAGCACACAAAAAACAGCCAAAAAAAGCGCTACCTAAGTAGCGCTGTTTTATTAGAGCCGTTCACTCACGTTAGCGGTTAGATCTTAATCAAGTTATAACCAAAGCTAGTAGAAGGATCTTTATTCAGCACCATAGTCACATTGTCTTCATTGCTGAAATCCATTAAATCGGATGCATAGACAACGGTTTTAGTACCGTTTTCCACAGCGATAACCTTAATAGAATATTCGCCAGCTGGCACAGTCACTGACTGAGGGCTCGCAGGATTGACTGCGGTGATCTTATTTACAGCCGTTTCAATCGTGTCATTTGCCTTTAAGAAATACACAGTTAGATTGCTTTTATCGGCAAAACTCACAATGTCGAACTTAAAGCTATAGGGACTTGGAGTCTGAGTTTGCTTCATCTCCATCGCCTTCACTTGGCTGCCCTGCTCGGTCGTTTGCTCATAGATGAAGATGGTTTTAATGTCATCTTGGTTCAGGGTGATCAACACGTTATCGAGCAATTTATTTTGCGTACCGTGGTCGAACACACTCACACCAAAATCATTAAACTCAGCACCTTGATAGCTAGTCACCCCAAAAGATGGCACTTCGCTAAACAGAGTATCTTGCTTACTGCTGGCCACTTTCACATCGATAATGTGCGAACCTAAACCGTTAAAGACGCGATAATCGACACTCGCTTCTAATGCTACATGATTGCGAACATTGGTAGTTGAATCGACACTGTCCAAGGTGATTTTTGAATCCGAAGCACCAAAACCTTCACGGATGATCAGCTTATAAGGCACCTTAGAACTGAATTTAATGTTCGCAGTTGTATAAGAAACATTGGTTGTTCCCGCTGGTGCGAGGTAAACCTTATATTCACCCGTATCCATCACTTGCGGCTGCGACACTTCACCGTAGGCCACACTGCCTAACATAACAGCATCGGCAAAGGTTTGGGTCGACTTAGAAACATAAGCGTCAAAGGCTTGGGCATGTACAGCAGTATTGGCAATCAAGAGCTGCATTTTACTGTTTTCAGCCACTTCGTTGAGCTTATCGAGTTCAGTGCGAGAATAGTTGATATTAAGTAATTTAGGTTCGGTAAAATCACCATGTAATACAAAGAAATGGTCCGTTGCAACTTTCAAATCGATATCTTCTTTATAAATAGAGATATCTTTATCAGAGGCATCCTTAGCCATCACTTCAATCGCAGTTACGCCAGCCGTCGACGTAAATCGCGGCATAGTGTCCCCATAGATCACACTTTCATAGGTTTTATCGGCAACTTTGAGTGCAGTAGCAGTGCTTCCAGCTGAAGCATTATAGAATTGCACATAGGTGGCATTTTGATCTGTGCCCTCTTCATTATTATCATCTGAGCCACATGCCGTTACCGCTAAACAGGCAACAGCCACCGCAGCGAATCCCTTTAGCTTACTTTTTATCATTGTTTCCCTCATTAGCAGACAAAAATTCAGTTCAATCTACGCAGTTATACAATGACAACAATGGCAATTTCCACTAAAAACAAAAACAAATATTTTACAAACTCAAACGCTTAACAAACATTTCAATAACACACCAAAAAGTGATACAAACCACACTTTTCAGGCCCTTAATTGATACAAATGCGGCTGCTGATACTTTTGCTCGCCTCTCAAAAATTCTGCTCCAGTGGAAAATGGCTGATCTATCGAACACCTCTCTTTTAGGCTTAAAGCGACTATGGATAAACTATCCTCAGACGGTACAAACCTTGTTCGACTAATGCGATTAGGTTACTCTCGCATCGCCAATTAAGCCTTTGGGATGGATAGGATTTGCAAGGGATTCTCAACTACTACAAACAATGTTTTCAACACGATAGTGCTGAAATCAATCTCTGGTCTAGCCACAAGCTTGCCGAGCAAGATCAGCTATTACTCCAACATGAAGACGAGTTAAGCAGTGGCTTCCTACCCCGCTTGCCAGTGCCATTTGCTCCCGCCAGTGCATTACTAGCACGTAGCGCTTTGTATTTACGTGAAAAGGTATTATTGCACTGCTGTCTGTTTTTCTGCGGCACAGTCGACCTTAATGGCGAAAAACGTAAAGTCGTGACGCCACTGCTGTACCGCGAATGCCAATTACAGGCTGACGGCGATAATCTCTACCTAGAGAGCAATAACACTCTAGCTGGCCAAGGGCCATTCACTATCAATGAAGCTCTATTAGAAAAATTAGTCGTTGAAGGACATAGCCTAAGCCAAGATTTACGCGATAATCCAACGGATGTCAGTGGCTGGATATCTTGGCTGCGGGCGGGCCAAGCCGATGTTGATACCAGTCATTTATTGCATTTTCCCAAGCTGATCGATGAGGCTGAATTCACTAGCGTATGCCGTAAACGTGGGCAGTTTCTTGTCAGTCGAAGCCAAATCATTTTGGCAGAACGTTCGATCGCAAGTCGCGGCATTTTGCACGAACTCGACAAACTAATGACAGCGCCAGAACCATCAGCACCGCTTAAAGCGCTATTCGCAGAAACACAACAAACAACATCAATCAGCGCCAGTGAAGACACACAAGAGGCTTACCTTCCAGGGTTATTAAGCCGCGCGCAAATTCAGGCCTTAAAGGTGGCGGCCAATCAAACTTTGGGGCAAATATCGGGCCCACCGGGAACGGGTAAAAGTTACACCATAGCCACTGTGGCAGCAGAGCAGGTATTAAGAGGTAAATCGGTACTTATCGTCGCCCACACCGATGTCGCTGTTGATGTGATTGCCGATAAGTTACAGCAACAATTCCAGCTAGGGAGCAGCCTTATCCGAGCAGGCTCGCCGCAGTTTATAAAAGTTCTGAAAAACCAGATTGATGAAATGCTCCATGGTCAGCACCCTGCATCTGATGAAGCCATCTCGGATAGATTGCTACTCAATGCAAAACAACAACTTAATACTGTGACTCGTCAGCAAACCAAAATGGAAGCGGGCTTTATACATCATTGCCGCCACGCCATACGTCGCGGCCAAAAACTGGCGACCTTACAACAAGGACAATCCCGTTGGCGCTTAGGATTTTACAACTGGGCTTACCGTGCAGGTATCAAAAGGTTTGCCCAGCAATGGAATGAACTCGATAAATTAACGGCCCTCATCGCGCAAAAAGAAGACTTAAGCCTCAAATACTTACAATTGGCAACTCACTATCGATTAAACCAATTACTCAAACATAAGCGCAGTACGCTGGTGAGTTTTGCCAGTGCGTTACGCGCCCGCCAGTCCGCTAAGCAACTCGACGGCTTCTACAAGACGGATTTTGATGCCTTAAAACAAACCTTTCCCATTTGGTTATCTAGCCTTGCCAGCTTACATAAAGTGCTGCCCATGGAGCAGCAAATGTTTGATTTAGTCATTATTGATGAAGCCACTCAAGCCAATATTGCCGCATGTTTACCGGCCTTGCAGCGAGCAAAAGCGGCACTGGTGGTGGGAGATAGCAAACAACTGCGCCATTTCTCTTTTTTATCCCGCGCAAAACAAACCCAAATCCAGACTCAACTCGGACTCGCCCCGGATTGCCGCGGCCTAATGAGCTACCGTGATGCCAGTATGCTCGACTTAGCGTCACAGTCCCTTGCGAGCCAATCCCAAGTGGTATTTTTAAATGAGCATTTTCGGAGTAAACCTGAGCTGATCCAATTTAGTAATCAGCAGTTTTATCAAGGCATGCTGAAGATTATGCAGCACAGACCTTGCACAAGTTCAGGGCACTTACACAGAGTCCACGTGACTGGCAGCCGTGATAGTAAGGGAATTAACGCCATAGAAGCGGAAGTATTAATTCAAAAACTGTCTCAACTGATTGATGAACAAGATAATGCATTAGTGCCCGCCAGCATTGGTGTACTCTCCTGTTTTCGCAATCAGACGGAGTATTTATCCCAGCAAATCCTCACGCGCTTTAGCGCACAACAACTCGAGCGTCACCAATTACGGATTGCCACACCCTTTGGATTTCAAGGTGAGGAACGCGATATTATGCTGCTGTCGTTTAGCATTACGGCCAACGACAGCCGCGCCGCCGTGTATTTAAATCGCGAAGATATGTTCAATGTCGCCATCACCCGCGCTAAACAAATGCAGTGGCTATTTTTATCGGTACAAGCGCATGAACTCCCCAACAATAATTTACTGGCAACTTACTTAGCATCGGCGGGTCAATTTCAAGCGGCACACAATTATGTCGATGCCCTCGATAGCTTCGGCCAGTCAGTGACACAGGCGATTGAAGCAAAAGGCATAACAGTCTGGCGCGCCTATCATATGGCAGGGCTAGAACTGGATATTTTATGTCGCTATGGTAACCAATATTTAGCAATAGATTTAATCGGTTACCCAGGACCTTGGGCGGACTTTTTCGATATTGAACTGTATAAACTCTTACAGCGCGCGGGGATTAAACTTATCCCCGTCAGCTACGGGCTATGGTGCCAACAACGAGAACTTTGTATCCAACATATTTGTCAGCAATTGGGTATTACCCAAACAAGTTAATGCAGTAAATAACAGCCTTAATCATGCTGTTGATAAATCGCTTTTATCTTGCTTCGCAACCAAGTGATTTTGGGGTTGTGGCTGTTTCTCTTATGCCAAATCAAGGTAAAAGGGATCGCGAGTTTATCAAGATATTCGCCACTTATCGGAATAGGGCGACTGACTAAGTCAGGGTGTAATTGGCGAGCATATTGTTCGCAATATTGTGGCGCAATTGCCATCATGTTGTGGTGAGGCTCTGCCGCGACAAACAGTGACTGCTCAAAACTGGCCAAGGTCAGCACAATATTACGGCTTAACCCAAGCTCAATAAGCACATCATCTAAGGCCCAAGTTTCGCTCTTTTCCCACAAGATATTGATATGCGAATATTTAAGAAAGGTGTCTATATTCCACTCTTCCTGCAAGGCGGGATGATCGCGGCGCAAATACACCTGAGGAAGATCGGTAAATAAAACCTCAAAATCGATAAAATAGGGTAATAAATCAAGGGATTCCTTGGAACGTGGATGACTTTCTCGGCCGGTAAAACCCATATCAGCTTCACCACGCACAATCGCTTCGAGTGAATCGTAATCCCAATTTCGTACCTTCACCTTTGCATCAGGGTATTGAGTATAAATGGCCTGAGTCAGCTCATTAAGCATGATAAGCAACAAAGGCGACTCAAGCATCAACTCGAAGGTGAGCCCTTTGGTCATCTCGTCACCGCGCTTAGCCATCAGTTGCTTACCCATTTGCAACCATTCCGATAACTCCTGCTCCATACCGTGAGCCAATGGCGTTAACTGAAATCCCTGCGGCGTTTTGACAAATAAGGGATCGTCAAACCAATCCCGTAATTTGGCCAGCGACTTACTCACAGTGGATGGCGTGACATTGAGCTTTTTGGCAGTCTTAGAGACACTCCGCTCCTGTAATAAAAGCTGCAAAATAAACAATAAGTTAAGATCAAGCCGACTCAGGGATTTGGTCATTAAGTACAATTTCCGGCAATTTAGGAACCGCTAAGATCAGTGTAATGCTCACCAGCGCACCGACAGCGAGGATCACTAATAATATATTAATCGCACTCACTTCGAGCAGACCCATCACCCAAATATATAAAGCTGAAGTACACACTTGGGCAATTCCCAGTAATGAGCTGGCAACTCCAGCACGAGTAACAAATGGACTCAGCGCCTGACTCATGGTGACCCCAAATCCAATCGAAAAGCCGGAACAAACAAAAGCAAAACCTAACAGGTTGAATGACTGACTAACCCCGCCCAATTGAGTCAAGATAAACACCAATGCCGCTGCGGCAAATGATGTCTGAGAGAACAAGATTAACGATTTTTCTTTAAACAGGTTAAGCAAAAAGGGCGTCGAAAATGAGGCTAACATACTCACCAATGCCATCATTGCCATGGTATTGGAATATTGCCCACGGTCAAACCCCATCTGCCCCATGATCAACATGGGAGAGACATTTACATAGCTTAAAATCGTGGTCACGCCTAAAGTCGTTATCACCACGCGACTGAGAAAAAACCGCTGTTTAAAGGATTCTTTATATCCACCCGACTCAACTGTGGTGTGAAATTGCGGTTTAGGATAGGTTTCGTGCAATACAAAAATACACAGGGTTAATACCATTAATCCCATCCCCGCCATAGTGTTAAATAGGCTAGGCCATGGAAATTTAAGCATAATTAAATGGCCTATCACAGGCGCGATCACAGGGATAATGCAAGTCACGCCATTGACCATAGAGAGCACTTTTGCTCGGCGCTTATCGTCTAATACATCACGCAAAATCGCAAAAGCCACAACATAGCAAGAACCCGCACCAATGCCTTGTGCAAAGCGTGCCATTAAAAAGAGATCACTGGTTTGCGCACTACCGGCAAAGTAAGAGGCAATAGCAAACAAAAATGCGCCAAACAAGGTAATGGGTTTACGCCCAATCCTATCGGCTAAGCTCCCCGCAAACAGCATAGTGGTTGCCATTCCCGCAAGATACACAGAAAAAGCAATATGCAGCTGCACCTCACTCGCCCCTAAATCCTGCGCAATTTGCGGCAAACCGACCAAGTACATATCTATCCCTGTCGGGTACAAAAGCACTAGACAAAAACTGCACAATAGATATCGAAACATATACCTCACCCCATTAGCCATCTCACACATAAGTTGCGCCTAGCCTAGTTTCACTCGCGCAGATCTGTGAGTGGCATTTTCGACAACAGGTATTTCCATTGACGACTTATGGGAGGACATAACACCACGAACGTGAAATAAAAGTTGGTAAAAGAAGATAGAGGAGGACAGGGGTAGAAAAATATCCCCAGCGGTTTGCGACCACAGGGGATATGTCGGTGAATGATCAGTCTACTATTCTATGAGACCAACACTCATTGCTGAGGTTCTGGCGGTGCAGGCAGAACTTGGATCATTAAACTGCTATCGTCTTGCAGATATTGCTGCGCCAATTTATTAAGTTCTGCAACTGTCATCTGCTGCGCTAACGCTTGCCTTTGTTTAAAGGCAGCAAAACGACCGGGATGACTCTGGGCGGTTGAGGTGAGATCTAACCAAAAACCATTGGTTTGCGGCGCCGCTTGCATCCACTCAAGCACTGGTTGGCGGGCTCGATTAAGTAAGTCCTCACTGATCCCCGAAGGCGCTTTAACTTGCTTAACTGCGGCGGTGAAATACTCGGCAACCGTTGGCAACATGGCTTGAGTCGTCACGCTAAACAAACCTAAGTAACCATAACCGCTGGCATTGAAATCGTTGTAAGAAAAGGCCGATGGCGAATAACTCGCACCCGCTTTCTCCCTCACGTTTTCCGTTAATAGAATGCTTAGCACTTGCTCCAGCAGACCCAATCCCGCGTGTTGACTCAAGTGAGTCATGTCCGTTGTAGGCCACACCATGGCAAGTGCCGCCATATCCAGTTGACCATAATGCGTTAATGTTTTCTGAACAGGCACTTTCGGAAACACAGGTACTATCGACTGAGCATTAGCAATAGGGCTACGCTTAATGGCGCCAAGCGTTTCAGCCACAGCAGCAATGGCACTCGCTTCGTCAAAATCGCCCACAATAGCGAGTTCAATCGCCCCTTGCTCGACGGCCGAATGGAAACTCGGCGCTAATTCTCCAAAGTGACGTTTGAGAATTTCTTCAGGCTCACCATAACCATAGCGTTTATCACCATTATGGGAGATACGGGCAAACTGATTAGAAAACTCAGATTGTGGGTTGCTATGAATACTTTGTTGCTCGGCAATCACTTGTTCACGAAACAATTGCTCAGCCTGCTTATCCATACCAGGCTCAATTAAATAAGCCGTCATTAAGCCAAGCTGCGTGCGAAGCTCTGCGGCATTAGTGCTAATCTCGCCGCCAAAACTTTGCTCACGCAGGCCTAAGTTGATGGAAATATCTTGCCCAGCAAAAATATCCTGCAGACTGTCATAATCATGGGCCTTGAGCCCACCCTGCACAAACGCACTGTTAAACAGATAAGACAAACCATCCAACTCAGGGAATGGCACTTCACCAAAGCCAATGTTTAGGCTGACCAATGTGGTGCCTTTGTTAAAGTTGGTAGGCTTAAGATTAAGCCGCACGCCATTGGCAAATTGCAGTTGGCGAATCCCCGTTTCCTTATCGCGACTGTCGGCCACTAACTTGCCTTGCTCACCAAACTGAGTATAAGCAAACTCATCAATCGCCTTGATTGCTGGTGCGCTCACCGCTTGTTTACGGCTTTTCTCGTAGCTGGCGATAAGCTGTTTTTCAGCATTTTCAATGGGCTTATTGCTCGTCAGATACAAATACGGCGTAGCGTTCCATGTTTGATTAAACACTTGGCTTAGCTTTTGCGGTGTCACTGTTGGCATTATTTTTTCAAAAAATGCGAGCTGCCAATCAGGTTCGACAGGGACGCGATTGCCCGCCACCGAATACACTAGACTCTCGGCAATATTCACACTGTGAATGGTACTGCTACCCGCGACACTTAGCTGATATCCCTTATGCATACGTTTGATTTGCTGGTCAATTTCCTGCTGGCTAAAACCAAACTCTTTTGCTTGACGCAGGGTTTTCTCCAAGAGTGCGATTCCCTCTTGCCAGTTATTTTCCTGCGTACCTAGGCTCATTTGTGTGCCATAGGCAATATCAAACTGCGGCCCAACCTGCAGGTTTACACCATATAAACCTTGGCTATGCAGTAATTGCGACTCCATACGGCGATACAAGATGCCGTGGGCAAGCTCGAGCAACATTTCCTGCTCCCGCACAGCAGGGCTATCGGTAATCGCTGAGATGGGTTTTAGCATGCCAAGGGAAACTGACGTTGACAGACTTTGATCAAAAAATGCCGCCGCATCGACACTTTGGCGCTCTGCGACAGTACCAATAGCTTGTTCCTTGGTTTTAGCGGCCAAAGGCTCGGCTTTCCAACTGGCAAACTGTTGTTTTATCTTTTGTTCTACCGCGGCGACCTCGATATCACCCACCACAATTAAAGTAGTACGTGAGGGCATATAAAAACGCTGATATAAAGACAGCAACGCCTCGCGATTGGCATTACTGATACTGTTCGCCTCACCCACGGGGAAGCGCTTTGACAGCAATGTGTTTGGCATTAAAAACTGTAATTGGTTACGGTAATTCTCAAGATCCGCACCGCTACGTTCACGCAGCTCAGACAACACTACCGCTTTTTCACGTTCAATTAGCGCTGGATCGAGTAATAGATTACTGCCAATTTCTCTCATTAAAAACAAAGCAGTATCGATTTTATCTTGGCTATTACTTGGCAGGTTAAATTGATAGACCGTCTGCTGAAACTCAGTCACAGCATTGGTATCGGCGCCAAAACTCAGGCCAAGGCGCTGCAATGTCGGCATCATCTCCCCCGCCGCCAATCCGGTCGAGCCATTAAAGGCCATATGCTCAAGAAAGTGCACTAATCCTTGCTC
Source organism: Shewanella sp. M16 (assembly GCF_018224605.1). Classification (NCBI taxonomy): domain Bacteria; kingdom Pseudomonadati; phylum Pseudomonadota; class Gammaproteobacteria; order Alteromonadales; family Shewanellaceae; genus Shewanella; species Shewanella sp. M16. The sequence goes on along the minus strand of NZ_JAGTUL010000009.1, from coordinate 51,423 downwards.
GGTATCAGACTCGACCAAAGAGCCTACATCCACCCGCATCCGCACTATGACCGCCTGCTCCGGCGTCTTATTGCTCACCAATAAATAACGCATACCATTGGCAAGTTCACCGGTATGGATCCGCTCACTCATAGGCAAGCCTGTCGTTCCCATCCACAGCGGATCTTCACTCGCCTGCAGTGGCAACGCCATACTCAAAAGCGCCAGCAGTAACCACTGACGCACAAAACTAATTACCTTGAAATTGTTCATTAAAATTCGCACTTTGCCCCCAAAATCAAACAAGAAACCTAGGAAGCGCTCACCTATGTTTCAGATAAAATAAGCTTTCACTATAGTACCTAAAGCACTTTAAGTCACAAAATCAATACCTTATGCCGTACTAAAAATAGTTTATCGCCTTGATATATAGTCAGAATATGCCGAAAAATAATGAGCGAGGAAGGAAGCTGAAACAGCTGTGGATTTAATGGTTACTGTGGAATGGTATGCATATATTTGCGAGATATTGAGTGCTTAATTGGCGAAGCCTTTTCGCCAATCTAGTAATAGAGCAATATCTTGATTGAAAATCTGAGTTGAACCCTCACAATTTTGGCTTTAAAAATCACACCAAAGTTTAGATATTTCGGCTCATGGCCTCGTGAAAAAACCACTTCACAGGTAAGCCATTAATGCAAAAGCCCTACGAATATTCGCAGGGCTTTTGTTTTATCACGCAGTTGAATCTTAAAACTGTTGAAACCAACGTTGGATCTGTTGTGGATCTTTGCTTTGCGTTAAGGACAGCATCAGTAAAATGCGGGCTTTTTGCGGGTTAAGATTACCTGCTGCGATAAAGCCATATTTAGCATCGTCTATCTCGGCATCAAGCGTGGTTGCGCCTGTGGGCACTCGGCTAGAGCGAACGACTAAGGTGCCTTTTTGACTCGCTTTAGCTAAAACATCGAATATAGAGTGGTAGATATTACCGTTACCCACACCGGCACTGACTATGCCATCAAAACCCGCTTCAACCATGGCTTTGACAGGTAAATCGCTGGCATTAGCATAGTTGTAGACAATCCCTACCTGTGGCAACTTGTCGAGTTTGCTGACATCAAAAGGCGTTTGCGTAGTATGTTGACGCTCAGTATTACCCATGTACTCAATCTTGCTGTTATGGATAACGCCAAGCGGGCCAAAGTTAGGCGCGGCAAAAGTGTGTACACCTGTAGTGTTAGTCTTAGTCACATCGCGGGCATTCAATACGGTATCGTTCATCACCACTAACACGCCTCGACCTTTAGATTCGAGGTTAGCGGCGGTCGCGACTGCGTTATACAGATTCATCGGGCCATCGGCACTCATGGCGGTTGATGGACGCATTGCCCCAACCAGTACTACAGGCTTATCGCTCTTGATGGTGAGATTTAAAAAATACGCTGTTTCCTCTAAGGTATCAGTACCATGGGTGATGACAATACCGTCGACATCTTTATCAGCCAATAACAGATTGATGCGCTTGGCTAAGGCTAGCCAAACTTTATCGTTCATATCCTGCGAACCGATTTTAACCAGTTGCTCACCTTGAATATCGGCAAGTTGTTTCATTTCAGGCACGGCCGCAATTAAGCTACTAATGCCCACTTCACCAGCCTGATAGTTAGACTCAGTAGCCGATTGTCCGACTCCCGCAATAGTGCCACCCGTGGCAATAATACGTACCTGTGGAAGCGCCTGCGCCGCGGAGGAGAGAAATAACCCTAAAGTGACCGAGAGCAAAAGCTTACGCATTGGAAAATTCATGCTTACATCCTTTGATTAATAATAAACGCCCACAGTGTGCACTATTGTCTAAGCCTCACTGTGATAGCTCTCACTAAAATGAAATAACAGATTTAGCGTTATCTAATTGATTATTTAAACTTTAAGGAAAACACCATGCATTTATTATTGAGTAGATTTAACTAATCAATGATTATTCGCTATTAACGCAGTGACAATTAAATATCGTATGGTTTATTTAAATTTAAAAACACTTGAATAAATATGTCGCCGATTGGTTAACGAATAACAAATCTATAGCTAATTTGCATCAAAAAGTAATGGCTCACACTAGTGATCCGAGTTGAGAGACTTATCTAAGAAACAAAAGAAATACACTATTTCAAACAGTTAAGTGATCACCATCCTAATCCTGTTATTGCCAAAGCGTTAAGATCTACTTCGATAGTCAAGGAGACGATTCTCCTTCATGTTTTCGATGAGTTATTCTTGATGTGTTACGTATACTTATTGTACATATCCACAACTCAATACTCGGAGATATATCTTACTATTAATTGGATTTAATAGGATCGAAATGAAAGATACTAATAGCGTACGGATCGAAGAAGATTTATTGGGCACAAAAGAAGTTTCCAATGAATTTTATTATGGCATACATACATTGCGTGCCATCGAAAACTTTAAGCTGAGTAATCAAAAAATTTCCGATGTACCTGAATTAGTCCGTGGCATGATGCTAACAAAAAAAGCCGCTGCCATGGCTAACAGTGAATTAGGCGCTGTAAGTCCTGAAATCGCTGACAAAATTATTGAAGCGTGCGATCTGATACTCACAACGGGTCGATTTGTTGATCAATTTCCGGTCGATGTTTATCAAGGAGGAGCAGGTACTTCGGTCAACATGAATACCAATGAGGTATTAGCCAACGTTGCACTGGAAATCATGGGGCTTGAAAAAGGCCGTTACGATGTCATCAATCCTAATGACCATGTCAATAAATGCCAATCGACTAACGATGCCTATCCAACAGGTTTCCGTATTGCGGTCATCAACAGTACCGATATTCTGTTAGATGCATTAACCGACCTTATCAGCGCTTTCGACACTAAAGCCACAGAGTTTAAAACCGTCTTAAAAATGGGCCGCACTCAATTGCAAGATGCCGTGCCTATGACCTTAGGCCAAGAGTTTCATGCCTTTGCTGTTACATTGCGAGAAGAAATTAAGTCCATCAAGCGTTGCCAAGAGCTGTTGTTAGAAGTGAACTTAGGCGCAACCGCCATTGGTACAGGGCTCAATACGCCTGTCGGTTATTCTGCATTAGCCATTAAGTATCTGGCAGACATTACTGGCCGCGCCTATGTGCCAGCGGAAGATTTAATCGAAGCGACATCCGATTGTGGTGCCTACGTTATGCTGCACAGTGCAATTAAGCGTATGGCGATTAAAATGTCCAAGATTTGTAACGACCTACGCTTACTTTCATCGGGTCCACGTACAGGTCTGAAGGAGATTAATCTTCCTGAGCTGCAAGCGGGTTCCTCCATCATGCCAGCCAAGGTTAACCCTGTGATCCCTGAGGTCGTCAATCAGGTTGCCTTTAAGATTGTCGGCAATGATATCACTATCACTATGGCCGCCGAAGCAGGCCAATTACAGCTTAACGTAATGGAACCTGTGATTGGACAGGCGATGTTTGAGTCGCTCAGTTTGATGGGCAATGCCTGTATCTCTCTACGTGAAAAATGCGTTGAAGGTATCACAGCAAATCCAGAGATCTGCATGGCCCATGTGATGAACTCTATCGGGATAGTGACCTACCTTAACCCAATCATCGGCCACCATGAAGGTGACATCATAGGCAAGATTTGCGCCCAAACGGGTAAAAATGTCCGTGAAGTGGTACTCGAACGCGGTTTGTTAACGGTTGAAGAACTCGATGACATTCTCTCGGTTGAAAACCTGATGAATCCTAAATATCAGGCTAAACGCAACACCAGCAAAGCCAAAGTGTAACTCAGTGGGGCTGGGGAGCCTTCCCCAGCCCACAACTCGATGATTCAAGAATAAGCCTGCGCAGAGTGAATATGCGCAGGCTATTGAAATTAAAAATAAAATAGAGTTAACACTATGATTATATTAGAGATAATTATCGTCCTCGGGGCTATTTACCTTGGTGCAAGGATGGGTAGCATGGGAGTCGGCTTCGCTGGCGGTGTCGGGGTACTGATACTGACCGCGGGGATGGGACTCAAACCGGGCAATATCCCGATTGACGTGATCCTCATCATTATGTCAGTTATCACCGCAATCGCGGCCATGCAAGTGTCTGGAGGGATGGATTATTTAGTCTCACTGGCAGAAAAATTATTACGTAAGCATCCAAAACAAATCACCTTTCTGGCCCCTGTCGTCACCTATTTCATGACACTTTTTGCGGGTACAGGCCACACAGCATTCTCCACCTTACCTGTTATTGCCGAAGTCGCAAAAGAGCAAGGCATTCGCCCCTCTCGTCCCTTATCTATTGCCGTTGTCGCATCTCAAGTCGCCATTACCGCCTCACCGATTTCAGCGGCTGTCGTGTTCTTCTCAGGCATCTTAGAGCCGTTTGGCGTAGATTATTTAGTACTGTTAGCCGTTTGTATTCCCTCAACTTTCCTCGCCTGCATGGTCGGCGCCGTTGTTGCCAACTTAATGGGTAAAGAACTGGCCGATGATCCTGTCTATCAAGAACGCTTAGCCAAAGGTTTAGTCAAAACACGCGGTACAACTCAAATCGAGATTAAAGCCGGCGCGAAACGATCTGTGATGATTTTCTTACTGGCGATTGCGGCTGTCATGGCCTATGCCACTGCGATATCTGACAAAGTCGGTTTGATTGTTGACCCTGTATTGCCACGCGACGCCGCCATTATGGTGCTGATGCTCACGGCAGCTGCCGCCATTACGATTTTCTGTAAGTTAGACGCGAGCGAAATATCCAATGCGGCCACCTTCAAGTCAGGCATGTCAGCCTGTGTCTGTGTATTAGGTGTGGCTTGGTTAGGCGATACCTTAGTGTCGAATCATATCGAGGAAATCAAAGATCTTGCCGGCACCTTACTGCAAAGTCAGCCTTGGTTATTATCGGTAACCTTATTCTTTGCCTCCATGCTGCTCTACTCCCAAGGCGCGACAACGAAGGCGCTGATGCCCGCAGCCTTAGCGATTGGCGTAAGTCCATTGACAGCCGTAGCCTCTTTCGCCGCCGTCAGCGCGCTGTTTGTATTACCGACTTACCCCACGCTACTGGCTGCGGTCGAGATGGATGATACCGGCTCGACTCGGATTGGTAAGGCGGTATTTAACCATCCGTTCCTGGTCCCTGGCGTTGTGACGATTGCCACCAGTGTGGCATTGGCCTTCCTGTTTGGCGGCATGATGCTGTAGCTCAATTTTACCCTAAGTGCTCTCAGGGCTAATGCCTACAAATGGATTAACCCTCTTCTTTTAATCTGTATCTATAGACTTTGTTTTGGCGTGATGCAGGTACATTCACGCCATAGCAAATCGAGTAAGAGGTGAATTAATGTCAGCAAAAACGCGTGTTCCTACCGCCATTAACGGCGGACCATTTGGCCAAGCTTGGTCGGCTAAAGCAGACTGCTTACAAAGTGTGACAGGACTTATATTAGGTATTTTCCTCTTATTTCATATGCATTTCGAGGCGAGCATTTTATTTGGTAAAGAAACCTTCTTTCACATGGTGCAATTCTTAGAAGGCAGTATGTTTAGCTCGACGGGTCATGGCTTCCCCATAGTGACCCAGATCATTTCAGTCATTATGCTCGTGATTGTTGCAATACATGCCGCCACCGCATTACGTCGTTTTCCAGTGCAATTAGGCCAATGGCGAGCGATGCGTGGCTTCATGTCGACTATCAAGCATAGAGATACCCAAGCATGGTTCTGGCAGATGATCACTGGTTTCTTACTGTTTTTCTTAGTGTCAGCCCATCTTGCCACTATGATTTTAAACCCTGATATTGGCCCTCACCTTTCGGCCGAACGGGTTTACCATGATAACGCTTGGCTCTTATACGTGGTGTTTTTACCTATCGTGTTATTCCACGGCATCGTTGGTTTATACCGAGTGATATTAAAGTGGGGTGTGAGTAGTAACCGTCCACTTATCCGCACTATAGCGCAAATATTGATCGTCTATTTATTGTGTTTAGGCACATTAAGCCTAGTGACCTATATCAATATTGGTATCGAATTAGTTTTGCCAGTACAACCGTTTATTCCTCAGTAATGGGCATGACGCTATCGGCGCACCTGGCCTGTATAGCAAGACAAACAACATACGGATCCTCCTCTGATACATAGTTGCAGCGCATCTATGCCCGAGGAGCGCAATGATAAATCCATGAAATGTTATCTAAATTATTAGATAAGGATCTGATTTGAAAATCATTTATACAGACTCATTAGTCATTGGCGCAGGATTGGCAGGCCTTAGAGTCGCGATTGCCACCAAAGAGCGAGGCCTAGATACCTTAGTGCTATCGTTAATTCCCGCAAAACGTTCACATTCGGCCGCCGCACAGGGCGGAATGCAAGCCAGCCTAGGCAATACCGTTAAAGGCATGGGCGATAACGAAGACATTCACTTTCAAGACACAGTCAAAGGTTCTGACTGGGGCTGCGATCAAGACGTCGCACGCATGTTTGCCCACGTTGCACCAAAAGCGATCCGCGAACTCACCAACTGGGGCGTACCTTGGTCGAGAATATCCGCCGGCCCACGTGAAGTCATCATGAACGCGCAAAGGGTAACGCTCAATGAGGCTGAAGAAGCTCACGGCCTGATCAATGCCCGCGATTTTGGTGGCACAAAAAAATGGCGTACTTGTTACACCGCAGACGGCACTGGCCACTCTTTACTGTACGCGGTCGATAACCAAGCTATCTCCATGGGCATTCCAGTACATGAACGGATTGAAGCCCTGTCGCTGATCCATGACGGTAAGCGTTGCCATGGAGTCATTGCCCGCTGTTTAGTCACAGGTGAATTGCGCGCTTATGTGGCCAAATCCACCACCATCGCCACTGGCGGTTATGGCAAGATTTATGAAATATCGACCAATGCCACCATCTGCGAAGGCATAGGCCAAGCGTTAGCACTCGATACTGGTGTCGCCACCTTAGGCAATATGGAAGCGGTGCAGTTTCACCCTACCGCCATAGTGCCCGCGGGGATCCTTACCACTGAAGGGTGTCGTGGTGATGGCGGTATCCTGCGCGATAAAGACGGCCACCGCTTTATGCCAGATTACGAACCAGAGAAAAAAGAACTCGCTTCGCGCGATGTGGTTTCCCGCCGCATGACAGAGCACATGCGCAAAGGCAATGGCGTCGAAAGCCCTTATGGCCCACATCTGTGGCTGGATATTACGCAGCTGGGCCGTGAGCATATCGAAACCAACCTGCGCGAAGTGAAAGAGATTTGTGATTACTTCCTCGGTATCGATCCTTGCAAAGATTGGATCCCCGTCAGGCCAACTCAGCATTACTCTATGGGCGGCGTGCGCACCAATGCCACTGGCGAGAGTCCACAACTCAAAGGACTGTTCAGTGTCGGAGAAGCGGCCTGTTGGGACATGCATGGTTTTAACCGTTTAGGCGGTAATTCGGTGGCAGAAACTGTGGTTGGCGGCATGATCATCGGTAAATATGTGGCTGATTTTTGTGAGAATAACAACTTAGAAATTGATACTGCGCTGACTCAAAAATTCATTGATAAATTGCAGCAAGAAATTGATGGACTGGTCGAAGGCAACGGTACAGAAAATCCCTTCCAAATAAAGAAAGAAATGCAACGCATCATGATGAACTACGTCGGGATCTTCCGTAATGGACCCGAATTAGATAAAGCCATCAAAGGCTTGAAAGACTTACTGCTGCGGGCAAAAAATCTTGGCCTTAAATGTAAAAAACGTCACGCTAATCCTGAGTTAGTCGAAGCGCTGCGCGTCACCCGTATGTTAAAAGTAGCCCTAACCGTCGCCTGTGGCGCAGAGGCTCGCACTGAAAGCCGCGGCGCCCATTCACGGGAAGATTACCCACAACGCAACGATAAAGATTGGCTCAACCGCACACTGGCAACTTGGCCTGATGCCGAATCACTGGAACCAGTACTGCGTTATGAAGCGCTAGATGTGATGAAAATGGAGCTACCACCGGGATACCGTGGCTACGGTAACGATAATACTATCGCCCATCCAGATACCGAAAAACGCGTACAAGAAATCAATCAAGTGCTCGCGAGCTTAGGTGATGATCCCGATAGAAACACACTGCAGCGAGCCCTGATGCCATACGAGCTGCCAAGCCACCTGCAGGCTCCTAATGAACGCCTCAGCGATACCTTAGCGATCACTCCAGCCCAACCGGTAGGAAACAAACCACTATGAGCCGTCAAATCAGCTTTAATATCTTTCGCTACGATCCGCAAGATGGCCAAGACAAGCCAAAGATGGAACGTTATCAGTTGACTGAAACACCGGGCATGACAGTGTTTATCGCCTTAAATCAACTACGTGAGCTACAAGACCCGTCACTGCAGTTTGACTTTGTCTGCCGCGCGGGCATCTGTGGCAGTTGCGCCATGGTGATCAATGGTTTCCCCACGCTTGCCTGTCGCACGTTAACGGCAAATTATCCCAATGGCGAAATCACCCTCATGCCGCTACCTGGCTTCGAGCTGATTGGCGACTTATCGGTGAACACGGGTAAATTTATGCGCGAATTAGCCGAACGCTTAAAACTGTGGCTGCATCCTAGACCCGATGATCAGGACATTCATCGCCTCGAAAATCCAATGGCACCTGAAGAAGCCGCGCGGATCTATGAGCTAGAACGCTGCGTCGAATGTGGCGTTTGCGTGTCGGCCTGCGCCACCAAACAAATGCGTGACACCTTTGTTGGTGCGGTTGGCATGATGAAAATCGCCCGCTTTGAAATGGATAGCAGAGACAGCCGCAGCGCGGATGATTTCTACCATGTGATTGGCAATCAAGATGGCGTATTTGGCTGTATGACGCTACTCGGCTGCCAAGATAACTGCCCCAAAGATTTGCCACACATGCAGCAAATCGCTTACCTGCGCCGCAAAATGGCCGCGACCATACTCTAATCCTCCCTCTAACATCCCGCTGTTTTGGCGGGATGGATAGGATTGCACCTTTCCAAAACCAGCTGACACGTTTTATCTGTCAGCTGCTGAGTTACGAAGCCTAATTTTCTTAGTTAGGCGCCTCCCCAGCACTATCACAAGTGCAGCTCCTTACTACTAGCGATACAGCTCAATCGGCAACAAAATCCATTAGCGTAACGCGAGTAGTTGTTATGTAAGGAAACATAAATGAAACCGTCTAAACTTACATCAGCCATACTTGTGCTGAGCTTTGCCACACCTATCTTTGCCGTTCAAGCCAATAATACAGCAGAAACCAATGACGAATTACGCACTGAGTTACAACAAATTCAGCAGAGACTCGCCATGCTCGAAGCTCAAGAAAATGAGCCATCAGTGCCATCGGATACCCAGTTTAATTTTTATGGTTCTTTACGCCCAACCTTCGGCCTGACCCACACTAACTCGGACGATGTGTGGGATGTAGGCGATGCAAACTCGCGGATTGGTTTTGCTGCAGAGCACCAACTCGGTAATGGCTTAGTCGGTTTTGCGAAAGGGGAATTTAAGGTCGATATCAAAGATGACGGTGACTTTGGCGATGCGCGCAAAGCCTATGTCGGATTAAAGGGATTTTTTGGTAGCGTTGCCATAGGTAAACAAGCCGTCACGCAGGAAATGATTTCCGATCCCGTTGATATATTTAACCGCTCAGGAACGCCTCTAGCTTATGACAGTGCGAGCCCATTCAGGCTCAATAATCTCGTGACCTATCGTAAAGAGTTTGGCGACCTGTTATTTTCGGCCGATGCGCAATTCGACGGCAATAAAGGCAGTGGCGGCAGTGACTTCGTTAACACGGGTATCCGTTATAAAACCGACTTCATCTACATTGCCGCGGCTTTTTATAATAAAGAGTTAGAGGACAACAAGGATGAAAATACATTCGGTGTAACCCTAGCGAAAAATTTCAATTCTTTGTTCCTCGCCGCAGCCTATCAAAACATTGAAAAAGACAGCGTCGATGGCACTACATTGGATGGTTCAACACTGGATGTAGTTGCAAGCTATCCCATCACTGACAGCTATAAAATCAAGCTAGGCGTGTCCAGATATGACGATGGCGACAATGACATCACCTCTGCGAAATACAATGCCTATAACACTACACTGGAATGGCATAAAACACCGAAATTCAGCACCTTCATCGAATATCAAAAAACAGATTTTGAATACCGCGAAACCAATGACCAGATCATGCTAGGCATGCGTTATAACTTCGATTATACGTTCTAAGTTTCTATCTCAAACGTATCGTTGTGTGAGCAAGCGAGGTGAAAGATTTAGCAACCTCGCCCACGGCCTCAAAGCACAAAACTTAAAAGCATAAAGACAAGAAACAACAAAGCCACGACTCGCGTGGCTTAAATGGATTCATTCTAATTTTGTCTTTACACTTTTAGAAAGTTCCGGGCTAGAACGGAATATCGTCATCCCAGCCATCATCCAAATCTGGAGTGAAGTTTTGCTGTGGTTGTGGCGCAGGGCGCTGTGCCGGTGCTGCAGGCGCTTGATAAGCTGGCGCTGGAGCGGCTTGCGGCTTAGGCGCATAACCACCTTGTTGTGGTTGTTGAGCCTGCGGCTGACCATAACCTTGCTGCTGGGCAGGTGCTGGCGGAGCATATTGTTGCTGAGCTGGCGCTTGGTAAGCAGGTGCAGCTTGAGGCGCTGGCGCATATTGATTTTGCGCAGGCGCGGCTTGTTGTGGTGCAGATTGATAACCTGCGTTTTGTGGCATGCCGCCGCCCATTGGCGCGCCTTGTGCTTGTCCACCTTGACCACGGCTACCTAACATTTGCATGCTACCGCTTTGGTCGATAACCACTTCAGTGCTGTAACGGTCTTGACCACTTTGGTCTTTCCACTTACGAGTTTGCAGTTTACCTTCAAGGTAAACCTGTGAACCTTTACGCAGGTATTCACCTGTAATTTCAGCTAATTTGCCGAACAGAACCACACGGTGCCATTCAGTACGCTCTTGCTGTTGACCCTGTTGGTCTTTCCACGATTCGCTAGTCGCTACTGTGATGTTTGCGACTGCATTACCGTTTGGCATATAACGCACTTCTGGATCTTGTCCCAAATTGCCAACCAAAATTACCTTGTTAACACCACGACTGGCCATTGAAATCTCCTGCGATTCTTTAAATAATCTATTAATTCAGTATGTTGTTTATCTTTATTGCCATAGAGGAAAATCAGCTTCCCCAAATACCACACGGCAGACCAGATATTATTGAGCAGAGCCTAACACAGCTCGTGCTTCTCTTAAATCGAAATGCTCATCTACCTTTAAGTAAGCCACTTTCTCGTCCAGCACGACTATGGCTTCAACAACGCCCATTAATTGGGATAACTGGGTTGCCATATCGCGCGCTTGCGCCTTGTCTTTCACTTCGGCTTCTAAGGTGTAACTCTTTAACAGCACAGGATTTTGCATGCCTAATGTCAGGAATAACCAAATAGACATTAAGATCACGGCAACAATAAATACCCCGACTGCGCCCACGAGCTGGAAAGCACCACCACCGAGCATACCACCACAAAAAGCCCCTAAAAATTGGCTAGTAGAATACACGCCCATGGCCGAACCTTTTTCGCCGACGGGGCAAAATTTGGCAATCAAACTTGGCAGTGAGGCTTCTAAATAGTTAAACCCTGTAAAGAAGAGCACCACGGCAAAACTCAATACCCAAAGATTGCTCGCAAATGCGGCCATCGACAGCAATGCCACTATCATGATCACGAGAGCAATTTGGAACATCGCCTTAGTATTTTTGCGTTTAACCCCTATGATGATTAACGGCACCATCAAAATAAATGCGCCCACAAAAGCGGGGAAATACAGCATCCAATGTTTTTCTTTCACTAGACCCGCATCCACCAGATCCAGCGGTAGTGCCACAAATACTGCGGTGAGCACTAAATGCAGGATAAAAATCCCAGCGTTAAGCCTAAATAATTGCGGCTCGAGGAACATACGTTTGAGCTTAGCGGGCGTTGCGAGAGTGTCTCCCTTCGGCGCCTGAGTGATGGGATTAGGCACTAAAAACTGGATCAACAGCATACCGACAATAGCAAATACCGCCGTTAACCAAAACAATCCAGTCAACCCAAGATGTTGCGCAACGATAGGTCCCATTAGCAAAGACAGGGCAAAAGATAACCCGATACACATACCAATAATCGCCATCACCTTAGTGCGCTGCTCGTCGCGGGTTAAATCCGCGGCAAGCGCCAGCACGGCAGCGGCAATCGCGCCCATACCCTGTACTGCTCGACCAAAGACAACGCCATAAATCGTATCTGCGTTAGCAGCGATAACACTGCCAATAGCAAACAACACTAAGCCACCAAGAATAATCGGCTTGCGACCATATTTGTCAGATAAAATCCCCATAGGGATTTGCAGCACGGCTTGAGTCAGGCCATAGGCGCCGATAGCAATACCCACCCACAGAGGCGAAAAGCCTTCGAGATGCTGACCATAAAGTGCAAAGACGGGCATGATCATAAACAAGCCCATCATGCGCAAACCAAATACACTGGCTAAAGAAAACGCGACTTTTTTCTCAGTACCCGAAAGTCCGTTGTTACCCATGATTTTGCCCTGGATTGAAGTCTTTTAAGGGGCGCATGTTACCACACCCAAAAGGATTTGCTCAAAAGGAAATAGTGGCCTAAACCACTGACTATACACTTAGCTTTTATCCCGTTTATCACGGACCTATATTGACTGTGTCTGAGTTAACATCTTTATTTTTAACGCTCATGCACAGGGGAATGAGTCTAACATAGTGTTCACAATTGTCCTGTGAGTCAGTACGCAACAACAGTATTAATCTTAGTTAATCCATTCCATCCACAACATCCCGCAAAGCAGGTCGACTTAAAGCCAGTGCCAGCCCTAGGATTGGTGCAGATCACAGAATCAACTAAACTCAGCGGCGGAACTGTGCGATACTTGTGCTCATTTTTTTAAGCATATGGCATTAGAGCGATAGATGGATAAGATTGAAATACGCGGCGCACGCACCCACAATCTCAAGAATATCAACCTGACTATCCCAAGGGATAAACTGATTGTCATCACGGGCTTATCGGGATCTGGCAAATCCTCCCTCGCTTTCGATACTTTATATGCCGAGGGCCAGCGACGTTATGTCGAGTCCCTATCTGCCTATGCTCGCCAATTTTTGAGTTTAATGGAAAAGCCCGATGTGGACCATATCGAAGGCTTAAGCCCGGCGATATCCATAGAGCAAAAATCCACCTCCCATAACCCACGTTCAACCGTGGGCACGATTACCGAAATTTACGATTACCTGCGCTTGATGTTTGCCCGCGTGGGTGAGCCGCGTTGTCCGACACACAATCAACCCTTGGCGGCACAAACCGTCAGCCAGATGGTCGATAAAGTGTTGGAAATGCCCCAAGACAGCCGCTTGATGCTGCTTGCACCTGTGGTCAACGCCCGTAAGGGTGAACACGTTAAATTGCTCGAAGGTCTATCGGCGCAGGGTTATATCCGCGCGCGTATCGACGGTGAAGTGTGTGACTTAACCGATCCGCCAACCTTAGACTTACACGTTAAACACACGATTGAAGTGGTCGTCGACCGTTTTAAAGTGCGTGACGATATCAAGCAACGCTTAGCGGAATCCTTCGAAACTGCGCTAGAACTCTCCGGCGGTATCGCGACCGTTGCCAGCATGGAAGACGACACGGGTACTGGTAAATCCAAAGGCGAAGAACTGATCTTCTCGGCCAACTTCGCCTGCCCGCACTGCGGTTATTCGATGGCGGAATTAGAGCCAAGGATCTTCTCCTTTAACAATCCAGCCGGCGCGTGCCAAACCTGTGATGGTTTAGGGGTACAACAATTTTTCGATCCTGAGCGCGTGATCACCAATACCGAGCTTTCACTGGCGGGCGGTGCGATTCGCGGCTGGGATAGACGCAACTTCTACTATTTCCAAATGCTTAGCTCACTCGCCGAACACTATAAGTTCGATGTCGAAGTGCCCTACGAGCAGCTTAGCGAAAAAGTCCGCAAAATCGTACTTTACGGCTCAGGTAAAGAAAGTATTGCCTTTAAATACATTAATGACCGCGGTGATGTGGTGGTGCGTAATCACCCCTTCGAAGGCATTCTAAACAACATGGACAGGCGCTATCGCGAAACCGAAAGTAACTCGGTACGTGACGAATTAGCCAAGTTTATCAATACCCAAGCTTGTCAAAGCTGTGGTGGCTCGCGCTTACGCGAAGAAGCACGTAACGTGTTTTTAGGTGATATCAACCTGCCACAACTCACCACTTGGTCGATTGGCGAAGCCTTGGACTACTTCGAGAAAGTCGAATTTAGCGGCCAAAAGGCGCAGATTGCCGAGAAGATTTTAAAGGAAATCCGCGATCGCTTAGGCTTCCTCGTCAACGTGGGTCTCAATTATTTGAGCCTATCGCGCTCGGCAGAAACCCTCTCCGGCGGTGAAGCCCAACGTATTCGACTCGCCAGCCAAATCGGTGCAGGGCTCGTCGGCGTGATGTATGTGCTCGACGAACCCTCAATTGGTCTGCATCAAAGGGATAACGAACGTCTGCTGCAGACGCTTATCCACCTGCGGGATTTGGGCAACACTGTGATTGTGGTTGAGCATGACGAAGATGCGATCCGTATGGCGGATCACGTGATCGATATCGGCCCTGGCGCTGGCGTACACGGCGGCGAAGTGATTTGTGACGGTCCAATTGAGAAAATCATCGCCTGTGAAGAGTCAGTTACCGGACAATATATTTCCGGTAAGCGCAGCATTCATATCGATACGCCGCGCATTCCCTTCGACAAAAACCAAGTCATTCAATTGTTTGGCGCCCGCGGCAACAACTTGCGTAATGTAGATTTAACCATTCCCATTGGCCTATTCACTTGTGTGACGGGCGTATCGGGTTCGGGTAAATCGACCTTAATCAACGATACCTTCTTCAAAATCGCCCATAGAATGCTCAACGGGGCGACGGTGGATGAGCCATCACCCTATGACCGTATCGAAGGGATGGAACTGTGCGACAAAGTGGTCGATATCGACCAAAGTCCGATTGGTCGCACACCGCGTTCGAATCCGGCCACTTATACCGGCATCTTCACCCCAATTCGCGAAATTTTTGCCGGAACCCAAGAGTCACGCACTCGCGGTTATCAAGTCGGCCGCTTCTCCTTTAACGTTAAAGGTGGACGCTGTGAGGCCTGCCAAGGCGATGGCTTGATCAAGGTCGAAATGCACTTCCTCCCCGATGTGTATGTGCCCTGCGATTCCTGTAAAGGTAAGCGCTACAACCGCGAAACCTTAGAAGTACGCTATAAAGGCAAGAATATTCACGAAGTACTGCAGATGACAGTGGAAGATGCGCGTCAATTCTTCGATGCCGTACCTGCCATTGCCCGTAAGCTACAAACCTTGATGGATGTGGGTTTGTCCTATGTGCGTCTCGGCCAAAGTGCGACAACACTTTCGGGTGGCGAAGCCCAAAGGGTGAAACTTGCCAAAGAGTTGTCTAAGCGTGACACGGGCCAAACCTTGTATATCTTGGATGAACCGACCACGGGCTTACATTTTGCCGATATTCAATTGCTGCTCGACGTGTTGCATCGTCTCAAATCCCACGGCAACACGATTGTGGTGATTGAGCATAATCTGGATGTGATCAAAACCGCAGACTGGATTATCGACTTAGGCCCAGAAGGTGGCGGTGGTGGTGGTATGATTTTAGCCACAGGCACGCCGGAAGAAGTCGCCGAGCATCCAACCTCCCACACGGCACGCTTCTTAAAGCCACTGCTAAAACGGGATATCGAGCTGGCAAAGGCCAATAAAGCTAAGGCTTAACATTCGGCTCACGTCGCCGTTGGTCTGAATAATAAAAGCGCAGTCGCCCTAAGCACTGCGCTTTTTTTCGCTCAGCAATCCAATATGCTTAAGCTATCGCATACATATAGATCTCATTGAATTAGAATCGGATTTAGGCAAAGATGATATTCATCTTCTGGCGAAGGCTTCAGCGATAAGGAATGTCCATGCGTGATAGCACTCAGTCCCCAGTGACTCACCTTATATTACCGAGGCAATATCAATCACTTTTAAGTAAAAACCTAAGCGACATAAACCTCAGTGACGTAAACCTAAGTGCATCGACTCTATTCAACCACAGTCGTATCGGTCAGCTGCTCGCCAAGTTCAAGATCACGCACCTTATAAGACATCAATCCCAAAGACTTGGCTTATTAGCACTGGCCTGCGTTGTTGCGACTACCCTCACTGGCTGCGCTAACTCAGCCGAAACCTGTGCACGCACTGAGCTAAAACTCACTTGGGCCGAGCCCACAGAGTTACAAGCGACAGTCACAAGATTAAGCTCAGATGAATTCGAAGGCCGCAAAACCCAAACCCAAGGTGCGGCAAAAAGTCGTGACTATATAAAGCAGCAATTTCAGGGGCTAGGTTTACAGCCTTGGGGTGCGGACTTTATCGTGCCCTTTGAATATCAAACCTTCTTCACCCAAGAAACTGGTGCCAACGTGGTCGCCACCGCGATGGCGGCAGAACCGACGAATCGATGGCGCATTATTGTCGCCCACTATGATCACTTAGGCATGAGCGGCAGTAAGATTTACCACGGCGCCGATGATAACGCCTCGGGCGTCGCTGCTATGCTCGCCATTGCCAAACATTGGCAACAGCAATTTGCCCTACAACCCAATACCTTGCCTAAGGTGAACCTGATGTTTGTGGCAACCGATGCCGAAGAACCTGGGCTCTATGGCAGTATCGCCTTGGTTGAACAACTCAAAACCCGCTTGCCAGAGGCGACATTTGAATTAATGATTAACCTCGACATGGTGAGTCACCCCGGCAGGCCCTATGCGATTTACCTCGAAGGCAGTCGAAACTTCACTCAGTTCAATCAATTTAAACCCCTACTGAATCAACAGAACCGACTTTGCATTAAACTCACGCACCCTAAACCCGTTGGTCGAAGCATACAAAGTACCGATTGGCTGCGGGCGTCGGATCATTACCCCTTCCACAAAGCGAATATCCCTTGGCTGTATTTTGGTGTGCCGACCCATCCCCAATATCACACACCAGAGGATACCGTCGCGACAATCGACATCACTTTTCTTGCGGCAGTGACAGAGTCAGCATTCGAGTTACTTCAATTAAATGTTGAATATTTAAAGAATTAATGGGAAGTGGCGCGTTTCTTGCTCAGTTTTAGCGAAAAAAATGCAGAAAACAGGTTAAATAGCGTGACTCTGATTGGTAAAGTGGCCGCCATGCTGCTATAATCCGTCGTTCGCGGGAAATCGACACGGGGTTGATTTTCTGTCTGTGAAACTTTAGCGCCATTTCGCGCGCGCATCCACAAGGCTACAACCCAATGTCATCCGATGAAAGAACTTTCCGTGAACTCGGCCTATCCGAGAATTTGTTGCGTGCTCTTGACGAGCTAGGTTATGAAAAACCAACGCCAATCCAATCAGCCAGTATCGATCCACTTATGGCTGGCAAAGATATTTTAGGTCAAGCGCAAACAGGTACAGGTAAAACTGGCGCCTTCGCGTTACCACTATTAAACAAAGTTACCAGCCAAACTACACCGCAAATTTTAGTATTAGCACCAACACGTGAATTAGCCGTGCAGGTTGCCGAAGCGTTCAGTAGCTATGCCAAATTTATGAAGAATTTCCACGTTCTTCCTATTTATGGCGGCCAAAGCATGCAACAACAGTTGAATGCCCTGAAACGTGGCCCACAAGTTATCGTTGGTACGCCTGGTCGTGTTATGGACCATATGCGTCGCGGCACCTTGAAACTCGATTCATTACAAGCCTTAGTGCTCGATGAAGCCGATGAAATGTTAAAAATGGGCTTCATCGATGATATCGAATGGATCCTTGAGCACACGCCAAGCGAACGCCAACTGGCGTTATTCTCTGCCACTATGCCAGAGCAAATTAAGCGTGTTGCTAACCAGCACTTACGTAATCCTGTACATGTTCGTATCGAATCAAGCCAAACGACGGTTGAGTCAATCGAACAGCGTTTCGTACAAGTATCACAACACAACAAACTTGAAGCCTTAGTACGTGTATTAGAAGTTGAAAACACTGAAGGTGTGATCATATTCGTACGTACTCGTAACTCATGTGTTGAGTTAGCTGAGAAGTTAGAAGCCCGCGGTTATGCTTCATCACCACTACACGGTGACATGAACCAGCAAGCCCGTGAGCGTGCAGTTGACCAACTGAAACGTGGCAAGTTAGACATTCTGATCGCGACTGACGTTGCGGCCCGTGGTCTTGACGTTGAGCGTATCGGTCACGTTGTGAACTACGATATTCCGTATGATGCCGAAGCTTATGTACACCGTATTGGCCGTACAGGCCGTGCTGGCCGTACTGGTATGGCGATCCTGTTTGTAACGAGCCGTGAAATGCGCATGCTGCGCACTATCGAACGCTCAACTAACAGCCGCATTTCACCAATGAAAATCCCAAGCCCAGAGACTGTTGCAGAACGTCGTCTGTCTCGCTTAGGTGAGCAATTGGCTGAAACAATCAACGGCGATTTAGATTTCATGAAAGAAGCTGTTGCTCAATTATGCCAACAGTTAGA
This sequence comes from Shewanella sp. M16, assembly GCF_018224605.1. Lineage (NCBI taxonomy): Bacteria > Pseudomonadati > Pseudomonadota > Gammaproteobacteria > Alteromonadales > Shewanellaceae > Shewanella > Shewanella sp. M16. The sequence goes on along the minus strand of NZ_JAGTUL010000009.1, from coordinate 32,735 downwards.
AGTCGATACCGATCTGCTAGCCGCTGCATTATTACAGCAAGTTCAGCAAGAACGTCCTTTGCAATTGCCAGCCATTCAAGAACGTGTTCGTGATGAACGCAGTGAGCGCACTGAACGTAGCGACCGCGGAAGTGATCGTAATGACCGTGGTGGTGAGCGTGGTGAACGCAGAAGTCGCGAACCGCGTCCAATGCCAGCCAGCTTAGGCTCAGCTGAAGCGTTGAAAGACAACCCAGATTTAAAAATGTGCCGTTACGTGATCGACGTAGGTCGTGAGAATGGTGTAGGTGTGGGTAACATCGTTGGCGCTATCGCGAACGAAGCTAACATCGACAGCCGTTACATTGGCGCAATCCAACTTTACGATGCAGTGACCACTGTTGACCTGCCAGACGGCATGCCAAAAGACGTGTTACTGCACCTACGTAAAGTACGTGTTTGTGGCAAGCCATTGAACATCCGCGAAGCTGGCGATCAAGTATTTGTTGATTCAGGCCGTAGTGCTCGTTCAGACCGTCCTGCTGGTGACCGTAAACCACGTGGCGATCGTCCAACAGGTGACCGCCCAGCGGGTGATCGTAAGCCTCGCGCTGCGTCTACTGGTGACAAGCCATTTGCTGACCGCAAACCTCGTGCAGACAAACCTGCCGGTGAGCGTAAGCCACGTAAACCACGTGAAGACTAATCTAGCTTAAGCTAGAGACTAAAAAAGGAGCCTAGGCTCCTTTTTTGTTGTCTTAACATCGCACTAGCTCAAAGCACACTGGCCAGTTGATATTTCAAGCTGATATAGTCAGTGCAAGAACGCCTAGTTTAAGGATATAAAATGGATTTTTTAGCACTGATAACTTCCCCATTTACCTCGGCACTGCCTGAACTCGCTAAGTCATACCACAAAGATAAAACATTATTAATCATGGTACTTGTCGGTTGCACTCTGTTTGCGGGCTTTATTGGAATGTTAGTCGCAATGGCAAATTAACTTGCAGTTAAGCCAACATGTCTATTAGTGTCGACTTAGTCTTTAGCAACGCATCTAGTGTATTTCGATGAAAAAAGCCTTTAACGCCGGCCTGTTATCCGCCTTTGTCGCCCCCGGCAGCGGCCATTTTTACCTAAAACATAAACGCTCGGCACTGGTATTTTTTAGCTTAGCGGTCGTGAGTCTTGTGCTGTTGCTCATGCAAATCTATCAAGTGGCACAAGTGATCGCATTAGATATTCAAAACGGCACCTTACCGCTTGATATCGGCGTGATTTCTGCCGAAATCACCCAACAAACCCAGACCACAATTGCCAATGCCAATGAGCTGCTCTATGGCTTTTTGCTCTGCTGGTTAGTGGCATTACTCGACAGTATTCGGCTTGGGCTTAAACAAGATAAGCTGGATACACAAAGTAACCGCTAAATATCTTTTGACTCTTAGCGAGGCCGTAGCGACAAAAGCAATTTTGATATTGACCGAATATTTTTAATCAATTGAAATATTTGATATTAGTTTTTAACTGCTGCGGTAATAACACCATAAACAGTCAAGATGAGTAACGATATGTTAGACAATGAAGAACGCGATTTTATTCTAAACAAAGTGTCACAATCCGTGATTACCATTGCCCGCGAGGTCAATTTTGCCGAACGCTACGCCTCCATGTTGGCGCGCTTTCCTAAACTTCCTGGCGATTTTAATCCTAAGGTGCCGTCCGAGCGTCAACAAGCACTGGTTGCCCAGTTCCCATATCCGATTCGTTTTTATACAAGCGAGGGGGGATATTACAAGCTAAATGTGAAAAAGTTCGCCTACCCGCATATGACGCTTATGATGGAGATGCAGCAGTGGGTAGTTTTTAACTTTAACTTGTGGCGTGAAGATAAGCGCATCGGTGGCGGCTCCTATCAACAGATTGCCGTTGCAGAGAGGTTAGCGCGAGATGAAGAAATTGACTGGGATAACGACTGGCGTACACAACATCAGCCATGGTGCTATAACGAAGATCAATTACAAACGGTGCTAACAGAAAGTTTTGCACTATTTGATGACCTTTGTAAGCAATTACCTAAGTAGTCACAGGAGTTAATTGAGATATATGCGGCTAAACAGGTTAACCGTATAGGCATAAATTATTTAGGCCATGCTTTAATCAGGCTGTGGTAGCAAGAGACTAATAAATCCGCAGCTTGGGCATAGTCGGGAATAGTTTCAGGGCAATAGAGGGCACAGTGACTACCCGCATTGCGCGCAGTTTGCAGATCAAACAGATAATCACCCACATACAAGATATCTGCGGGCGCGAGTTGCCACTGCTGGCAAATAAGATGAATACCTTCGGGATGCGGCTTAGGCTCAGCATCATAGCGTGTTAATACCAGTGCGATATCTATGCCGAGTTTATCGATAGTGATTTGCGCCGCTTCTGGCATATTACGAGTCAAAATAGCCAAGGGCAGTGACTTGGCCCGTAGGCATTCGATAAGCTCCCTCGCGCCATCAATCCAACTGGCCTTGAGTGAACTTTGTCTCTCGTACTCATGGACAATGTCTAACGCTTGAGCACGTGCTTCATCCGTACTAAGACTCTCGACATGGGCCAAGATATCCGTACCAGAATGAATCCCCAACTCCCGCCGCAGCCCTGCAAAATCAGGATTAGAATGCGCTAAGGTGCCGTCGAGATCGAAGATGACGCCACGGATATCCTGAAGTTTTAACTCGCTGAGTCTAGTGATCACTGGCCTTTCCCATGGATAAAATGTATGCGTTAGACAGCCTGCAAACGCTTCGCCTGACGATTACGGTACATAGGCAGTAATTGCACCACCATCACAGAGACAATAATCACGCCAATCCCCAGCAGAGATAAACCATCTAATTCATCAGCGCGGAATACTTCTGGCCACCAGCCAAGACTCACCACTAACGCCGTGGCACTAAAGCTAAATACTGGCGTTAGGGCCAACATGGCACTGACCTGCGCCGTCGGCCAATACTTCATCGACTGGCCAAAACAGCCATAGGCGATCAAGGTATTGGCGGCGCAAAACAGTGCTATCTGCCAATCGAAGCTGTCCATACTGACAAACTGACTAAAGTCGCTAAAGGGAGCCATTACGAAAATACCTAAGCCATAGATCACTAAGAGCACGTTCGCGGGCGACAAACGATTCAGTAAGGATTTTTGCAATAAGGCATAGCTAGTCCACGACAGTGCCGAGAACTGGATGATCATCACCCCAATCCAAACCTGATGATTATTAGCCCCTGAAAAATTTAAATTAGGATGGAAAAACATCAACATACCTAAAGCTAAGGTTGCAAAACAGCTGAGTTGCACCGCATTAAGCCGTTCCTTAAAAAACAACACACCACCAAACGCGAGGAAAAAGGGCGAAGTCTGGAAATTCAGTTGGGCGGCGCCCGGGGCGAGGTAATCGAGTGAATAAACAAAAGACACATAATTGAGCATCAAGAAGATGCCAGCAAGCACTAACCTTAACCAAACTTTGGCATCGAGTGCTGCAAATTGCTTAAGACTACCTGCGCTCCATTGGATCACTATACTGACTAAAAGCGCGACCAGAAAACGAAACCAAGTAAGAGTCACAGGATCGATAAAGGCCGCCGAGAGCTTTAATGCTATAGGTAACATGCCCCAAAATAAAACCGCAACTGAGATGAACAGGAGCCCGAGTTGAGCATGATTATTTGCCTGAGGGGCGTTATGGCTAAGATTCACGGAAGAGTCCAGTAGAAACCGCAAAATGGACAGCCATTCTGGCACTGAGCCAACACAATATCTAGCGGATCATCATGGAAACATTCGCGTTAGATTGGATACTTTAGCTGACACTTATGTGAGGCAAGTTTCAACATCTTACGATAATTGGAATATTGGCCGCACTCTTGATTCAACTGCAGCAGATTTACCCCGAAAGCCAACATTGGCATTTCCCGCGTTGCCAATAACCGAGTATATTTGGCCCATAAAAATGGCTTCTGCCACACACTCTTTAGGCCACTTCTTTTTAAGCTAACGCTTTAAATAGGAAAGTTAATGTTATCTACCGCCACGATCGAACAAGTTAAAACGCATATTAATACCGCAGCCAAAGAATTAGCCGAGCGCCGCGCAGCAGGCACGAGCGGCGATGTACTGATCCCAGAACTAAGGCCAACCAGCTTCGAACAGGCCTTCGCTATTCAACAAGCCGTTGCAGAAATATTTAAAGCAAGCGATAACAATCCTATCGCGGCGTGGAAATGCCTATTACCCACGGCGGAAAAAACCGTCGTAGCGCCTATTTATCAAGCTGATGTATATCAACAATCGACCACTTGCCCGCTCTATCCATCGACTAAAGGCCTGGCCCGAGTAGAACCCGAACTCGCCTTCGAGATTGCTCGCGATTTACCGCCAAGAAGCACGCCTTACACAGAGGCTGAAATCGACGAGGCCTTAGGCTACACACGCTTAGCCTTGGAATTGATCAAAAGCCGCTACCACACACCCAGTGAAGCGACGCATTTTGATGCCCTCGCCGATGGCTTAGTCAATCAAGGACTGTGGTTAGGGCCAGTGCTTAATCCGCAAGAAGGTTTAGAAATGAGCTGTTTTGAACTCAGCGTTGATATTGCCAATGACGAGCACCAGCAAAGCGACACACTGCAAAAATCCGCCATTCATCCTAACGGTTTCCCTAAGGCGGGACTCTACTGGTTAGTTAACTTTTTATCCGCCCAAGGCATTGGCTTAACTCAAGGGCAATATGTGATCACAGGCTCTTACGCTGGCGTCCTTGATCTGCCATTGGCACAGGTCTGCAAATTTGAATACGGCGCGCTTGGACAGTTCGCCGTGACTTTCACAGCTAAGTGATTGCGACTTATAAAGCGACAAGGCACTGATAAATAAGCGAACTCAGTTTCAGCTGGGCTCGCTTATTTTCAATCTCAGTTCTCAGTGCTCAGTTATCTGCATTCACCACAAGCATCATTAACAAAAGCCAAACTAACTTGCCTCAAAATGTACACCTATGTATCATCTAAATTCATCAATAATAAGGATATATAGAATGTCACACGGAAAAATGCTGCCAATTGCCTGTCTTCTTGCCCTCACTTTAGGCACTTCTCTTAGCGTGCATGCCTCAGAAAATAGCTTTGCCAAAGCCTATAGTGACTATCAAGCCGCCGTAGAAAAAGGCGATGCTGCAAATATTGAAGCAAGCGCAAAAACCGCTTATCTACTCGGCGAAGCCCAATATGCCAAAGACAGTGTCGACTTAGCGAATCTCGCCATGAACTGGGCCAGCGCGATAGAAAAGCAAGTTGCACCTTACCCATTTACAGAAAATAATCTGCCAAAAACGGCTAAGGCGAATGAATTGTATCAACTCGCTCTGGCTAACTATAAAGTTCATTATGGCAAAGAAGCGCTTGAGCTTATCGACCCCTTACTGGGGGCTGCACAAACCGCCGTTGAAGCCAAAGATGCGAAAAATGATTTGCTTACTGCTATCGCAATTGCTGAAAAATCCGATAAAAAGAAACTGCTCGCCGATGTAAAAATGGCCGCCTTCAACCGCTTATCAAATACAGATCTATACACCAAAAGTGTAAGACGCTATGCCTTCGATGCCTATGATATTTATAAAGAGATTTTACCAGAGAACGCCATAGACAGAGTCAAGGCAACCTATGTGGTGGGTGCCCTTGAGTATGCAGAAAAGCATGATGACAAGGCGATGCCATTACTTTTAGAAGTCGTTAAGCAGTTTGAAGCCCTTAACTTTAGCCATCCCTATGCCTTAAGTGCCCACGCTTATTTAGTCGAACTCTATGAGCGCCAAGGAAAGCGTGACGAGTCCACCGCCCACTGTATTGCTATCGGCAAAATGCGTCCTTGGGCCGACGCACAGGAACAACAACCTATTTTCCGTATCGTACCTGACTATCCAATGTCCTATGTTAAGCAACGTAAAAGTGGCTGGGTTCAGCTTAAATTTACTGTCGATGAACATGGGTTCGTGAAAAACCCTGAAATTTTAGCCTCTAAGGGTGGTGCTTTATTTGAAAAAGAGAGTATTGAAACCTTAAATAAATGGCGTTACGCACCCAAGTTTGAAAATGGTATAGCCGTGGAGGCACAAACTAGCGTGCAAATGGATTACACCATAAATCGATAGCTCATTACTTCAGCCCGCTATTTCACCTCATAACCTAGCCCGTCGCTCACACTCGATGGGCTTTTTTCATCCTGCTCTGCAAGCTGCCCCAGACTTAACCCCTGCTTAAGTTGGATAAAACAAGCTTGGCAAATACACGAATCAGCAGACGGTAAAATATGGTTGATTGCCCCTAGCGGCAAATCTGATGCTTGCGCTTGCAAGGCGGCCAAAGGTGGAAATGTTTGCAGAGCGCACCAACAGTCCTCAATACCCTTACCTAAAATCACAGCACATTGATTCGCGCCTTGGCACAGAGGGCAAATTTGCGCAGTTTCTAACTTAGGTTCTTCCAATGGCTGAGACACGGTAATCCTTATAGCAAGATAAGTTGTTATAGCGCGGAGATCATAATGTTTTTTTGCAACTCAGGCTGAGTTGTTTCCCACCAAAGCAAAGCTGCTGAGTTATGCAGCATTAATTGCCATTGTTTTCCCAGTGACACGCCTGCTTATGATTTAAAAAGAAGTGTTAATAATGTCCTAGGCATTATAGTGATATTCTCTATGCCACTATCGGTCAGATACAATAAAGTATCCTTTCTGATTTGCTAAAAGATTAAGTACTTGTATTCCAGTGACACGCCATAAACTCATCCCTGAGGGCTCGACGGCGGCATCCTTGCCGCCAACGGTCACTTCCATGCAAGTACTTAATCTCGTTAATTCCCGAGTATACCTGTCGCTAAATTTAACTATGGATGTTTCAATAAAGTTCAATTGGTTGTATTCATCAAGTTATCTAACTTAAATGATATTTGGGTGTATTCATTTGGCTCAGTGAACCGCATTCCTGTGTTATAGCAAGTGTGTTCACAGATGCATACATGGTGACTTGCTTTATGTTGATACTAAGGCTGTGTAAATAAGCCCTATCCCTATCCTATATAGCATTGATGAAGTGAATGGAATGAAGCGTCAATCCTTATTAAGGTGTGAGCAACGCAATAGTGAACCGCCACGTAGCACTTTAAACACTAAACGCAAAGCATAGTAAAAGGCCACTTGTTACGTATCCCCCTTAAACAGTCTGTTCTGTTTGTTTTCCATGGTATGTACAAACCCAAGACACATATGACAACAGAGTCAAACATTTACAACTATTTATGTATGTCCCATAGTCCAAATGAGTTTCAACTCCGTGCAAAATACCGTTTCTATTCGGCCCCCTAACTTTATCATCAATTTCATAGCTCTTTGAGTTAGCCGAAAATTGGTTTTTCACTATTGACTGTTTGAGGAACACTTTAAAAAAAGCACCGGATTTTTGTTCAACGATTCGGTAAATCTTAGATTTTTCGCTATCTTTCCGGCTAAAAATTGAGCTTTCAAATGTTGAATAAAAAATACCGTCCACTTGTGAAAGAAAAAGTGGGATTGATGCAACATAATTTTCTTCTTCATGCAGCTTCAAAGCAGCAGATACGATATGTCTCCTAGACTCTAAATTGTCCAAAAGATCTGTCACAATAGATTCATAAGCATTATTTAAACGCTCGATCATCAGACTATCTAATAGATCGAGATCGTGAAAATACTTCTTATGAAGCATGACTGGTGTATGTTGAGTTGGATACCAACCACTTTCAACTGCTGTTACCCAAAGTGCTTCAATACGAGTGGGAGCATAAAGCAGAGTTTTTTCAATTAATAAATTTATGTCCAAAAATGCCTCATCATCTGCATAAACATAACGCTCGCCTAAGGGCTGGCAACGATGCACGTTGACAGTCCCTCGTTACATGCCTAACGCAAGAACTTACGAATTCTCTTATCAAACGAGCTTTTAAATTTGATTAAGTTGTTGATATGCCATACTTTAATTTCATGAAGTTCACTTTCTTCAGAAATCGAGCCTATACGATAGATTGCAACTCTTGTTGCTCTTTTTCCGTCCAGAGGCTCCCACGAAAGCTCACGACCAAATTCATTTTCAATTTCAGCTTTGCTTTCCAATAAATGGTTCAGACAAGACTCATTTTGTTCAGCGCTACCAAAGTCAATATAGAGCTCTGTACGAACTTTATTACCTTGGCAAAAATTTGCACCGTAGTTAATACCTGAGATACCCGAAGCAAAAGCGTACCAATTTTGAGGCTGACCAGCTTTTGCAGACGTAAACTTATGCTCAACTCTTAACTTATCAATTAGACCTTGGAAATAAGTACGGTACTTCTCTGATTTTTCACTTGTTTTTTCAACAGGCTTACTCTTTTGCCATTCGTTTGGGAAAACAACCGGTTTCAGATTAAACGCAGGTTTAGAATTATCGATTTGTATAACTTCAACAACAACGGCAAAAAATTGAGTTTTACTGTCTGTTCTGTGGTTTAGCCAATCTAAGGCTTGACGGTGCTCTTCACGAATTGTTTCAGCGACCCAAATAACAAACGAAGCATCAAAGCCAGCCGCATATGTCAGCAATTTGCCTAGATGATCGTGATCCGTCTGAGAGAACTGGTTTTCAATAATAACGTACTCAGCGGAACCAAGGTCTTTAGCTAAAATATCGAGGGAAAAATTCCCAACACTTGCTTCTTCTTTGACTAACTCAAGCTCCAAACCGACAGCCTTACCTAACTCATGAATATTTTCCGCTAACCACGGTGTAAAATCCTGAGCCTCATGTGCCCAAATATCTCGTAATGGGACTTTTTTCAATTCACCAAACATATGATTACCTATTACTGACAGGAATATAACTGTGCATTATCTGCATATCGAATAAAACCCAAGCTGTATTGAGCAGGGGATTAGAATGATATGAGTAAATAATTAAAATATACCAATAAGTTAGCATCATCCTCTGAATGTCATCAACATATTTCATCAGGAAAAATAGAGACCTTATTTATCTTGAATTATTTGGCGTGGTTAGATAAAGGATTCAGCTGCTTGCATAAAAGCAAGCATAAATCGATAACTTTTAGATTCGATTTGTAGCAACTTTATAAGTTTTCTATTAAGCCCATATAAAAACGGCTAAGGCTGTGAGTAGAAAAATGTTTTTTTCGTATAAGGGGTGTAATGAGTCAGTGGTATTCGTGTTGAGTGCTCACAGGCTCTTTGCTGATGATATGGATATCACTTGATCTTTCCATTCAATATTGAGATACAGTAAGATGTAACAATTCTTTGTTTATTTTACTAAAACCAGCTTTAAATCAGCTTCTTAGGAAACGTAGAGGGGGTTCGACTCCCTCAATACGTTTTGCACATTCGAGATAGTGAATAAGCCACTTATAGCGAAAATCTCCGTATGCTTTTAAAGCGACAGTTAACACTGATGTCCGAAAGGTGAGTCATGGTGATTTGCGAGACGACCGTCCGCCCCATGGACGGGGCGGTCGAGCATCCACGGATGGACTAGCTGCGTGTCGGTGAGAAAATGCCATGACAAGCCTAAACTCTTGGGCTAATTAATAAAAAAGCCAGCAAAGCTAAATGCTTGCTGGCTTTTCTGTCTAACTTATTCATTCGCTTTATAACATCACACGAGCACTTAATCTCAGCGGCTCAACTATGACTTCTTAGGGAAAATCGGATAGGACTCAGTGCCTAACACTTTGCCATCAACAGTGAGACCATAGTAATCGCTGTCATTGTGGTATTTTTCCTGCGCTTGCTTTACATCACCTTTGCTACGTGGGTCCTGCGGACGCTCGTGGGAGTTGATGTAAGCGGCAACATCCCAAGCCTGTTGGTTCGTCAACTGCATACTCTTACCAAAGGGCATGTTTTCATAAATGAAAAATGCGGCAGTATTGACCCTGTGCATTCCCGCACCCCAGTTATAACTTTGAGGTCCCCACAGCGGCGGCAGTGCATACACACCCGCAATGGCTTGACCTTGCCCATCAACACCATGACAAGTTTGGCAATGGGCGACATACACGGCTTTACCTCGTTCAGGTGAATAGGCTTGTTCGGGTTTTGGGATCTCAGGATAAGCTCGCCCCGGCAAGTTAGCACGTTGCTCAACTGTCATAGCCTTAGCTAATGCCTCTGGTAGTGGGAAGTCATCCCGCTTGGCACCTTTGACTAACTCAGCATCACTGATCTCAGGAACAGGGCCACTGATATTAGCCTCATCCATCAAGCCGCCCATGCCTAACCAATAAGCGTAAGCAGAAAGCGCCACTAACTCAGGGCTACCTGATGCTGGGGCTTTACCATTCATCGAATAGTTAAAACAGCCTTGGATGCGTTCTTCAAAGCTACTAACTTTATTGTCTTTTTTACGATACGCCGGATAAGCAAAATACGCGCCCCAAAGGGGTGATGCATTGGCTTTACGGCCTGCATCCATATGGCAATTGGTACAGTTAAGCTCATTACCCACATACTTATCACGCAGCTGTTGGGTATTCACAAACAGTTGATAACCTAAACGCACTTTGTCACCAAAGGCGCCTTCGGGAATCGCACTCAAAGGTCTAGGGGTAAGATAGGTTTGATCTGCGACCTTAGGGAAAGAAGGCAGCGGAGCTTGCTTATCTGGCCGTTCTTGTACTGGCTCAGTTTCAGCTTGCGCCTGAACGGTTAACGACCCCATCGCGGCCAGTAATAACATTGCGGAATATTTCATGGCCGGCTCCTTATTTTAAATTCGCAAAGTAGTTGGCTAACGCATCAATCTCGGCGACAGTGAGCTTATTCGCGACGCTCCCCATCATGCCATCGACGTCACCTTTACGTGTTCCCGACTGCCATGCCAATAATTGCGTTTTGATATAACTCGCCTGTTGACCTGCTAAGCGAGGAAATAAGCCGCCACCTAATGCAGAAGGACCATGGCAGGTCACGCAGGCTGGTAAACCACGGGACCAATCACCTTGATAGGCTAAACGGGCGGTGTCGTCATTAAAAACAACTTGTTCACCGCGGATAACAGGCTTGACGTCATTGGCAGGCTTAGCTGAAAAATAGCTCGATACTTGCTCAATACCGTCACCTTGGAGCGTCATTGCCATCGGCATCATAGTCGCGTTTTGGCGAACGCCCGCTTGGAAATGCTGCAATTGTGTCGAGATATATTCTTTAGATAATCCCGCTAATCGAGGGCCGAGTGGTTCAATACCCTCACCCGCTGCCCCATGGCAAGACACACATAACTGTGCAGCTTGTGGCATAACGTTCATCAATTGTTTGTCAGAAGGCTCGGCGGCAGCGGCATAGCCGCTACATAGCGTTAAGCCTATGACTAATGTTTTAATCTTCATGTTCTATCCTTGAAGAGAATTAAGCTCTAAAGCATAGGGGTTATTGTTATTTATGTTTGTGCTCACACACTAAACCCATTTTAAAATCAGCCGCTCATTTTTAAAACAGCCAATAAATGAGCCTTAACATTCATTAAGAGTCACTTATTGTTCAATTCAAACGGGATAAATTTACCTTACTCTGTACAAGGTTAAGCTGCAAGCCTTCAAGACTTAATGGCCTGTTCAATAACCAAATCGCGTCGATTCGAAATGATTCAATAACTTATGTATCAAATAGCATAAAAGCAACGTGCCAACGATAGCGATTAAAATACTGCTCACTCGGTATAAAGCACTGAAGATTAAGTCGTTACCTGGGGTCAAATACTGCCCAAACAAAATCCCTAACGTGGTCATAGCACCAAAACCCACGCCAGAGCCATTCGCCTCGCGCACATGGGCTTGGCTAAAAATCATCAGTCCAATCCACAGCAAGGGGACAACTAACATCAATAACCCAGACCAATCATAGAGCAGCAACTGCACGAGTATCCCAAACGACACCCCCAACAGGGTGCCTATGGCGCGCTTACGGGCGTAGTCGAGTGCACCATTCCAATGCATAGGAAACAATAGCAAAAGAGTGGTCGCTTGAGCCGACATCGAATCCCGCAGATCAAATATTTGGAACACCAGAAACGATGCCGTCGCTATGGTCGCGCCGAGCAAGGCTTCGTGGCGCATTCTATGCGGCGCCTTAGGCCCAGGTTTGTAAGCCGCTCTCGGTTCAACATCGGGCCAGAGTGCCGTCATAGCGTAGGCGATAACAACTGAAAGTGCGGTCGCCCAAAAGTTACTGAAAACTAAGTCGTTTAAGTCAACGCCGGGATAGCTTGCAAAGTGCAGCATGATACTGAGACTCAGCACACCGTTGGCACCAAAGAGAAACAAACTGCCGCGGGACATGGCCGCAAAGCGATATAAAAATAATAGGAAAACGATAGGAGTCATCATGCCGGGATGGCTGCCAAAGAAACCGCCGAGTAACCCAACCTCTAACCCAGCCATGGCAGATGAAGCTAATAATTGGCGCATAGCATGGCCATTCATCACTGGCACTAATCCGAGTAGTAGCATAGGTGTCACAGTGAAGAAGACTCCATTGCTCCAACCAAAAATTTTACACAGGGTAAAACCTAAGGTCGCGCCAGTCGCAATCCGTAAACACTGGCGTAAATCGTTGGCCGTCAATGGGCTATGGCGTAGTAACATGCTCGTCGCCTTGTTCTATCGATACATTAAATGAGGATGTTTAGCTGGCTTATGCTGCGTTCACACTTATGTTGCTTTGAAGCGTTCACTCAAGCCACTCGCGGCAAATACAAACCACCGCGAGTCACTCGTGCTCGTCAACACAGATAAGTACTGATGGATATGCCGATAAATATGCTGGTAAATACGCTAGTAAACATTCTAGTAAATAGGCTAGTAAATATAGTGCAGCAGGCTGATTGCTTTAATCTGCACCTTAGCGAGCAAGCGAAAAAGGCTATTCTCGGGCAGCAATTGCACGGTCGCGCGCGCACCGGCTGGTAAGCTGTTCATTGCCATACCATCTAACACTAGATGTAATCTCAATCTTTGGGCATCACGTACCCAACGGTCCGATTCCTGTGGCGCGGCTAAACGGCCATTGGCATCGAATTGCCCTGCACTCACGCCCGCATCAACACTGCTCACCGTCGCCCGATATAAACGCCCAGGTTCGCCATCGAACGCAATCAAAGCGGTCGAAGTAGCATTCACGCCACGCAGGCTCTTCTCGCGAAAATCGGCAATAATATCCACTTTATCCGATACCACGGCCAACAGAGGTTGCCCCACGGTCGCAAAACTACCGACTTCTAATTGCAGGTTAGTCACTATCCCATCTTGATCAGCACGTATTTGGGTGTAAGACAGATTAAGCTCGGCTTGGGCTAAATGGTTTTGCGCCTGACGCACTTTAAGATTCTCTTCGCCATAACTGCCACGACTCACTTTGAGTTTTTCTAAACGGGCATTGGCGGCAAGCACATTAGCTTCAGCAGCTGCGGCATCGCTATCGGCTAGCTCCTTTTGCTGCTGCGATACGCCATGGGTGGCATACAGGGCATCGAGACGTTTAGCCTCACTGCGCTTTTGTTGTGAGGTGGTTTTATTGGCATTGACCTCGGCCTTAGCGGCCAGTAGCGAAGCATCTAACTCAGCATTATCTTGACGGGCTTGCTCTAAGGCCAATTTAGCTTGCGATACCGCTAACTCATAGGACGCGGGATCGACTTGAAACAACAAATCACCCTTGGCAACCGCTTGGTTATTGGTTACAGCTATGGTCTGGATTTTACCGCTGATCTGCGGCGTCACTTTCGTCACTACACGGGTCGCCATGGCTTGAGGCGTCAATGGCATCATAGTGTCGGCCAGCATGAAATAGCCAAAAACCATCACAAAGCCAAACATGGCAAATTTTACTAAACGGGCAAACTGTTGATCCGGTGTCATCTTCTTTCTCACAAAAGGGTGTCTGTAACCTTGGTTAATTTGGCGCTGGCGTTGTCGCTGATCAGGCTAATAATGCGTTCAAATTCGCTCAACTCTTCGGCACTGATCCCGCCTAATAACTCACGGCGCACTTGAATAATCCGCGCTTCCATTTGCTTTAAAACATCTAATCCCGCTGGCGTCAGGCTCACAATCCTTGCTCGCTTATCTTTGTCACAACAATGACGCTCGACTAAACCTTGCTCTTCTAATTGCCCTAAGGTACGCATTAGCGAAGCCAATTCAATTTCTAAGGCATCGGCCAACACTTTTTGGCTAACACTGTCGCCTAAACGCAGTAATTTCCACAATGCCGTCCAACGGGGATGAGTTAATCCTAAAGGTGCCAGCTCAACATCGGCCACGGTACGCCACAGTCGATGCAGACGGCCTAAATGCTCCGCCAGTGATAACTCTTTTAGTCGCTCTAATTCTTTTTGCATCTTGCCCACCCACTTAGTTAGCGTGCTAAGCATTATACTTAGTTAGCATGCTAAGTAAATATTTAGGCCCAAAATAGATCTGTGTCCAAGGGCACGAAACGAGCGTAAGAGGGAATAAATAACTTAAAAAGGTTCGCGCCCTCTCAAATCTTATCAAGTTGTATCTCTATAATATCAAACGGATAAATTGAGTTGATTTGCACATGAATTGGAGGCTGTTTTGATAAATCTAAAAATTAGTACGAGGATCGTTATTGGGATCTGTCTATTACTGTTAACAGTAATGAGCTTTATCATGCCGCTCGTTCTCTCTGAATTCAGTCGCCAAGTTGCAGAATCCGAGCAAAGAGAACTCCATAAGATCTATGAAACCGCTGTTGCCGAGATAGCCTCATCGGGCAAATTAGCCGAAGCAATGGCAACCATCATCTCACTCACGCCAGAAGTTCAAAGCACCTTTGCAACAGGCGAGCGTGATGAACTCACCGCCCGTACCTTACCTATATTTACCCAACTTAAGCGCGATTTTGCGGTTCAGCAATTCCAATTTCATAGGCCACCAGCCACTTCTTTTCTACGCTTGCATCGTCCCGAAAAATTTGGCGATGATCTCACCAGCATACGCAAGACCATAGTTGAAACAAATAGCCAAAAGCGCCCTCTTTATGGCTTGGAATATGGAGTGGAAGGATTAGGTATTCGTGGTTTAGTTCCAATGAGTTACAACGGGCAACACACAGGATCAGTTGAGTTTGGCATGTCCTTCGGTCAACCCTTTTTTGATAATTTTAAACAAGCCTATCAAGCAGAAATTGCCCTCATCTTGCCAGATGATTCTGGATATAAGTTATTTGGCGCTACATTCACGCCTGATACCCAAGCGACAGATGAACTCAATAACGTCATGCAAGGCCATGAAGTCATACGCACTATTTCCTTAAATAACAAAACCTACGCCCTGTATCGCAACGCCATAAAAGATTATTCAGGAAACGTATTTGGGGTACTCGATATTGCGATGGATAGAACCCATTCAGAACAAGCGATAGCGGATATTCGCCTTAAGTTGATCCTTATCGGTTTAGTGGCTCTGGTCATTGGAACCGCCATTGCTTGGTTTATTGCCAAAGGGATTACTCGCCCTATCGCTGAAACCACCCAAGCCATGAATGATATCGCTGAAGGTGAAGGCGATTTAACCCGCAGAATCGCGGTAAAAGGTAAGGATGAAATTGCTGAATTATCGATGGCATTCAACCGGTTTGTAGAAAAAATCCACAACACAGTTTCCCACGTCGCCGACTCAACAAGCCTGCTCGCCACCTCTGCTGAAGAAATGTCGAGCATTACGCGGGAAACCCAGAAGATGGCAAGTCGTCAGCACCTCGAAACCGAGCAAGTTGCCACCGCAATGAATGAAATGGCCGCAACGGTTCAAGAAGTTGCCCATAACGCGACCGATGCGGCCGATGCCGCCAATCATGCCAATGACTCAACCGAACAAGGCAAATTGGTTGTACAAAAAGTGGTAACCACTATAGCCATATTAGCCGAGGAAATAGCCACAGCAGCGAGTGCAATCAATGAATTAGAGCGTAATACCGCTGAAATTGATTCTGTGCTTGTGGTTATCCGTAATATTGCCGACCAAACTAATTTACTCGCACTCAATGCGGCAATTGAAGCCGCAAGGGCGGGAGAACAAGGCCGAGGATTTGCGGTCGTTGCCGATGAAGTACGCACTCTGGCGAGCCGCACTCAAGCATCTACGACGGAAATTCAGCAGATGATCGAAGCGCTTCAGCATAAAGCTAAGTCTACAGTCAATGCGATGGAAACCAGCACCCGCACCACCCAAAGCTGTGTATCCCAAGTTCACCAAGCGGGTGAAGCACTCGAAGCCATTACCCATGCGGTTTCCACCATTAGCCAGATGAATATCCAGATCGCCAGCGCTGCAAATGAGCAATGTGCGGTTTCGGCAGAAATTAATAAAAATGTTAATAACATCAATGATATTGCGACCAATGCGACAGATAGTGCGGTACAAACTGCACGCGCCGGCGATGAGCTTGCCCAACTCGCAGCCCGTTTAACAACTTTATTAGCTCAATTTAGAATTTAAACAAAACAAAACGCCGCATTCTCTGCGGCGTTTTTATTAGTTTATTTTATAAGGTTTTATTTAGGACGCACGCCTAAAGTGTGGCAAATCGCGTAGGTCAATTCGGCGCGATTTAAGGTGTAAAAATGGAAATCCTTCACGCCTTCGCGGGACAGCACTTTCACCATGTCGATGGCCACGTTTGCCCCCACCAATTGGCGTGTACCCGCATCGTTTTCTAGGCCGTCGAATTGCTTATGTAACCAATTCGGTAACGACACATTGGTCATGCCCGCGAAACGTTTTAGCTGGGTAAAGTTAGTCACAGGTAAAATGCCCGGTACAATTTCAACGTCGATACCGGCGGCAACGCAGCGGTCACGAAAACGCAGGTAAGATTCCACATCGAAGAAAAATTGGGTAATGGCACGGCTAGCGCCCGCATCAATCTTACGCTTAAGGTTGATCAAATCCGCCTGTGCATTACTCGCATCGGGATGCACTTCTGGATAAGCCGCAACGGAAATATCAAAGTCAGCCACAGAGCGCAGCAAACGCACTAAATCCGCTGCAAAACGGGTTGGCTTGGGGCTGCCTGCGGGCAAATCACCCCGCAGTGCCACTATGTCACGAATGCCCGATTTCCAGTAATGCTTAGCCAGTTCTAACAGCTCTTCATCGCTGGCATCCACTAAGGTTAAGTGCGGCGCGGCAACGAGGTCAGTTTCCTGTTGGATACGTTCAATCACGCCGTGTGTGCGGTCGCGCACGCCTGAGTTAGCACCGTAAGTCACAGACACAAACTTAGGATTCAGCGGCTCTAAACGACGGATAGAATTCCACAGTATCTGTTCCATTTCGGGGGTCGATGGCGGGAAAAACTCAAAAGAAACATTAATATCGCCATTAAGCTCAGACAAGCTCTGGTTCAGCGATTGTGAATGTTGTGCGTGATGAAAAGCCATGTGTATTTCCTCAACCGCCCTTGGCGCTACTCTTTGCTAGTATGAATTAGTTCAAATGGACGTTTGGACGTCTATATGTCCATATACTAGAGAAACTGAGATGTAAGTCAAGCCAAAAAATACCCATAAACCGCATTTAATCTCGGTTAATTCGATAGATTTATTCTAGCCAATAAAAAAGGACTCGAATGAGTCCTTTTAGAGGCTTGATAGCGCATTATTCCTGCAGCAGATCGCGACAGATCTGGGTCAGATCCGACTGCACCGCCGCCGCTGTCACTTCGCGTCCTGCGCCTGGTCCACGGATGATCAGCGGATTACCTTGGTAGAAGACACTGCGGATCACAAACACATTATCACCAGGGGTTAAGTTGGCGTAAGGGTGATGGGTGTCAATCCACTGCAAACCCACTTCGGCCTTGAGCTCTGGACCGCTGTTGTCTAAGGATGCCACATATCTGAGCACCTTATTTTGCTCCGCCGCCGCACCATACTGTTGCAGCAGATCGGCATCTAACTCGGCAATGCGGGTGAGAAATTGATCTAAGGGAATATCCGCCAAAGCGGCTGGCACGAGTGAACGCAGTTCAATATCTTCAAGCTCGATTTCAAGGCCAATTTCACGGGCCAAAATAAGCAGTTTACGCTGCATATCACGGCCGGAGAGATCGTCGCGGGGATCGGGTTCAGTAATACCTAAGCCTCTAGCTTCAATCACTAATTCTGAAAATGGCTTGCTGGTATCGTATTTCTCAAACAACCAACACAGCGTGCCAGAGAAAATCCCGCCCACCGCTTCAACGCTATCACCGCTGTTACGCAGATCATTTAGCGCATGTTGGATGGGTAAACCTGCGCCACAGCTGGCGTTATAGCGCCAAAACAAACGACGATTACCCAGTTGCTGCTTTAACTCTCGATAGAAAGGCAGTGGACCCGAGCCCGCAAGTTTATTCGCGCTCACCACATGGATGCCACGCTCGAACAGTTCTGGATATTGCAGCGTCAAACTGGCGCTGGCACTGATATCTAAGGCCACCAGCTCATCGCAGTTAACTTGCTCTAATTGCTCGAATAAATGTTCATACTGCCAAGGCGTTGCTTCAGTATTAAACTCTGTTTGCCACGCGGCAAGATTAATCCCAGTGGATTTAATCAAGGCTTTACTCGAACTGACTAAACCGACTAACTCAACACTGGCTTCGAGTTCATGGTCCAGTGATGGTGAAACCGACTTAAACAGATCGATCCAAGCCTCACCGATATTACCCACACCGAGCAGCAGGACGCCAATGCGTTTACGCGGACCAGCGCAGCGACGGTGGACTTTTTGGGTTAACAGATTCACCTGTGACTGAGGCACTAACGTCACTAAACTTAAATCGCCACTGAACAAAGGTTTAGCATCACGGCTCAGCAAACGCGCGAAGCTGCGGCGATAATGTTCGGCGTCGGCACTCACTAATGCGACTAAACCAAAATCTGTGTTGATCTGCTGATCGCTGATCCCTAATGCTTCTGCCTCGGCATCGAGTAATCTTTGAACTTGTTTTTGATTCTCAGCGGTATAGGCAAGTTCAACTCTTTGATGGGCAGAGGTCCAATGGGCCAATGGCGTTAAACCCGCGGCAATCAATAAATCTAATAAACGAGTTAACTCCCCCGTGAGTTTAAAGCCAAACAGGACGACAGCATTGAGATTAGTCACCACAGGCGCGCTCGCCGACGAACTGTGGGGTGCGATTAAGGTGAAGTCGGTGTGCGATGCATAACTTGAACGCACCGCTAAGCTCACTTCGGTATTGAATAACGGCTGCAGAGTGCGCGAATGCAATACTGGCGAGCCCAAACGCGCTAGGCGATCGGCTTCGGCAAGTGACATGCTTTTCAGTAACTTGGCATCGTTGATTTTATTAGGATCGGCGTTGAATACCCCTTCCACATCGGTCCAAATGGTCACGCGCTCGATATCGGCGAGACTAGCAATCAGGCTGGCGCTAAAATCTGAACCATTACGGCCAAGTAATAGGGTATCGCCACGCTCGTTAGCGCAGATAAAACCTGTGATCACTAAGCGTTCATTGGGATGCGCGGCTAATAGGGCTTGTACTTTAGCGCGGGATTCTTGTACCCGAATTTGTGGCACAGCGGCTTCATCGGCCACTAAAATTGAACAGGCATCCACATGGCTTGCCGCCACGCCAGATTCGCGCAGTAGCGCCGCCATTAAACGTGCCGACCAACGTTCGCCAAAGCTCACCACATGGTTGATTTGGTATTCGTTGCGCTCGTCTAAGGACAACAAGCTGATGAGTTGCGCTTTATCCGTGGCCAAACGCTCACGCAGATCGCGGGCTTGTTCATTCGACAACAACTGCTCAATCAACCCCTGTTGGTAGCTGATCAGCACTTGTAACTCTTCTTGCCATAGCTGACCCGCATCACGCAGCGCTAATAATTTATACAGGAAATTCGTGCTTTTACCCGCCGCAGAGACCACCACAAGATCATCACTATGACCGTGGGTTAACAGGATATGGGCGACTCGACGATAACAATCGGCATCCGCTAAACTGGAGCCACCAAATTTATGTAAGTGACAACGTGCCATCTATTATTCCTCTACTGACAAGCCGCAACGGCGGCTAATCCTGCTTGAATATCTGCAACTAAATCGGCGGCATCTTCAATACCCACCGATAGACGCAATAGGGTGTCCTTAATACCAGCCTCGAAGCGCGCCTGCGGCTCCATGGCTCTGTGGGTCATAGTGGCGGGCACTGCCACTAAACTTTCGACGCCACCTAAACTTTCCGCCACGCTAAATAAGCTGAGTGCACCTAAAAAGGCCACCACTTCGGCCTCGCCGCCTTTGAGTTCAAAACTCAGCATAGCGCCAAAGCCCTGTTGTTGCTTGGCCGCAATGGCGTGGCCTGGGTGATCCGCAAGCCCTGGGTAATAGACTTTACTCACCACAGGGCTTTGGGTTAATACCTCAATAATACGCTGGGCATTGGTTTGATGCTCGCGAATACGCACCGCTAAGGTACGCAGGCCGCGCAGGGTCAGATAACTGTCGAAGGCTGACCCCGTTAAGCCTAGAGTGTTCGACCACCAATGTAAGCTTTCGCCGATTTGCGCGTCTTTGGCGACCACTGCGCCGCCGACCACATCGCTGTGACCATTGATATATTTAGTGGTGGAGTGGATAACGATATCCGCGCCTAACAATAGGGGTTGTTGCAATATCGGCGATAAAAAGGTGTTATCAACCACCACCAGCGCGCCGACCTCATGGCTCACCTTAGCAATGGCTTCGATATCCACCACACGCAATAACGGGTTCGATGGGGTTTCGAGCCACACCATCTTAGGATTCTGGGCAATGGCGGCGGCTAACGCTTGGCTGTCGGTTTGGTCGACCACAATGAGCTTAAACTGGCCTTTCTTCGCCAAGTTGGTAAATAAACGGTAGGAACCGCCATAGCAATCATGGGGCACAACCAATAGGTCATCGGGGCCGAGCAAAGTCGTCACTAAGGTGATGGCCGCCATGCCAGTGCACGTCACTATGCCAGTGGCGCCCTTTTCTAATTGGGCTAATGCTTCGCCTAAAATGCAGCGCGTTGGGTTGCCTGAACGACTGTAATCGAATTCGCGGGGATTTTTATGACCATCGAAGGCGTAATTAGTCGACAAATAAATCGGTGGCACAACTGCGCCATATTGAGTATCGCTTTCGATACCCTGACGCACTGCCAGTGTGGCTAATTGACGCTCTGCCATGGGTGGACTCCTAAATTCGATAGACTGATAGAGATGTCTGGACGTCTAAATGTACCTAAGCCCAACGCCATCGTCAATAGGCGTGAAGACGTTTAGACGTCTGAACATAAAGAAATCTGTTTGCAATCACAAAGAAATAGTAGCAATAATTTGACTGTTCTTTGTAAGGGTTTAAAATCTGCCCCGAATTTAGCGTTATAACAGGTGAGTCAATGACTGAATGGAATGGGGAATACATCAGCCCCTATGCTGAACATGGCAAGAAGAATGAACAAGTAAAAAAAATTACTGTGTCTATTCCGCTCAAAGTGCTTAAGGTCCTCACGGACGAACGTACTCGTCGTCAGGTCAATAATTTGCGTCACGCCACCAACAGCGAGCTGTTGTGTGAGGCATTTTTGCACGCCTACACTGGCCAGCCATTGCCCAACGATGAAGATCTGTCAAAAGATAACCCAGACAGCATTCCCGCCGAAGCCAAGTTGTTGATGGATCAAATGGGAATAGAGTGGGAAGACATGGAATAGCGACTCGTCGCTTTCAAAGTCATATCACAGTGCTCATCAATAGGGATCGTTAACGATCCCTTTTTGTTTATACCCAAGCGACTTCAAACTTTAAATTTCACCATCTTGAGTTGGTTTGGGATATAGGAAATCCTATGTTTTCTATGATAGATCCACAGACACTCGCCTTAGCCTCGCTGGTCGTGTTTCTGGGCGCCTTAACCCAAAGTCTTATTGGGTTTGGGCTTGCGGTTGTCGCCAGTCCTTTGCTGTATATCGTCGATCCACAACTTGTACCTGCGCCTGTTATTGCTATGGGTTTCTCCATCGCCCTGCTGACCTTAGTGCGTGAACGCGGTCACTTAGAATTCAATGGCTTGCAATATGCGCTCATAGGCCGCGTGCCCGGTGGTTTTATCGGCGCGAGTTTATTGCTGTTTGCGCCTCAACCCATACTGGGTTTATCCATCGCCGCCATTGTAACTGTCGCAGTGATCCTCAGCCTGAATAAATTCAGCCTGCCAGTGAATAAGAAAACCCTCTTCAGTGCGGGTGTGGTTTCAGGGATCTTCGGCAATATCGCCGCGATTGGTGGCCCGCCGATGGCGATTTTGTTGGCAGGCAAAGATGCCTCGCAGTTTCGTGCTGCCCTGTCGGCCTTCTTCATTTTTAGCTCCATGATTGCATTGGTCATTTTAGCGATCACTGGCTTATTAGAATTAAAACATCTGTGGCTGTCGTTGATGCTGCTCCCCTCAGTGATTTTAGGTTACTTAGTCGCAGGACGATTAGTGGGCCGTGTCGATAAAGAGAAGACAAAGATGGCGACGTTAGTCCTGTGCAGTATCAGCGCCTTAGTGCTAACGGTGAAGTCGGTTATCGAGTTATTACCCCAATAAGCGTCCCGCTTGTACTGGCAAACCTTCTCAAAATTCAAACAATAAAAAAGCACTGACATTGCCAGTGCTTTTTCTTTATCTATCAATATGTAAAGCTAGATTACACTCAGCTTAAATAGCTTTGCCCTGCGTACACAATAAAGTGTCTTAAGGCGAGTACGCCCGTTAAGCTCGCACAAGCCACCATGATCATCGCGCCCTTAGTGTGGCGAGTCGCGGCGGGTAGCAGCATAAACAGCAATGGAATACCAAAGCCGATACCGACAACGCCTATCCAGAACACGCTTGCCCATAGCCCAGAAGTTAACGATGCTAAGGCCGCAGCCGCCGCGCCGCCCTTGAAGTACAAGGCGCAGAACAACATGAACAGGAACAGGATTTCAATCGCCATCACAGGCAATTCTAAACCGTGCATCTTCACTAAAGTTTTGTCGTGGCTGTCCGTCTTAAACATCAGCAACGCCAGTACCGCATTTGCCGCAGCGCCCGCCGACAAACCCGACACTAAAAACAGCGCAGGCAGTACCGCAGTGTTGAGCATAGGATAGGCATTCATCGCCGAAATTAAGAAGCCAGTGTAAGCCCCTACGCCAATGGCGAGGACAAACAACAATACTTCAATCAGCTTTCGAAATGGCATAAGTAACTTAGCGATAGGTGTTAGGAAACCCAAACCCCATTTTGGTAAGTCATCCCGCAGCACAATAATGGCGTATGCAAAGGCCAAGGGAGAATACGCCAGCAGCGCCAGCACCCCGATTGCCATCACAGACTGGAAGTTATAGTGAATTAAGATCAACCAAAAGTGGAATGGTTTGGTTAAGTCAAACACTAAACAAGCTAGACCTAAGCTAATTGCTACAGGCCCAATAATGGCTGCCGCCTTAAGAATGCTGCTTTCAGCTCCCGCGCTGAGTTCCTTATTCGCCCAGCGTAAACCAATGCCAATCAATAAACTGCCCGCGGATAACCCCGCCATAAACAGGTAAACGGCGATGACCCAGTGCCAAGTGACAGGATCATATTGCGCCATGTCGCCCCAAGTATTGTTCATAATCAAATCCCCCCTCTTTTGGTAGGAACGCGATATACCCTAGGTTTTGTGCCCAAATGGGTTTTATCTTGGTAAGTGATTTTAGTGTTGAGCATGATGGCCACTTCACTGCGTGGATCATTGGCATCACCAAACACTAAGGCATCGGTTGGACACACAGTCACACACGCTGGCTCTTCGCCCCGTGCTAAACGCGTATCCTTACAGAAGTTACACTTATCCGCCGCCTTGGTTTCTGGGTTCATAAAGCGCACTTTATAAGGGCACGCTGCCACACAGTACATACAGCCGACACACTTCTCGGTATGGATAGAGATAATGCCGTCTTCACCCACATAGGCCGCGCCTGTTGGGCACACCTTAACGCAGGGTGCATCTTCACATTGCTGGCAAGATACCCTGTGATATTTGAAATGCAGATTGGGCATCTCACCAAAGGGGCCTTCCACACGCACTTGCAGACGAGTTACGCCTTCGGGTACGCCATTTTCACTGCGACACGCCACGTTACAGGCTTGGCAGCCGATGCACTTATTCTCGTCGTGCACCATTACATATCGTTTATTCATTTAAGCCTCCGATTAGCGCTTTGCCAGCGTGACGCCCGTGGTGTGCACTGTCATGCCACACACAGGAGCAGTAACGTGCGGCAGTAAGTTACCGCAGTGGATACCTTTGCCCGTTGCTCTGACCAACTCTTTGTTTTTAGAACCAAAGCCCATGTAAGCAAACACAGTATCTTGGCGAATACCCGGCGTGACTAAGGCATGGCCTTCTTCTGTGCCAACACTGCTGGTGAGGCGGATTGGGTCGCCATTGCTGATCCCTAATTTGCCCGCAGTAACAGGGTGAATCCACACAGCGTTATCCGACATCAGGTTAGCGAGCATAGGTACATTGTGGGTTGCACCATTGGTGTGCACCGCCACTTTGCCTTGGATAAAGTACAACTCATCTGCTTTTTTAAGATTCACTTCGCGGAACTTGATCACCCCACGGCCCGGTGCCATGGCTTCGACTTTCGCGGAAGTGAGTTCAATCTTGCCACTCGGGGTTTTAAAGGTAAGTGCACTGGCGTAAGTGCCGTCTTCATCGGCAGGTCGCGCATTGGGGTATGCCTTAATAAACTCGGCAACCATCTTAGGCTCGCACAACATAATTGGCTTACCAAAGCTCACAAAACCTTCGTCTTTGATCCGGCGCAGCAGGTCAGTGTCGCGGTTCACCTGCAGCATTTGCAGGGTTTCCATGTTTTCCCATGGATAGAACTCGCCAAGGCCCATAGCCACACCCACATCCTTAAAGATCTGCCAAGAAGGCTTAGTATCACCTAAGGTTTCAACGACCCGTTGGCGCACATAATAGGCCGGATTTTTACCTGACTTATCAGCAATTTCTTCATCACGTTCAAGATAAGTCGATTCAGGTAAAATCACGTCCGCATAGGCGGCGGTTTCGCTGATATACACATCACACACGGCGATAAAGTCGAGCTTTTTCATCGCTTCAACAACGCGCGCTCTGTCTGTCATGGTTTGCATTGGGTTAGTGCGTGACATCACCCAGCCGTGTAACTGGTAAGGAACAGCGCTTAACGTGGCATCGAGAATAGTTTGGTAAACGCCGCCCGATGTCCACATCATGGCGTACTGTTCTTCCACCTGATCGATACGTTTCGCTGCTGGTTTTGGCATGTCTTTCACGCCAGGTTTTGCCAATACGGGCGCAACCGCTTCACCGGCAAGCTTGTTGTAATCACCGGGTTTCTGGCCGATATAAATCCCGCCTTTACGCTCAATATTACCAATCAAGACGTTGGCGGCGTAAAGGGCGCGGCGCATCTCAAACTCTTCGGTGGTAAAGGTGGCTCTGTGACCAAAATCGACCACAGCATGGGGCGCTTTAGCAGCATATTCGTGGGCGATACGACGAATGTCTTTGGCAGGCACATCGGAGATGGTTTCAGCCCATTCAGGGGTATAAGCTTTCACTTCGGCGGCAAAGGCTTCGAAGCCTTCCACATAACGCGCGACAAATGCCTTGTCGTAAAGATTATCTTCAATCAATACATGGCATAACGCCAAGGCGACGGCCACGTCGGTACCGGGGCGAATGGCATACCATTCATCGGCCTTGTCGGCCACAATGGAGAATCTTGGCTCGAACACCACCAGCTTGGCACCTTTGTCCATTTGCGCCGCCATCATGCCGCGGGTTTCGGACATATTGATGCCTTCGTACAGGTTATGCCCGAAGTTAATGATGTATTTAGAGTTACTTAAATCACGTTTAACCTTAGTGCCAAAAATAGCCTTAGCGGCAATTTCATAACCACCTGGGCAAGTCGACGCGTGGGTAAAAGTATTTGGACTACCAAAGGCGGTCGCAAGGTGAAACAAATGCTTTTCTTGTGAGCCAGATTTTGACGAGAATGCCACGGCTTCTGGGCCATGTTCTTTTTTGATTTTATTGAGGTTTTCAGCGATTAATTTATAAGCCTCATCCCAACTGATCTCAGCCCATTTGCCTTCGCCGCGCTCACCGACCCGCTTTAACGGTTTAACGATACGCTGTGGATCGTACAATAAACTATGGCCTGCGCCGCCACGGGCACACACTTTACCGCCAAAGGATTTAGCGGCCTTGTTGCCACTAATGAAGACGTTTTTGCCCTCAATCACCCGCGCCGAAATCGGGCAGCGAGTCGAACACATTTCACAAATACTGGCAATGTCTTTGCCCATGCCCTTTAGCTGCTTATTCTCTAATGCCGCTAAGCTGCCCGGCAGCAGACTGGCCAACGCACACGTGGCGCTGCTCGCTCCTGCTCCCTTTAAAAAGGTTCGCCTATTAAGCTCAATCATGGTTACCTCCATCACGCTCATCCCACCCGCCAGTCGCCACATTGGACGCCATCGAGCAGAGGTTTGCTCACTGATTTGATTACTTTTTTAGTTATAAAGCGTTAAAACAGCGCCACCATATCTTCAAAATACACGGCATACGCTGAATACACTGCTCATCCACAGAGATTGTTATCCCGAAAGAGGTAGGTGGGTATTGTGGTAAACCACATGGGGAAGCTCGGTGTGATCTACCGCAACTAAAACCTAAGACTGACCTTGAAATACGTGAATAAGATCAATAGGTCTTAAAAAACGGACAGAAAAAGCCGCCAGATGGGACAAATGGCGGCTTCAAAAACAAACAGATATTTCAGTAAATTGCGATAACACTCGTGGGATGAGCATCACTATGCTGAGTGAAAAGCTGAGTAAAAACCTA
Organism: Shewanella sp. M16; assembly: GCF_018224605.1. Classification (NCBI taxonomy): domain Bacteria; kingdom Pseudomonadati; phylum Pseudomonadota; class Gammaproteobacteria; order Alteromonadales; family Shewanellaceae; genus Shewanella; species Shewanella sp. M16. The sequence goes on along the minus strand of NZ_JAGTUL010000009.1, from coordinate 5,687 downwards.
CCACAATCCTTAATCCATTAATTCTATATCGAGGCAGTTGAGCAGCCGAATCGCTTCGTCGCGGCTAAACTTAGCGCCTTTGATTTTATTGTTAAAAATGTCGATATCGTAATTTGAGGCCTCGCTGAAATCCGCCTCCAATAATTGAGTTCGGCCAAACAGACTATGACTAAAATCCGTGTAGGTGAAATTGGCTTGATTAAAACTGCCCTCGCGAAAATCCACATCGTGGGCCTTGCACTCTTCGATGATAATTTCATCGAGGGACAAGCCTAAAAATGAGCAGTCGTTTAGAATGCATTGCTTAAAGGAAAAAGGCGCGGCAAAGGATAAACGCGACCACGCGGCGCGGGTCCAATCGATACCGACTAACTTACACTCTTCAAACTCGACCCCGCTGAACTGGCACTGGGGCACTTTCACTAAGCTCAAGTTGCAGCGTACAAAGCGACAATCGATAAACTTACATTTACGAAAAACGCTCTCGCTAAAATGGCAGTCTTGAAAGCAGCAATCCTCGAACTCGATGCCCTGTAGCTCTTGGGCTAATTCCGACAAGCCATTAAACTGTTTTGATAAAAAACTATTGCCCTGCAAAACCGCGCTTTGCGCGAGTTGGGATGGCGCAAGCACTGATTGTTTAAGTACAGGCACTTCTTTCTGTGACGACATAACACCTCTAATCCTGCCCAATCCCCAACCATATGATAATGCAGGGCAATTGGGCTAGGTACTGCTTATTGTTTACTCTCAGATACGAGGCTTGAGACTCACCGGCTAAATGCTCGCGACGAGTTCCTCAAGCTGATCGGTCGCCTTAGACCACCCCTGATAAAACCCCATATCCTCATGATTCTGCCTATCTTCGCTATTCCAATGCAGCACCCGCGCAGTGTACTTGGTCTTACCATCTATAGGTTCAAACATGATGGTTGCCGTCATAAAGGCTTTATCGGACGGCACCCAAGCCTCAGTAAAGGCATCGGTAAATACGATGCGCTCATTCTCAACCACCTCGAGATACACGCCACGATTCGGGAAATCCTGCCCCTCAGGGCTGCGCATCACGATCACATTTGAACCACCGGCACGCACATCTAAGCTCGCGCTAGCCACAGTCCACGGCCTTGGCGTAAACCAAATTTTGAGGAGTTCTGGCTCGGTCCACGCGCGGAACAGCTTTTCTGGCGGCGCATCGATAATCCGCTCTAATACTAGCTCTCGTTGATTATCATTATGTACATGCTGACTTGTGCTCATATTCCCTCCATTGGATATTTGGCTTGATGGTCTTGTCGGCTGCAGCTACGTCATAAGCTCGCACATCAGCGTGCTAAAATACAGCCCTTCAACATTAGCTCGTCCGCAGAACATCACCCTCCATCATGCTCAGCACTGAGTGTTAGCGCGTGATTCCCTTGCAAATCCTTATGCCCGCTAGATTCAAGCCACAGAACTATATAAAGAGCAGTGTAAAGAGCTATGTAAAGATCTGTGCAAAGAGCGATGCAAATAGCCGTGGCAAATTTTGTCAAAAAAGGTAGAATGTCGCCACTTTTTCGCGGCAGTCTAGAACAAGGTTCTCTCGGATTAATGGTTAGCATTTTCGAGCAAAATGGCACGGGCCCAGCCCGCTTTCGCAGACCACTTTCACTGTGGTGCCAACCTTGCCCTGCGTTTGTTCCATCCCTTGCATTATCTCCACCCAATACAATTCAAACACCGCCCGAAAATACAATTTTTGCTGTTCAAGATTTAACATCAAATCCCGCAAACTGGCTGAACGCTTTACGCCCTAAGCCAAGCGCGAATAATAAAGCGGTTGCAATGAATCTGGCTGTTGCTAACGCCATAGTACATCTGCAAACCGACACTTATAAAAACCTTATCCCTACACTCTCTATCCTAAGGAATACTCGTCATGAGTCTTGCTGATTCCGTATTAGCCGTGAATAACGATTTGCCAATCCGCACCGACAGCCCAGTCCACAGCGGCAAGGTTCGCAGCGTTTACTGGCTAACCGATGCCGACAGCCGCCGTTTAATCAAAACCAAGGGTTATAACGTCCCCGAAGATACCCCGCTCGCCATCATGGTGATCAGCGACCGTATCTCAGCCTTCGACTGTATCTTCCACGGTGAAGGTGGCCTCAAAGGCATTCCCGGTAAAGGAGCGGCATTAAACGCGATTTCTAACCACTGGTTTAAACTGTTCGCCGAAAACGGCCTAGCCGACAGCCATATTTTGGATATCCCGCACCCGTTCGTATGGATAGTCCAAAAAGCTCGCCCTATTAAGGTCGAAGCTATTTGCCGCCAGTACATCACAGGCTCAATGTGGCGCGCTTACTCAAAAGGCGAGCGAGTATTCTGTGGCATCACACTGCCAGAAGGCTTAGAAAAAGATCAAAAGCTACCTGAGCTGTTAATCACCCCATCGACTAAGGGCATTTTAACCGGCATCCCAGGCGTGCCAGCCCAAGATGACGTGAACATCAGCCGCAGCGATATCGAAGCCAACTACCAAGCCTTTGGTTTTGAAAAGCTTTCAGATATTGACCTGTACGAAAAGCTGTTAAAGGATGGCTTTAAAGTGATATCAAAAGCACTGGCCGACATTGACCAAGTGTTTGTCGATACCAAGTTCGAGTTTGGCTATGTGACCGATAAAGATGGCAATTCAAAACTGATTTACATGGATGAAGTCGGCACTCCAGACTCATCACGTATTTGGGACGGCGCAGCCTACCGCGATGGCAAGATTTTGGAAAACTCCAAAGAGGGTTTCCGCCAATTCCTGCTCAATCATTTTCCCGATCCTGATGTGCTGCTCAACAAAGACAGAATGCCAGAGCGTGAAGCCCTCGCCCGCGACAATGACCTCCCACTTGAGGCCATGATGCAAGTGTCACGCACTTACACCGGCGTTGCCGAGAAGGTGACTGGCGCTCCAATCCCGCTGCCAGCGAATCCAAAGGCAGATATTATTAAGATACTACGGGAAGAGTATGATCTGATTGTGTAATCAGATTTTGGTTTTTATCAAAAACTTAAATAGAAAAGGCGCTTAGGCGCCTTTTTGTTTGCTTTGCAAAAGCAGATTTTCCAAACTTCGTTTGGATCAAAGTCGTGGGGCTTCACCCCACACCCGACCAAGAGGGGATCAACAGCAATTCCCTCTTGGATCTCCCTTGCCGCCCCTAGCGAAGTTACATGCGTTAGGTACTAGCTTCGTGCTTATTCGAAAATAGCTAACGCTTCCGATGGGGCGTCCCTTCCCCACGAAAGCTACGCAGACGTCCTGTCTGCGTCACGCTATTTCCTTCAACGCCCTTCAGCAACTTCGCAGGGTAAGGTGTTCTTCTGGGGCTTTGGTGTTACTTGAGAGTAATTCAAAGCAAACAGAGTGATACCTACCATCTACTTTAGAGAATTTAACAATGGGTGGCTCGTTAAATTCTGGGATGGTGAATTCTTTAAGCTTCAGTGTTATTTGTGATTATGAAAATAAAGTATTGGATGCAGGTAATTTCTATAGCTTTATGAATGTAGATCACTGAGAATAAAAATAGAATAGCCGTAAATTTGATAGCGAATTATTTATAGAAGGTGTTAAATGGAACCGATAGAAACAGATATTCAAGATAATAACTTTATTAAATGGTCGTCTTGGCTAAAGTATGCAGCAATTATAGGTATAGCTATTTTTATTGTAGTAATGGTGTGGTACTTTTTTCAATTTAGTCCATTGATGAGTGATAGAAATATCATATCTGAAGTGCCGGATGACTGGGGAGCATTTGGTTCACTGCTAGGAGGGGCATCCTCATTTCTAGCTGCAATTGGCACAGTTGGTGTAATGTTATTAGGTATTCAACAATTTATTATCCAACAAAAACAAATTGAAAAACAAAACAACCAAATTGAAAAGCAAACAAAATTAATAGAGAAACAAGAAAATAGACAAGAAGCTTTAGAAAAAAAACAATCTGAAATATGGGATGTTCAGAGAAAATTACTAATTCAAGAGGAAAGCAAACTTATTCTAGATTATTTTACTAAATCTTTAGATTCTGTAGAGGCTGAAAATAAAAATCATAGCTTTAATAACAAATTCTTACTACACAAAAAAATAAACACTGCTTTAAACATCACTGAATTTACATCTAAACTAGTACAGCACATCAACAATTTCAACTCAAAGCTAGAAAAGGTTAGTGAAACAGAGCCACTGGTTATTGGCTTACATGATTTAAAAAGTAAATTAATTATAATAACCTCACATTTGGGAATAGTTTTTTGTGGTAACAAAAAGTCTGGAGATCTCTGCTATTTAAAGGATAGAATAGGATTTAACATCTATATGATTGAATCATCAATTAACAGCTTAAATAGTGTTATTGAATCGCTAAGTGCACATCTTTTGCTTAGTGATGTAAATATCCCACCAATAAATAGTCAATTTAAATTGAGACATAACGATTGTGTCAATCTAATTGTAAAAAATAAAAATTATTCAGATCTGAGCATGATTAGCACTTTTGAGGGGAGTGATTTTCTATTTGAATTTTACACTTACGCCAAGTTCGTCCCCTCTCTTTTTAATGGTTTAAAAAAATACTTGTACGACCTAGAGGTTAGTATGTTTGGAGTTGAAGACTTCAACAACGAAGAATATCGAAAAAAATTCATAAAAGATGCAACTTGCATAATTAAAGCCGTCGAGAATAACCAAATGAGAAGTGAAATAAAAAGTAAATTTGATAGTGCAGTACAATCTTTTAATCAATTTAAAGCGTGTAAATAAATCAGGCCAACACCGCGGTGACAGAAGTTCACCTCCCCTCGGAGTTGCCGCAGGGCATTAGCGTTCGTTGCGTGATCGAGGCATGGATGCCGAGATAGCGTCAGTCGAATCAGGGACGAGCGTCTGACGCGATAGCATAAGAGCACTAATTGCCCAAGGGGCTTTCAACTCCGTTGGGGGCGTCATGGAGCATCCAAGGAGGATAGGACGAGCAGTCCTCCTTGGTCGGGTGTGGGGTGAAACCCCACGACTTTGATTCACCTCGGCCGTAAGGCCGCAATGACAGACAAAGATAGGACATGCATAACTCTCTTGGGATTGCGGCCAACACAGCGGCAATAGAAGGTCACCTACCCTCGGAGTTGCCGCAGGGCATTAGCGCTCGTTGCGTAATCGAGGCATGGTCATTCTCGTGCATCAGACCCATAGGGAAATGGGAAATGTCAGAATGATGTATGGAACATCATTGACCATGCACTTCACGACATTCAGGCATCCGGCCTATCAGATGCCGAGATAGCGTCAGTCAAATCAGGGACGAGCGTCTGACGCGATAGCATAAGAACGCTTAATGCCCAAGAGGCTTTCAACTCCGTTAGGGAACGGCAAGGCAGATCCAAGAGGGAATTGCTGTTGATCCCCTCTTGGTCGGGTGTGGGGTGAAGCCCCACGACGTTGACGTTGATTTTGATTTTGATTTTGATTTTGATTTTGATTTTGACTTTGATTTAAAAAATAAAAACTCGGAGGGGCTTATTAGTAATATAAAAAAGGTGTGATACTGTGCGTGTCACACCTAAATAATTAATATTTAAATTATAAATATAAATAACGAATAATTAGAAGCGATATTGAACAATAATTTTTGATTGATTAAAGT
>NZ_JAGTUL010000098.1:0-2042 GCF_018224605.1 Shewanella sp. M16 | reverse complement strand
AGCAGCCAATAGACACTCAGAGTAAATAGATTAACCGCCGAGGCACGTTTCAAAGCACACCAAGGGGTATTGTCAGATAAACGGAAAAGGGCGGCGCAGCCGCCGCTTGTTTCGCGTTTTGCGGGGAGCTAACAGGGGGTAATGTTCAGTTTAAGTAGATCACATGGCTCAGGCTGATATCATTGCTCGACAACGATTTGCAGCCTACAAACCCACGCTTTTTTGAACTGCCCTTTTGATAAACTCATTCGTGCTAGTCGATGCCTGAAATGCCGCGATAGACGCAGCCAAATGCAAGTCATGGCCTAATCTGACATTAAGCGATCCCTTACAAGGCTTCTCTGGTTGAATGTCCTGTTGAGCACAGTCAGCAAGATAAGCGTTAATCGCCTCTTGAAAGGCTTGCTCTAACCCTTTGGCTGTTTCGGCCTCATAGTTGATCAACGGTGAAATGAATAGCACCTGCCCAAACAGAATATTATCCTCTGGGCTGATTTCTACAGAGCCGTGATAACCCTTATATGTCATTGTATTTTGCATCATAGTTTCCCCCATTCGGTTAATTTGTCTCTCACTTGGCGCAATGCGTAAGCCTTTAATTCATTTTTAGGATGCGGTTTATGCAGGTTGATTAACTCCTTCGGAATGCCATTATCAAACTTAACCCTCGAACCATCACCCTCGACTTGTTGATAGCCGAGCACTTTTAACGCCCCCGCTAATTCATTCCAAGTCAGTGTTTTGGACGATTTGAGCTTTGCTAATAATTTATCCGTTTTCGTCATAATGCCCCCTGCTATATAGGGGATCATTATACCAAATCAACCGCAAAAAGTGCAACTATATATAGTTGCAAAAAAGGATATTTTCGAGACTTAACCTATCGAACGGTTTGAACTTAAGACGAAAAAAACGAAGTGGGTCATGATGTGAATTAACGAGAAAGGGGAACGCATGTTCCCCTGTAAGACGTTCAGGCTGTTTACACAAACTGCCCTTGTAGATCCTTAATTCTCACTATCGGATAGCGATTAGCACTCTCTAAGCATTTAGCGCGAGCCCTTTCGATATTGATCGCTGAATCAATAAAATAGCATTGTTTTTGGGCAATATCGTTTTCGGAGTCATAGCCAACAATAAAAAAGCGGGGGGAATATTTAACCTCGTCCACGGTATAACGGATCGCCTGACCTGTCGCGGATTCGTGATGGCCAATGTACCCGATCCCGTTAGCATTCAAATCATCCATGTGGCTACTGACAACCGATGTTGCATAGTCCGCAGGCCAACCCGTTGCAGGGGTGCGACCATATAAACGTTCATGTTTATATTGCCCTTGTAAATAGGTGTTCATTTCTTCAAACGTCACTGAGGGTTTGCACATATCATATCGCCCCCGTGTTAGTGGCCAACTCAATGCAACCCCCTTCCATCACAAACCAAAGGGCATGATGTGTATAGCAATCGCTTATCCCCCCGTCAGCCGCCACCGACACATAAACCGTTGATGTGATCCCCGAGGGTAAAGACCACATGATTGAAACGTGCTTATTTCGATAGTTCAGACTTAACGCCCTCGTTAGTTCATCGACTGAGAGGCATTGCGTATCGTTGCCAAAATTCTTAATCACGACAGGAAAACGAACCGAAACCCGTTTTTTGTCAGTGCTAAACACATTAAAACGCACGCGATAATCAATACTTGCGCCATTGCGTCGAGGTTGATCGATTGATACGACATTTTGAGCCACTTTTGCCGCGACTAAGTACCGCTCGACCGCTTCAAACAATAACCCTTGTGAATAGGGATACCATGCCTCATTAGCCACGCCCTCAAGTCCGAGGCCGCAGAAGTGAAAGAAATTCATTTCAGTTAAAACAATGATCGTCAACTCGCCCCTTTTTTGCTGTTGAATATCGTCTTTGGAGAGCCTGCTTGTCGCTTGTAAGCTGGCTTGCTCGCTGAAAGGCTTAGTGTGGCTTGCTGGGGTAGTGATTGAGTGTGTCATGGGCTGCTTGCTCCGTTTGGGGTCTATCATCTT
>NZ_JAGTUL010000097.1:0-2128 GCF_018224605.1 Shewanella sp. M16 | reverse complement strand
TGACAGCAAACGAAGCGGAATTGTGGGCTGGGAAAGGTTATGGCAAGGATGGTTTAAACTGCAAACCATCCTTGAAGGTTACCAGCTAGCCTTGTCTCTTGAGCAAAAGATGTGATCAAGAGACAGGATTGCTTCGGGGGTCGTTTTATCTGTTTCAGGTAAACACTTTGCCAGAATTGACGCTCCCGCTTTGATGTTTGTACAAACATCGAAAACGTTGTTGTTATCAATTCCTAACTCTTGAAAATTCCCATTGTGAATTTTCATCATCCCTGCATTAAAGCTAATCCTTTTCATAGCCAAATCGTTAATGACTTTTGTTGCTTCTCCTTCTGTTTCAGGGGGGGTTGCTGTTTCGGCTCCCATAACGCTAATGCTATAGGGGTTATTTGTAATCAAACCAATTAACAAATTGGGTTCGACTTCGGTCTGACACTCTTTAAGCATTTGTGCCATAAATGCTAGTTCTAGTAGCATAAAAACACCTCCAATGTGTTTAAAAACAGGCTATTGACTAAGTTTTGTTTATTTAGTCGTCATCCATTTGACGGATTTTAACACGTTTTTAATCACACTCTCGTAAGAATGTTTACGAATTGGTGTAAGCTATATTCCCTCGCTTTTCGCGGTCGGACAACGCCTAGCTTTGGGCGTTCATATTTGTTTAGGTTAACCTGCCTGCCCGTTCCATCGGCCTTTCAGTTTTAAGCTAAAAACTTTTAAAAATAAATACTTAAAGCAAGTTAAACTTTTTTCTTAACATATTTAGGTTCGAAAACATCAAACCTTTCAAGGTGATCTTTTAAGCGTGCGGCAGCTTCACCGCGCTTAGTTCGCTTAGTATGAGCACTAGCATTTTCAAGCCTTTGATTTGTCTCACTATCCATTTCAAAGTTGATGCTGGTTGTTTTCTTTTCTTCCATATTCACCTAAATCCCTGTTTATGTGTAAATATCCCGCATAGGGACAAATTTAAACCATAACTTAATTTTAGTAAAGTGATTCTTAACTGTGGTTGTCCGATAATTGAAGAATCAAAGACATGGCGTATAAAAAAAATGGATTCTTTCAAAGAACGATTAAAACGATTGAGGGAGGCAAGAGGATTAACGCAAGGAGAGCTGGCTAAAAATTTACCGTCAAGGGTGACAGCGGTTGCTATTTCTCAGTGGGAAACAGGCATAACAGAGCCCAAAATGGCAAATCTGAAAGCGTTAGCGGATTTTTTCGAGGTAGGTATAGAGTGGCTTAGTTCGGGGCGCATCCTTCAAAGTGACATTTCATTTGAGGATCTTAATACCGTAATTGTTCCAAATGCAGAAATAGATCCTAAAAAAGCATGGGCTGAGAACTATTTACAAATTGACTCAAAGCTTTTGATAAACAAAGATAATATCGCTTGGTTTGAAGTCGAGGGGGATTCTATGAGCCCTTTATTTAATGACCGTGACATTCTGTTTATTGATACGGATTTTAAAACAATTAGGGACGGTGGAATGTATCTTGTTTTGCATGACACATTTTGTCGGGTTCGCTCATTATCACAAACGCTTACAGGTTATTCCGTTAAGCCTATTAATGATGCTTATTTGACCGAGCATTATAACCAGCAAAAGTTCTTCAAAGAGTTTAAAATATTGGGTAAGGTTATTTCGAAATTTTGCAATATTTAAGAGATTCTTTATTGAATTTCACCACTGCAAAACTTATAATGATCTCAGTCTTTGAGTAGAGTGCATTACATAGCACACTACTACATAGTCAACTATGTAGTGTATTTTTCAAAGATTAGAGTGTGATCATTGGTGATTCTTTGGTCTTAAGCATTCGACAAAGAAACCGACTTTCTCTAGGGGTCGGTTTTTTTGTATCTAAATTTTGAGTCGCCCCCATGCTAGAGGGCTGGCTATCTAGGCTTATTAGCTTGTTGTTCACCATAGTTTCTAGACAGTTAGGTGTAGCTTATCATAATCAACGGATAGAGAAATAGGGCGATCAAGTGCCTTTACGGGTTCGCTAATCGCTCATTCCTTCGGAACTAACGCCCTTCAAGTCATTCCCTCGATGCCTCGGCTATCGCAACGGCCAACATCAAAAGCAAATCGTTTTTAGCGGTCGCGAGTGCTCG
>NZ_JAGTUL010000096.1:0-2252 GCF_018224605.1 Shewanella sp. M16 | reverse complement strand
CTGTGACGTTACCTACAGAAGAAGGACCGGCTAACTCCGTGCCAGCAGCCGCGGTAATACGGAGGGTCCGAGCGTTAATCGGAATTACTGGGCGTAAAGCGTGCGCAGGCGGTTTGTTAAGCGAGATGTGAAAGCCCTGGGCTCAACCTAGGAATAGCATTTCGAACTGGCGAACTAGAGTCTTGTAGAGGGGGGTAGAATTCCAGGTGTAGCGGTGAAATGCGTAGAGATCTGGAGGAATACCGGTGGCGAAGGCGGCCCCCTGGACAAAGACTGACGCTCATGCACGAAAGCGTGGGGAGCAAACAGGATTAGATACCCTGGTAGTCCACGCCGTAAACGATGTCTACTCGGAGTTTGGTGTCTTGAACACTGGGCTCTCAAGCTAACGCATTAAGTAGACCGCCTGGGGAGTACGGCCGCAAGGTTAAAACTCAAATGAATTGACGGGGGCCCGCACAAGCGGTGGAGCATGTGGTTTAATTCGATGCAACGCGAAGAACCTTACCTACTCTTGACATCCACGGAATTCGCTAGAGATAGCTTAGTGCCTTCGGGAACCGTGAGACAGGTGCTGCATGGCTGTCGTCAGCTCGTGTTGTGAAATGTTGGGTTAAGTCCCGCAACGAGCGCAACCCCTATCCTTATTTGCCAGCACGTAATGGTGGGAACTCTAGGGAGACTGCCGGTGATAAACCGGAGGAAGGTGGGGACGACGTCAAGTCATCATGGCCCTTACGAGTAGGGCTACACACGTGCTACAATGGCGAGTACAGAGGGTTGCAAAGCCGCGAGGTGGAGCTAATCTCACAAAGCTCGTCGTAGTCCGGATTGGAGTCTGCAACTCGACTCCATGAAGTCGGAATCGCTAGTAATCGTGGATCAGAATGCCACGGTGAATACGTTCCCGGGCCTTGTACACACCGCCCGTCACACCATGGGAGTGGGCTGCAAAAGAAGTGGGTAGCTTAACCTTCGGGGGGGCGCTCACCACTTTGTGGTTCATGACTGGGGTGAAGTCGTAACAAGGTAGCCCTAGGGGAACCTGGGGCTGGATCACCTCCTTACCTATACGACTAACTTAATGTTTGTTGAGTGTTCACACAGATTTGCTTGATAGAAGAAAGAGTAAAAGATGGACCTAGTTAAATAGGTTTATCAAAGATGGGTCTGTAGCTCAGCTGGTTAGAGCGCACCCCTGATAAGGGTGAGGTCGGTGGTTCAAGTCCACTCTGACCCACCAAATCTTCGTTATCCTTTGTTAAATTAACACTCGTTTAGTGAACTAAACGTCGCGTTAATTTGCCGCGGATAACTCGATTTGGCAAACCAATCCTTTTAGAGGTTTGGAACATCTTACTTACTCGCACTGCATGTAAATGGGGCTATAGCTCAGCTGGGAGAGCGCCTGCCTTGCACGCAGGAGGTCTGCGGTTCGATCCCGCATAGCTCCACCATTTACACCTTATTCTGACTTTATTGCAAAGTAATAAGGCATATGCACTATGGATAGAGATGCCAAAGATAAACTTAAAAATTATCTTTGGCTTTTTTAAGCCCGCTCTTTAACAATTTGGAAAGCTGATAGTATTTAATTGCATGAGTCTGTCATGTGATTAATTACAAAACGTTTAATGCGCAAGCATTGAACATGAGTTCTCAAACACTTTATTAAGTGTCTTGAATATTCAATAGTAAATTATTCTTTGCTGAATAGTTTACGTCTAAGGCGCGTCCACTTCTTTGGTCAGAAGTGAGACAAGTAAAACCAAGCTGGTCGCAATGCGACGCAGGTGAGTGAAACTCATTTGGGTTGTATGGTTAAGCGACTAAGCGTATACGGTGGATGCCTTGGCAGTCAGAGGCGATGAAGGACGTAGTAACTTGCGAAAAGCGTTGGCGAGCTAGTAACAAGCATTTGAGCTAACGATGTCCGAATGGGGGAACCCAGCAGCATAAGCTGTTATCGCAACATGAATACATAGTGTTGCGAGGCGAACGAGGGGAACTGAAACATCTAAGTACCCTTAGGAAAAGAAATCAACCGAGATTCCCCTAGTAGCGGCGAGCGAACGGGGATTAGCCCTTAAGTCAGTGGGGTGTTAGTGGAATGCGTTGGAAAGCGCAGCGGCACAGGGTGATAGCCCCGTACATGAAAACTAACCATTGATGAAAACGAGTAAGGCGGGACACGTGACATCCTGTTTGAATATGGGGGGACCATCCTCCAAGGCTAAATACTCCTGACTGAC
>NZ_JAGTUL010000095.1:0-2722 GCF_018224605.1 Shewanella sp. M16 | reverse complement strand
AATACCGGCCTGTCACGCCGGGGGTCGCGGGTTCGAGTCCCGTCCGCTCCGCCAACATTAAGAGATAAGCCTCATCGAAAGATGAGGCTTTTTTCGTTATGGCGTCGTGGATAATTCGTGTCAGTGACGCTAATGCTTCGGGCTCGAAGCATGTGGTTATAGTCATACTCGGCCATCATGTAGATGAGATCCTTATCAGAATATGACATTTTTGTTTTAAAGCTAAACCGATTCTATTAATTAGCAAAATTTATCCATTCCCGAAAGCCCAACTGAGTCATCCTCTGTAGCTCCTCAATGCATTCAGGCTATCGAGCATTACATAACAATATCGCCATACCTATTGAAACAACGATTTGCCAATGTGTGCTGCCTCGGCCATGACTACGTCTGCTTTATCGGATTCAATTTGATTCAAACGGTTGCTGTCTAATGGCACTAGGACGTGTTTCTGTAGTAGCCCAAAGATGCTACTTCATTTTCAAAACGATTGAGGGGAAAAGATAGATAAGCGCACAGATGCCGCAAGGTGCGCTTATGAAGGAGGACTACTGGTTGTGCTCAGAATGTTTGCGATGGAGAACTTCAAGTAGTTCATCTTCGAGTTCGAAGCGTGTTTCCATGTTATGGGCGAGCTCAGATAGGTCTTTATCGAGTTGATATAATACGAAATCGTCTTGTGTTTCCGCATATTTATCGTTGAAATCTAATGCTGCATTCGTGGTTGGCGTGATTTTGGGCAATACTTGTTGCGCGAGCGTTTTGCTTGATTCGCCATATTCACTGCAGGCATTAACGACTTTATCATAGACCTCGAAATGTCCTTCGGAGACATAGTCAACTAATAAGTCACAGAAAGATTTAACATGTTCGAACGAGGGAAGCGATTTTTCTGATTTACTATAAGGAGGAAGCCCAGCAATTTGGCAGTAATGCACTAACAGTTTTCGACGGTTTTTTAGCCATTGATCAATAAGCTTATTTGAACCGCCCCACTTCTGTTCTGCTTTTTCGAGTTCTCTCAGCATGATGCATTCCATTTAAGTGCCAGCACATAACTCTAATGTAGGGACAAGTTGCTAATCGATCAACTCTTTTCATGCGAATTTGCGAGAATGACGAAATGGACAAACCAGCTGTTTCGTATCAAAAAATGCAAATAAAAAGCCCAACGATAGAAACCTATCGTTGGGCGAGTAAAGTTTATAGCAGGCTCGATGCGACGAGCTTCTTGATTGTTCTTGCTAGCGCAGACTTTTTATACCAAAGGCGGGGAACCGGCGCAACTTTTTTCTGTCTGAGTGTGACTTCGTTACGAATAAATAAGCAGTATGTTAGCTGGCTAACATTTTCCGGTTTATGCGGTCAAATCGACGCCAATGATGGGGAATAGCTCACATAAATTTGCACATAAAGGTTACATTATTCGCGTAAATGCTAAACTACCGACCCAGCGGATCTCAATAAGACTAGGAACCAAGCCCAATGGCAGAATTAAAGAATGATCGTTATTTACGCGCCCTACTAAAAGAGCCTGTCGATGTGACCCCTGTGTGGATGATGCGTCAAGCTGGCCGTTATCTTCCTGAATATAAAGCCACTCGCGCTCAAGCGGGTGACTTCATGTCTTTGTGTAAAAATCATGAGCTTGCCTGTGAAGTCACGCTGCAACCTTTACGTCGTTATGATCTCGATGCGGCGATTTTGTTTTCCGATATCCTAACTGTGCCCGATGCTATGGGTTTAGGTTTGTATTTTGAGGCGGGTGAAGGCCCACGTTTCGAGCGCCCAACAGACACTATCGATGCGATCAAAAAGCTCTCAATTCCAGATCCAGAAGATGAGCTGGGTTATGTAATGAAAGCCGTTAGCACTATTCGCCGTGAACTGAATGGCGCAGTGCCGTTAATTGGCTTTTCTGGCTCACCTTGGACCTTAGCGACTTATATGGTTGAAGGTGGTTCGAGCAAAACCTTCGAAAAAATTAAGAAGATGGCTTACGCAGAGCCAATGGCATTACACATGCTGTTAGATAAATTAGCCGATTCAGTGATCCTATACCTGAATGCTCAAGTTGCTAACGGTGCGCAATCTTTGATGATTTTTGACTCATGGGGCGGCGCGTTATCGCACTCTGCTTACCGTGAGTTCTCTTTGCGTTATATGCAGAAGATTATTGATGGTCTGACACGCTTTGCCGATGGCCGTAAAGTGCCAGTGACGCTGTTTACTAAAGGCGGTGGTTTGTGGCTAGAAGCGATGGCAGAAACTGGCTGTGATGCACTAGGTTTGGATTGGACGGTAGACATTGCCGACGCCCGTCGTCGTGTAGGCCATAAAGTGGCATTGCAAGGCAACATGGACCCATCTATGTTGTATGCGCCAATTCCACGTATCGAAGAGGAAGTTGGTCATATTTTAGCGGGTTATGGTGAAGGTACTGGCCATGTATTTAACCTAGGCCATGGTATTCATCAGCATGTCGATCCAGAACATGCTGGCGCCTTTATCAAGGCGGTTCATGCACAATCAAAGCAATACCATAAGTAATTTTTGGTTTGCGAAACAGGCCCGCTTGCGGGCCTGTTTTATATCCGACATTTGAATTTGATAGCGTTGGAGCTTCTGGCGAAGGTATCTTTATGGATTAGCGTATGCGGTGGTTTCTATCGTCTGCTAGCTTAATTTTAAACAACGACTTGAATTCCCTATATTCACATAC
>NZ_JAGTUL010000094.1:0-2943 GCF_018224605.1 Shewanella sp. M16 | reverse complement strand
ATTCCGTTTTTAAACTTCTGAAAAACCGCTCCATTGGCGCATTATCCCAGCAGTTACCGCGACGGCTCATGCTCTGGGTGATTTGATATTTCCACAGCCGCTGACGGTATTTCAGGCTGGTATAATGACAGCCTTGATCTGAATGAAATATCAGGTTTTTAGGCTTCCCACGAGATTCAAAGGCCATATCTAAGGCCTTCACCGTTAACTCTGTATCCGGTGAAAATGACATCGCCCAACCAATGGCTTTTCTCGAAAATAAATCCAGCACAACCGCTAAATAACACCAACGATTACCCGCCCAAATATACGTCACATCGCCACACCAAACGGTGTTTGGTTCGACAACGGCAAATTGTCGCTTGAGTAAATTAGGGATGGTCACATGCTCATTTTCAGCCTTCTTATAGCGGTGTTTGGGTTGTTGGCAGCTCACTAATCCAAGCTTTTTCATTAACCGAGTCGCCCTATAACGACTTAACGCAAAGCCACGTTCAGAGGCGATTGTTGCGATACTTCTTGCACCAGCAGACTGTTTGCTTTCAGCGTGTATTGCTTTGATTTCACACTCTAAAATCCGCTGTTCAGGTGTCGCTACAAGTTCACGGCTCACCCAATAACGGTAGCTACTCCGGTTCACGTTAAATACATGGCATAACACTGAAATAGGGTATTTGTTGCTCTGATTGAGTTTCTCGATTATCGAGAATTGTTCAGCGAGTCCGACATCAATAGAGCGGTAGCCTTTTCTAGGATTTCTTTTTCGAGATTAATCCGTTCAATTTCACGTTTAAGTGCCTTAATTTCAATTTGCTCAGGTGTCATGGGTGAGGCTTTAGGAGCAAGCCCTTGGCGCTCAACCTGAAGCTGTGTTACCCACTTACTGACCGTTGATTTACCCACGTTCATGGCTTTCGCCGCCGCTTCTTGTGTGTAATCTTGATCTATGACTAATTGAGCGGTTTCGAGCTTAATTGCAGCACTATATCGTGCACGTTTACTTTTATTCATGTTGTCACCTAAATGGGTTATGAGTGGATCATAACATTTCTTATAGGAGGCCAAATTCAGTGTGCCACTACAGTCTGGTTGGCTGTGTAGAAAGGGAAAGTTGATGAACAGCTTGATATCAACCCGTTTTGAGGTGCTGACAGCATTTAGTAAAGTGCCGTCGGTGCTTCTCTAAGTGCTCATAGTAATTGGTCAGTTCTTGCAAGATTCCCACAGGGCCATGAAATAACTTGCCAAATTCTGTGGTGAGCTTAAGCCAGTTGTCTTGTTGGATATTCAATCTTGTCAGTAGCTTGGCACTATGTTCGCTGATGGCACCCCGTTTGTCATTGCGGATGATTCGGCCTGTATCATCTACCAATTGAAGGTAGTCCGTTAATGAAAACGCGATACCATTGGGCTGATTGTCGCGTTCATTACCAACTCTTTTTAAAAAAATCATAGGCAGTAGATTTTTAGGTTGTTCACCTTTCAATGCGGCCCGAATACGCAGCTGAAAACTGGTATGGTCGGACTGTTCTGGCGTATCAGCCATTTTTGCCCTGATGGATGCCCCAAAACTACTTAGAGTAATTACTCCCTCTATCTTTATTTATCTGTGATTGCCCTATAAAGACTAATATGAATAGACAAGTTTTCACGTCACCTTCCTCTAGAAGCAATTACTGAGTATAGTGAGCACTCCAAGCTGTTCATCAGGTGCCGTCTATCCGGCAAAAGTGAGCGTGTGAATCACTCTAGGTGAGACTGATTCACACGCTAAAATCTACAATGTTATATATTTTTAGTTTCTAAAGCCGTGGTCAAATACTGTTGGCCACTACACAGCGTAAGATCGAGAACTTTTTCTGGAGAATATTTACTTAAAATATATACTCCACTTTCATTATGCTGACCAATTTTATTTAAGGTTTTTAGTATCAGTTGTTTTTTAACTATATTGTTAGTGCTTAAAATCGTTTGCTGTAGTCGGCTTATATCTACTGCCTTTATTTTCTTTACATCCAGCTTTTCTAATTTTTGTAATTCGCAAGTTGATACATTTAAACTCAAAAAGGCTCTATTGGAAAGTGCGGAACTAAACATTAAATAAAACTCCAAAATAATTTAATCATACAACTAGTATTGTCGTCACAAAAAATGACTAATTTCACGAGATTAATTATGAAATGTCAGGTAAAAACCTACCTTTACCTACTTCTTTTGGGGTTCTGTCGCAAATTGAGATCTTGCCGCTCCAAATTGCGGGGACAGTATCCCTCAGATACAACTAGGCATTTAAAGAATATATTTGTTCCCATGGAGTCATCCTTTGAGCCGTGTCCATTTGCCTCAACCTAATCATGGACCAAAGCTAAACGCTAGCCAATGTCGACTCCGCCCCTTCCCAGGACTTCCAACCTAGGCATTGATGCATTTTTCCCTTCACTTTTCGGTGGTTTTGCTCGACTATATTATTCAAATATTTAACGGTAAGCACCTCAATCATAAAGAGCAGATAGCCAAAGCCGAATGTTAACAGTATCTAACGCTGCTGCATTAGCGCCACTTTTATCAATGACGACCTTCTCAGGTAAGCCATGTTGATTGATAGCTTTAGTGAAAAAAGCGTGCGCGGCAGGCTCATCACGGGTTTCACTTAAGTAAAAATCAATCACAGCACCGAATGTATCCACTTATCCACTGCACGATAATAGTAAACCCACTGACCCTTAATTATTATGTAACCTGAGATCGGTTTAACTAGCCATAACTGCAATAGCATTAAACTCCCCGTTAGTGAGGTTCAGTTGTGGCTTATTGTTTTTCAATTGATAGGCGATGAGCCCCGCAATCATATTGAGCATAAAACCATGCACGCTGCGGTGTCTAGAGTGCTCTATTTGAGAGATATTTTTTAACTGGTCGTTGATGGTTTCTATGATGAAACGT
>NZ_JAGTUL010000093.1:0-3624 GCF_018224605.1 Shewanella sp. M16 | reverse complement strand
GTGGGCTCGGAGATGTGTATAAGAGACAGTATTTGATTTAATCACCTAAAGTTGTGATACTTTATTTCAAACAATTAAGGTGTTTAAAATCAATATCTTTCTGAGGCTATATGGACATTTCAAGCAGAGTAAAAAAATTAAGAATTAAATCTGGGATGACTCAGCTCCAACTAGCTGAAATGGTAGGTGTGGCCCAAAACTCAATACAAAAAATAGAAAGTGGTGATACTAAAAACCCTCGAAATATTGAAGCGTTAGCGAGAGCCTTGCAGACTACGCCAGAGTTTTTGCGTTTTGGTGTGGGTGACATGGATAACGCGACCGTGGTCGCCAATGCTGGTCACTATTTACCACTGATAAGCATGGTGCAGGCAGGTGTGTGGACAGATATTCACGAAGTGGCGCCACTGGATGTAGAGCTTTACCCCTGCCCAATCAAATGCAGCAAAAGATCGTTTATTGTGAGGGTGGAAGGCGAGAGCATGCTGCCCGATTTTAAATCAGGCGATTTGATTTATGTCGACCCCGACGCACAGGTGGAGAACGGTAGCTATGTAGTGGCGCGCCTGGATGATGAAAACCAAGCCACCTTCAAGCAGCTGATCATCGATGGCAATAAAAAATACCTCAAAGCCCTAAACCCCGACTGGCCGAATAAATTTGTCGAGATCAATGGTAACTGCACCATCGTTGGCAAAGTGGTATTCACAGGCAAAGCGCTGTAATGATTTTTTAAATAGTGAGTAGTAATTAAAAAGCTTAAATAATTAGGCTGGTATTTGTGCGCTCTACTTGACGTGGTGAGGCATACCAATTCCCGCAGCACGGGTGGCTTTGTAATGTAAGCGAGCCGTTGCTATGCCTGCGCTTCTTGGACAGATTACGGAAATTTCTCATTAGGCCTTAACTGCCCACTAAACGGCGAGCGTCAGCGAGTCCGATGGAGGCCACACTTTTTGTGGCCGGAACGAATTTGAGTGGTTTGTTATGAGTTTTGATTGAGCTCAATACGTGCCTCCTGCCATTGCTCCCATACGTACTCTGGATTTAGGTCTGGATACCCGCGTGATTCTTCCATCTTCTCCCTTACTGAAATTGGCATCATGATGCATACAGCATTATCACGAATATCGAGAACTTCTTTCTCGGTTAACGGAGAACCCTTTTCTTTTTCCTTACTTAAAAGAATCGCTACCAATGCCGGAATAGGTGTCGGCACCAACTGCTCTTCTGGATCATCTGGCTTCTTTTTCTTGAATGGATTACTAAACATCCGATGTTCCTTCTGACTCATAACGCTTAACATATGGGGATTTTAGGAGCGCTGTTTCAGCGAGTAAAATTCCCATCATGATGTTTTTGTTATGTTTCAATTGACTCGATCCTCTCTGCGATCCCAACTGCGCCACCGAAAGTGTGATTAAGCCACTTTGAATGATTAAACAAGTGCTGTCCAGAAGCTGATATGAAATGAACACCTTGAATTATTACTGCGTGGAAACCTGTTTTGTCTACTTCAATATCTGCACGTTCCAATTTCGGTAGCTTATCAACGCGAAAAACCACATAAGCTCCAACCTCTCTGACCATCCAAAGAGCATTCGTATGTTTTCTGATTTGGCTTCTAACTTCAGCTATTTCTGATGCTAAATCAGAAATATCACTCAACGATTTTACGACTAGCACATACCGTGCAAAGGCCTTCTTTTTCATCAAAAGCAATTCAATTGGCGCTAAAACACCTAAGGAACTGGTGTAGTAGTCTGGTATCAATAAGTTTTCAATACTATCCACAACAGTCAACAGAACCTACCTTGAAACATAACGCCCACAGCAGGCGCATTTATGTAGGTGATTGTTTTGTGCCAGGCTTTTCTGGCACAAAACGAGCGCCGGAATAAATGTCGCACTGACTGTGTTTGTTATGAGTTTTTGTACCAGGCTTCGCTTTTAAATTTCTCGGGAATTTCTTCGGAGTCGAATTCGCCTATTCCAAGTTTTTCAATCGCGTCGAACCAAGCTTTTCTCTTTGACTCAGGTAGCTTAGTGCCACACCAAGGGCAATAATAAATGCTAATCGAACTTGTACCACCATCGTGTACGATTAATCCGTATTCATCAAATTTTGGTGAGTAAGTAACCAGCACGTCCGGGCAAGCGAATTCGTCCTCATGAGTTTGGCATTTCGCCGAGATTGCTCTTAGCATTTCCTTGCAACAGTGGTTCATTCGCAATTACTCATAACGCCGCCAGCAGCGGCCGAGTGAAACGAGGTCCAGCGACCGCAGGGAGCGTTGCTGGCTGACCTTGTTATATGCGGTTGAACTAAAAGCACCCACTATAGATTTTGACCAACGATACAGTCATAGGGTGCTTCTTATCAAAAGCCTCGTAGTATATTCGGACAAATTCTTGCTCTGGTATAGCCGCTGACTTTAAGTGAGATGGAATGTTGTGAACAGCATCCATTAAGTCAGCCACGAGCTCTGATTTCGCGCCATTCGAGTTGTCCCAACTTAGAGATCTTGCAATCAGCGTCGCCTGATATAAAACCTCAAGGTGAGCCTGTGCTTCCGGTGAGAGCTGAGTTTTCAATTGACTTCCTTTGGCATATAACGCTTTAAACAGCGGGAAACGCGAGCGTTTTGGCGCAGCCAGTGAGCGGTTTTCCGATGATTTAACTTGTTATACATCATCTTCATCGTTGTACTCCGAGAGATAAATAGACATACCTAAATCAGTACACTTTTTCATTAGTTGAACTGACAAAATAGGACCTCCACCATTAGCCCCTTCTCTCGGTGTGAAACCAATATCGGCTATCCACTGATGTCCAGATGGGAGATTATCGGCATGTTCGGTAAGCCAGTTTTCAAAAATTTTAAATAATTCTGGTAGATCCCAGGACTCCTCAGCCAAGCGAACATAATTCTCCGAATTCCCGTCAGTTACTTTCCTAATCCAGATAGACAAATCTGCAAGATCCTTTTGATGTATAACGCCGCCAGCAGGGGCCGAAAAACCAGAGCGAAGCGGCGGTTTTTTGGTCCCTCTGGCTGGCCTTGTTATGAGTTTTTCTGCTGCCACATTTCAACTATGCAGACAACGCCTTTTTCATTGAAACCAAAGCTGAGACCTAACTCTTCAAATATAACATCTCGGTTCTTATCAAGTTTTGCTTCACAACCTTGCACAACCATAGAGGCTAGAGATTCTCTGGAGAGGTCTACGAGAGCATGCCCATTAAAATTAATTCTGCCACTGCCGTTTGCACGAAACTCAACCACACGAGAATCTGGGAGCGGCGCATCACTGTCGCAGTCGTTGAACCCGATTATTAAGTCTGAATAGAACAGTGCATCATTTAAGTTGCCGCCCATCCATTCTTCATAGATGAGGTCTGAGCCCATAAGCTCCTTCACAGCAGCGGGATTCATTCCGAATGCAATGCTACCGATGCCTTTATTGGGATGTATATCCATACTATTCATGACTCATAACGCTTTGCCAAGGGGCAAATGAGAACGATGTTAGGCGAAGCCTTGTGAGTATTTGTCCCAGCCGCGCTTTTTAGCGGCGAACTTAGGCAACTTGTTAGTAGCATATTATGCAACGTTGTTTGAT
>NZ_JAGTUL010000092.1:0-3710 GCF_018224605.1 Shewanella sp. M16 | reverse complement strand
GTGGGCGCTGAGGAAGGTATAAGAGACAGTGTTAATAACGATAACTATGTTAAATAAGAAAATACTCGCAGTGATGATCACTGCCGCCCTTGGTGTAAGCGCCTGTAATTCTGATGACGACACGATTATTCAACCTGATGACAAAGTCGTTCAAGCCGATTTACGGGTACTCGAAACCACGGATCTGCACACAAATATCATGGATTTCAACTACTACAGTGGCAAAGATGATCCAACTATCGGTCTAGCCCGCACTGCAAGCTTGATCCGCAAGGCACGCGGCGAAGCCAAAAACAGCGTACTCGTCGACAACGGCGATCTACTGCAAGGCAGCCCAATGGGCGATTACATGGCTAAAGTTGGCCTGCAAATGGGTGATATTCATCCAGCCTATAAAGCCATGAACCTATTAGATTATGAAGTCGGTAATATCGGCAACCATGAATTTAACTATGGTTTAGATTTCTTAAATAAATCTATTAGTGGTGCAGATTTCCCTTATATCAACTCAAACGTTTATTGCGCCGACGATAATGGTTGCTGGAATGAGGTTAAAAAAGGTGAGCATTTATTCACCCCTTATATCATTAAACAAAAAATTATTATCGACAGTGAAGGTAATAATCAAACCATTAACATTGGTTATATTGGTTTTGTGCCACCGCAAATTCTATTGTGGGATAAGCAAAATCTGACGGGGAAAGTGACGGTTGAAGATATAATTACAACCGCGAAAAAATATGTCCCAGAAATGAAAGCCAAAGGGGCCGATATCATTATCGCCATTCCACACTCTGGCATTGGTTCAACGGAAAATCCTGGCGATCCTATGGCTGAAAACGCTACTTACGCTTTGACTTATGTTGACGGTATCGATGCGATTCTATTCGGCCACAGCCACTCTATCTTCCCAGATGCTAAGTATGCTGACTTGCCCAATACCGATGTCACTAAAGGCCTACTGAACGGCGTCCCCGCAGTGATGCCAGGTCGTTGGGGTGATAACTTAGGGCTGGTTGACTTTAAACTTGAGCGTAAAGATGGCAAATGGCATGTCCTTAGTGCGAAAACGCAAGCTCGCCCCATATATAATGGCGCAACTAAGGAAGAGTTAGTTAGCCAAGATCCCGCAATTAAAGATGCAGTCGCAGCCGAGCACCAAGGCACCCTCGCCTTTGTGGATGAACCTATCGGCGTTGCCGCAGCCGACATGTACAGCTTCCTTACCTTAGTGCAGGACGACCCTACGGTACAAATCGTTTCCGATGCGCAAATCGCTAACGTGAAAGCGAAATTACCTGCAGCATTAAAAGGTCTGCCAGTGCTATCAGCCTCCGCACCCTTTAAAGCGGGCGGTCGCCACGGTACAACCAGTGATGCCGATCAATTTGTGCAAGTTGATAAAGGCCCACTGACCTTTAAAAACGCCGCCGATCTGTACCTGTATCCCAATACTATGGTGGCAGTCAAAGCGACGGGCGCCGAATTGAAAGATTGGCTCGAGTGCTCAGCAAACCAGTTCAATCAAATTGACCCAGCAAAAACCACCCCACAAGGTTTAATCAACTGGGATGGTCATCCAACCTATAACTTCGACGTACTCGATGGCTTAACCTATAAAATTGATGTGACCCAACCAAGCAAGTTTGACCGCGATTGCGCCGTCGTTAATGCCAACGCAAACCGTATCGTTGATTTAAGCTATAAAGACGAAAACGGCAAAGTCATCACAGGTGAAGAATTTGCCGCGAAAGAATTTATCGTCACCTCAAATAACTACCGCGCCTTTGGGGGTAAGTTTGCTGGTACGGGTAGCGACCATGTGGTGCTTGAACTGCCCGATACTAACCGTGAAGCACTAGCTGCCTATATCACAGCGCAATCTCAGTACAACGAAACCACAGGTAAGTACGAAGCTATGGTCAATCCAAGTGCCGATTACAACTGGGATTTCAAAACCATCACCACGAATGTCGCATTGGACGTTCGCTTCGAAACCCAAGACAGTGACAAAGCCGCTGCCTTTATCGAAGCCAATAAACAACGTGAAATGAAGAAGATAAGCAAGGATGAACTGGGTTTCGCCGTTTATAGCATCAACCTAACCAAATAAGCGTTCAATTCCAAAATATCATGCTCAAAAGGCTCCTCGTGAGCCTTTTTTATTCCCTGCCGATTAAATTAACGCTAATCTGCGCGCTATAAACAGTGTGTCGCCATTTAGTTCATCATGCTCCACACTAAAGGTTAAACCTGCTTTGTATCGCCAAATATCTGCCTTACTATTTAGCTTAGCGGCATCCTTATAACAACAGAGAAAGCTTATGAAATATCAATCAATTTTATGTGCCACGGCATTAGTGCTGGGGACTGTGCAGCCAGCAACGGCCGATGTTCATCTCAAACTACCTAAAAATGCTGAAGTGTTAACGGTCAATGGCAAGCCAGCAGTAAAGAATGGCGATCTCGTTTTAGCCGATGGGACCAATCAAATTGCCTTTCGTTATGCCGCGCAATATCGACAACAAGCTGACTCAGTGCATTATCTTTCCGACGTGCTCATCGTCCGTTTTGATGCGTCAGCACAAACACTCACGCTGACACTTCCCGCCATCAACTCAGCCAGAGATGCAAAGAAATTTGATGAGTCACCTAAGCTGACACTATTAAATGCTCAAGATGAAGCTGTGGGTTTTACCAGTGATAAATTGATTAAGAATGGCATTCAACTAGGACGGGATTTCGAACACGAGATACTGCAGTACAACCTTAGCAATCATCCGGCTTCATTAAATATCACGATGAATACCGCGACAACACAACCAAGCGACGCGATTACACCAATATTGGCAAGCCAGCCGCAAATACGCCAAACATCAGCAGCCACATCCACGAGCTTGATCGCGCCAGCAGTTATACCGTCAGCCACAGCGGTCAATGACAAAGCTCAGCAAATCACTCCTACTACGACACCTAGCCAAGCTGAAATCAGTCAAATGCTGGATTACTGGTACAAACAAGCTAACGACAATACCAAAGCCAGCTTCAAAGCCAAAATCAACAAAGAGTGATGCATAGAGCACGCAAGCGTTGAAGAGAGTATTTGTCCTCCAACCATCAACAACGCTTCGGCTATCTATTTCAGACCGCCAGCTTAGTATCATACATGAACTGGCGGCTCTATTCAGTTCGTAAAATTAGAACTTAGTAAAACTTAAGCTCATTAAAAAAGCGTTCAGTAAACCCATTACCACTTCACAGCTTAATGTTATTTCAGACAATGAAACGGTTTCAAAAACGCTAAAACATGTAAATTGCAGACGCAAAAAGCCAGCTTATTCAGCTGGCTTGGTTACATCTCAATGCGATAATTAGATGCTTGGCGATGACCCACTCTCACATGTGGGTGAAATCATCGCGCTATCAATACGGAGTATTTAGCCATGATTGAACGCGAAGAAGCTTGTCTTCGTAGCCGGGGAGTCCGCTTAGCGGCGGGCGACCGCCATGGATGGTGGAAGTGTCTATATTGGAGGAACATTTATTGACCGACATCGAGATAAGTTTTCGCGAAGCGTATAAACACAAAAGCCCTAGCGGTTTAGGCTAGGGCTTTTGTGTTTATTTGGATGCTTGGCGATGACCTACTCTCACATGGGGAGACCCCACACTACCATCGGCGCGTTTGCGTTTCACTTCTGAGTTCGGGA
>NZ_JAGTUL010000091.1:0-4129 GCF_018224605.1 Shewanella sp. M16 | reverse complement strand
TAGCCTTGTGGAACCACCTGATCCCATCCCGAACTCAGAAGTGAAACGCAAACGCGCCGATGGTAGTGTGGGGTCTCCCCATGTGAGAGTAGGTCATCGCCAAGCGCCTAATTATCTCATTGAGATGCAACGAAGCCAGCTGAATAAGCTGGCTTTTTTGCGTCTATAATTTGTTGATTGGAGTGATTTTCCTGCTTTTCTCTCTGTTCTTCATCCTGCCATCTTCTCTAGCATGAGCTGCAATCCTCGCTTTTAGCAGTTACAATACGTTTTTGTCTTCATTGAACAAACACATGTCTCTATCTCATAGCCTTCAATCATTTAATTCCTTTGGTTTAGCCCAGTCTTGTGCGGATCTTGTTGAGGCGCACTCAAAAGAAGCTGTTAAGGCGATCTGTCTGCCGCTATGGCAACAACAATTGCCTATGTTGGTGCTTGGTGGTGGTAGCAATCTGGTCTTTACGGAGGACTTTAACGGCACAGTTGTCAGGATTTTATCGAAAGGGATAAAAGTATCTGAAGACACAGAAGCGTTTTATCTCGATGTTGAGGCGGGTGAGAATTGGCACGAGTTAATTCAGTTTACGCTCGAGCATGGCATGTTTGGGCTGGAGAATATGGCATTAATTCCTGGGACGGTTGGTGCAGCACCTATTCAGAATATTGGCGCTTATGGTGTTGAACTATGTGATGTGTGTGATTGGGTTGAGTATCTTGATTTACCCTCAGGTGAGTTTGTGCGCATCAGCACAGCTGAGTGTCAATTTGCTTACCGTGAGTCTATTTTCAAAGACAAATTGCGCAATCTCGCTGTAGTCACAGCTGTTGGGCTGCGCTTAGCTAAACGTTGGCAACCGCGTTTGGCCTATGGTCCATTGCAATCGTTTGATCCTGCAACCGTTACAGCGCATGAGATTTTTGAGCGCGTATGCCAAGTACGAAGTGAAAAGCTTCCTGATCCCGCAGTGCTCGGCAATGCAGGCAGTTTCTTTAAAAACCCCATTGTAAGCGCAGCCTGTTATCTCGATTTAGCACAGCGTTTTCCGACGATAGTGGGCTACGCACAAGCGGATGCAACAGTGAAATTGGCTGCAGGCTGGTTGATTGAACAAGCGGGACTGAAAGGTTTTGTGCTCGGCAATGTGGCAGTGCATGACAAGCAAGCCTTAGTGTTAGTGAATCGAGGCGGAGCAACTGGGCATGATATTTGCCGCCTAGCGCTGTATGTTATTGCGCAAGTACAGGATAAATTTGGTGTTGTGCTAGAAGCCGAGCCTAGAATCATCGGGGCTAACGGTGAAGGAGATTTGCATGTCTGAACATTGGGGAAGAAAACGCCAGATATTAGCTTTATTATCTAGCGGACAATTTGTTTCTGGCGAGCAGTTAGCCACTGAACTTGGGATTTCGCGCGCCGCAGTGAATAAGCATATCGATGCGCTAGAAACCTATGGTGTGGCAATTTATAGCGTCAAAGGTCGCGGTTATAAGTTAGCTAATCCTATTTCTTTGATTGATGCTTCACGTTTAGTGCAATCAATTGATAACCGTTGCTTTTACTTTGATGAGATAGCAAGCACCAACGGTTTTATGCTGGACCATACTACTGAATTGAAGAATGGTGATGTGTGTGTGGCAGAGTATCAATCCGCAGGTCGTGGTCGTCGAGGCCGAACTTGGGTGTCGCCCTATGGGCATCACTTATATTTCTCGCTGTTTTGGACTTTCCCGCAGGGAATGGCGCAGGCAATGGGATTAAGTTTAGTGGTGGCCTGTACATTGGTTGAGGTGCTTAAATCTTTTGGCGTCGAGAATATTGGTGTTAAGTGGCCCAATGACATCTATTTGGATAACAAGAAGCTTGCCGGGATCTTGATTGAGATGTCGGGTCAGGCTGATAGCCAGTGCCAGCTTATCATAGGTGTTGGTGTGAATATGGCTATGTCCGAGGAGCAAGGTAAAGATATCGATCAGCCTTGGAGTGATTTGTCAGAGTTGGTCGATATGCCTGACAAGACGGCGCTTGTTATTGCATTACAGAAGCAGCTTAAGCGTGATATTCAGCTATTTGAGCGTGAAGGATTAGCTGCATTCAAGACTCGTTGGCAAGCCGCAGACTTATTTTATGGTCGTGAAATACGTTTGCTTATGGGGGAAAAGTCTGTCGAAGGAATTTGTCGAGGCGTTGATGAGCAAGGTGCAGTATTGCTCGAAACCGCCGACGGTGTTCAAGCATTTATCGGCGGTGAAATTAGCTTAAGGGCACGTTAAGTACCCAAGAGTCAATTTTACATAATGCTATTTGCGCATCAGCACGTGGGACATCAAATGATCCTGACCTTTCTGCAGGATCAAATGGGCTCTCTCACGGGTCGGTTGAATGTTAAGTTGTAGGTTTGGGCCATTGATAGTGTCCCAAATATTGGCGGCAATCGTATTGGCCTCATCATCGGTTAGCGTTGAATAGTGATGAAAATAAGATTTTTTGTCACTGAATGCACCAGAGCGGAACTGCAAGAATCGTTCTTTATACCATTGTTTTAGCAAAGGTTCTTCTGCATCGACATAAATAGAAAAGTCGACAAAATCGGAGACGAAAGGACGACGGGTATCAACGGGGGAGTCGAGTCCAGTCTGCAATACATTCAAGCCTTCTAAAATTAAGATGTCTGGCTGAGAAACGGTTTGATGCTGATTTTTAACGCGGTCATAGGTGACGTGTGAATAGATAGGGGCTTTCACATGTGGCTGACCGGATTTCACGGCGGAGATAAACTCAACCAGCATTTTCATATCGTAACTTTCTGGAAATCCCTTACGCTGTAATAGTCCTTTACGTTTTAAGTCCGCCAGAGGATACAAAAAACCATCTGTTGTCACTAAATCAACTTTTGGGTGTTCAGGCCAGTGCCGTAGTAAAGCTTGCAAAATACGTGCTGTGGTGCTCTTTCCGACGGCGACACTACCAGCAATACTAATGATGTAAGGACTTTTTGATGGTTTTTGACCGAGGAATTCATCAACCACTAAGCCTCGTTGTTGCTTAGCTTTAACGATCAAATTCAGTAGCCGGCTAAGGGGAAGATAAATATCGGTCACTTCCGATAAGGAAATCTTTTCATTTATGCCTCTAAGGTTCTCC
Organism: Shewanella sp. M16; assembly: GCF_018224605.1. Taxonomy (NCBI): domain Bacteria; kingdom Pseudomonadati; phylum Pseudomonadota; class Gammaproteobacteria; order Alteromonadales; family Shewanellaceae; genus Shewanella; species Shewanella sp. M16. The sequence continues at coordinate 987 of NZ_JAGTUL010000091.1, read as the reverse complement.
AAGTCTTGCTCACTCAGTGTCAACGGCACTGAATCTCGTAACTCAGACCATTGCAGGCGCTCGAAGGCGAGATAGAGTGCTTTTTGAATTGAATTTTTAGAAGTCATTGGCTTTCCTCAGCTTAGGAAAGGCACAGTACACTATGAGATTATTTGGAACAATACTAAATGGGTGATTGCAGTCGTGTTTCCGTTACCGTTTGATGTATTCGCTGTTTAATTGGCCGTCAAAGTTGCATAACGTGTAAAAAAACACCGTTCAAGCGCTTTTTTTACGTAAATAGGCGTTTTTTACTTGCACTTGGGAGCGCATTTACCTAATATCCCGTTCCGAAATGATAATGCCGGCATAGCTCAGTTGGTAGAGCAACTGACTTGTAATCAGTAGGTCCCGAGTTCGACTCTTGGTGCCGGCACCATTTTCTGTGGAGGGGTTCCCGAGTGGCCAAAGGGATCAGACTGTAAATCTGACGGCTCAGCCTTCGAAGGTTCGAATCCTTCTCCCTCCACCACTTTTTTCTAGGTAGTTAGGTAGCCTTAGTTAGGTTGCGCGGACATCGTATAATGGTATTACTCCAGCCTTCCAAGCTGATAACGCGGGTTCGATTCCCGCTGTCCGCTCCAAATTAGTTGCTGATATGGCTCAGTTGGTAGAGCACACCCTTGGTAAGGGTGAGGTCGGCAGTTCGAATCTGCCTATCAGCACCAGCCTCTCTAAATTTAGCTCCTACGCCTAAACATAATCGGTTCGATGTCATTTTAATGCATCGGATTTTTTCTATATGTTAGTTTTCATCACCAAGAATCTTGGACTGAGGCATTACCATGGCTAAAGCTAAATTTGAACGTATTAAGCCCCATGTAAACGTGGGCACCATTGGTCACGTTGACCATGGTAAAACCACACTGACTGCAGCTATCTCTCACGTACTGGCTAAGACCTACGGTGGCGAAGCTAAAGACTTCTCTCAAATCGATAACGCTCCAG
>NZ_JAGTUL010000090.1:0-4531 GCF_018224605.1 Shewanella sp. M16 | reverse complement strand
TTGTGCTCCGTGATGTGTATAACAGCCAGGGAGTATATTTCATAATTTATCTTGATAGCAATAGCAACTCATGTGATTTAAATCAAGGTTTTACATTTTATAGATGATGATACCCACATAAATTATGCGCTTAAATTGATATTTAAAAATATCACTAGTCATGACACTATAACTAGTTGTAAACAAGTTTATTCATACTTTATAATTACCCTCGCAATTAATTGCATATGATTTTTAATATTAATTACTGCCTTCTATAACTAGGTTTTTATCAGAGTAACCTATAAAAGGTTACTCTGACTCAAACCCCAAATATATCACTATTTTTCCCAGATCCAACTCATTTACTTAACCTGTGAACAAGGAGTGTTTAAGCGCTCAAACTTAGTAGGCTTATCCTCTTTATTATGTAATTCAAGAGCATAGTTAATTTTGCATTGTTGGGCTGATGATTCACCCCACTTAATCATCAAGGTGCCGCTGTTATCTAAACCGCGTGCAAGTACACGACCACCTTGTCCAACGATGCCAACAATATTGCCATTATCGGCAATAACTTCACTACCAAAGGGAACACTTATGTCTTGACTAAACTCCAAATCGATGAGGACAACTCTTCCTTTATTAGCAGTTTCAAATTTAGCAATCACCACAGCGCCAGCACTTGGAGTGACTTGTTCACTGGTTGATTTCAGCTCAATTTCGGTCGACATATTGTGTGGATCTATATCTATTTGATTACGACGATAGGGATCTAAGTACGGCATAATGGCATAACCGTCGTCATCTATCGCTACACTTGGGTATGAGGAAAGGGAGGCACCAACAGCATCAGGTGCTTCAATTATCCCGAAAGTATCGCTTACTTGCTGTCCAAAGGTAACGCCACCAGCATGAGCAACCACTGCACCTCTTGCACCCAAAGAGACTTGATGATAACCAGAACTGTAACCCACTGAACCATTAAGAGTACCGTAAGATCCATGTACGTTTCCGTAAAAGTCTACAGAAGGATTATGATTACGCTCTTCTTTGGAAATACTTGATCCCCAGTTATATTGATTGTTTTTTCCAGAGGTACCATTGATTGCAGTACGAATACTATTATTCTCATTGGAAAAATTAACGTTCGATGTTGCACTGACACTCGCGCCTAATGGAATAGATAGCGTAGCGTAAATTTGATCAGAATCAGAACCATATTCATCCGATGTGCGCATTGCTGCAATAGAATAGTTAAAATACCGAGTGCTACTGGAGAAACCAACTTGAAACTGAGTTGTAGAATTAGAGTTATCCCAATAATCCTGTGTTCCACCAGTGAAATACATAGATCCTATACTGCCCAATGATTGATTCAACGTAACTTGGATGCTACTACGCTGACGTTTTGGCATCATCCAATAACCTTGATCAAACGAGCTATAAAATAATCCATTCATAGTGTCATCAAAATCAAACGGATTATTTTCTACTTGGTGTTCATCATTCGCAACTGCCATTGCATCTTGTAGATTGTAATAACCGTTGGTGGAATAACGATATGCAGCAACAGAAACTGAACTCCCCATTTTTGGCAAAGATTTACTAAAAGACAAGCGCACACTTTGACCGCTAGACGTTTTATTGTCTGCTATTTTCTCATGTGTAGGCACTTCTGTAGAGGCATGGGCAATATCTAAACCGAACGCACCAATACCTGTATTCATGGCCACCCCCACTAAGGGTGAAAAGTAACCGTCGGCAGCTAATACACCAGTGTAGGCAGTAAACAAATTACTCAAGCCGTGCTCATAGGTCAGTTGACCTACAATGGGTTTATCATTACTACTATAAAAGCCACTACGATATTGTCCAATTGCCGCACTATATCTATGAGCACCAGGGCGTAACATGCGCACAACTGCTGAATATGGAACTGAAAAAGTTCGGCTCTGACCGTTAGCCTCAGTCACTATGACTTCAAGATCGCCGCCATAACCTGAAGGATATAGATCGTCAATTTCAAATGGACCTGGTGCCACAGTGGATTCATATATAGTGTATCCGGCTTGACGAATAGTCACTTTAGCATTGCTATTGGCAACGCCACGCACTACCGGCGCATAGCCTGTTTGTGAATCTGGCAACATACGTTCATCGCTTGCTAACTGAATCCCACGTAATGAGAAAGTATCAAATATATTTCCACTGGTAGAAGAATCACCTAATGTTAACTGTGAGCTAAAAGGCTCAATATCACGCTGAGCATAAAGTGCTCGATTCTCCCAGTTACGGTTATCATCATTCCAATCTAATGACGATTTCGATCTTAAACGCCAGTCCCCTAAATTCACTCCACCGTCTAGGCTTAAAAAGTGTTGAGTACCAAATTGTTGTGCGGAACTGTAATAGCTGGTGTAGCCATAATTAAGCATGCCAGCCGTTACACCACGATCCCATTCTGATGGATCAACATATCCCCGCACATTTCGCCTTAAGCTTAACTGAGGTATGCTCAGATCTAAACGAAGTTCACTAGGATCAAAAAGTACTGATGCTGAGGGAATATTCGTTTGAAGGTCAACACAAGCATGCTTATCTTTGATATCAACATCTTGTAGTTGGAGTGTGTCAATGCCAAAACGGTCAAGCAATTCAATACTCAAACATGGCTCAGCATTTTGCATTCCAGGCCGAACCTTGAACAAAACTTCCTCGCGCCCCACAGCAACTTCATTAAGATAAATATCGCTCAAGTAACGCCCAGGTAATATGCTATTACCTTTAGAAAATCGGCTAAGATCAGCAGAATCTGTTCCTCCTTGAAGAAAAGAGGCATCGAACTCTTCTTCAGCATGTACTCCCTGAGCAACAACTAAATATAAAGTAACTAGAACTGAATAAGGAATAAGACAGCATCGTTCGCTCGCATTGTTGCGACTATTACGTGAGGGTGATTTAGTCATCATGTGAATCCGATTCGAAATAAAAGGGTATGCATCACTTATTTACAATAGTGACAGCACTACTTCCTTGTATATTGTTAAACCAATTTAATTAGTTACTTGACAAGTGAATATGAATGCTCTCGTATTGCACCATAATCATCGATAGATTTAAATTTAACTTCTTTTGTTTCATTGGATATGGCATTAACAGGTATATTTAACTTACCACCTGGAGCAACCATTCCATCACCAACAATATGAGCATGACTACCCGTCGATAATGCAACCTCACTCATAGAGACATGATAAGAGCTTGGGTTTGTGCATTCTAAAACCCAACTGGCATCTCCTTTAATCAAATTCCAAACTAATTGTTGAGGCGCTTCAACTTGAGAGCCTTTAATATCATTAGGCCGAAAAAATACTTTAATTCGAGTTCTCAAAGCAACTTGTATAATATTTTTATCGGAAGATGTATCCGCTTTAGGTGGAATTTCCTGCACATTGAGATAAAACACAGATTCATGTTCCTTCGGCAAAGTATCCCCTGTATATATTAGCCTTAAGGTTTGCCCTTTATTAGAGTCAATCCGTGAAATTGGTGGCATAAGAATAAAGGGAGATTTAATTAAACTCGAAGATGTGTCTAAGTCACCATCATCAATCCAAGATTGCACTACTAAAGGTTGCTGGCCTGTATTAGTTAACTTAACATTTGCCTCACCTTCGCTCTCTTCATAAACCACACGGGTATTACTAAGTACGATCGAGGCATTAGCAGAAGAGGCAATAACACCTCCCATGATCAATACACTCATTGCCAAGTAATGCACTAAAAACGGTTTCATATCACGTTCTCTAGATGGGGGTTAAAGGGGAGGATGACCTCCCCCTTCGTACAAGCCTAACTTACTGGTATACGATACTGTAAGTTACAGCGCTATTTGCAGTACCTGGTGTAGCAGCATTTGTTGCGTAGTAACCTACTTGGTAGGACAACACTGCGCCACCAGCGTCAAGAGGTGTGCCAGTTACCGTACTGTTATCGCCAATCTTGATAGGTGAACTGTCACTGTTGCGCAATTGTAGTTGAACGTTTTCTGCAACACCGGCAGTGCCCGCGCCAATTAAATTCAGACGACCACTCACTAAGTCTGTATTTGGACCGACTTCAAAGCCTGCTTTTACTGTCGACGCAGCAGAACAGCTACTCAGAGTAATATTAAAAGGCTTGAATCCAGCAGTTTCGCCTTGTGCTGCAAGTGCGTGAGTACTTGCTGTATCCAAAGTCACAGCCACATCCCCATTAGCTCCACTACCTTTTACTGTGCAAGTCGTGCCAGTAATTTCACCAGTGATATTAATGTTGCCATCTGCAGCAAAAGCATTGCTGGTAAGTAAACTCGAAGCAGCAACAATCCCAGTTAATGCGAAAGAGTAAATTTTATTTTTCATAGTAATGTTCCATTTAATTGCTGTAACTCAGGCTAATTCGCCCGTATTTTTGTCATCTTGATGTGCATTAATTACGACATACATTCGACGACAGCAATTATGATTCGGAATTAATATTTAATATATTGCACGAAAACCTATTATTC
>NZ_JAGTUL010000089.1:0-4638 GCF_018224605.1 Shewanella sp. M16 | reverse complement strand
AAAGAAACAGCCATTCACATCGCCGCCAACGGCACAGAAATAAAACACACAAACATTAATATAGCTTTTAACAGCGCAAAATCTATACACACCAATATGAAAAAAATATTTTTCGTCGGAAATTCTGTTCGTACGAAAACCATTTTTCTCATGAAATAGGATAAAATTGAAAAATTATTGAAGTATATGCTATCACGATTCATAATGTTTTTCACCTCAAGTATTGACAACTCTTTGGTAATAAATAGATCTGTAGTATCTTCATCAAGGATCAACATATATCCCTCTTTAGAAACTGTTTTTATTTCGCATGCCAAACTTTCAAATTGAACTAGTGATTTACGTAAATTTGAAATAGCCTTAGTTAAAGATGTTTCACTAACAAATACTCTACCCCAAACTATCTCTTGTATTTCTTCTTTACTTAGTACTCTATTAACATTGTCACACAGTAGTTTAAGAATTACTGCTTCACGTCCACCTAGACTTACTACATGCTCATCAGTACTAATCTCCCTTCTTAGTACATCGAAAACCATTTGATTTCCTAATAAATAATTTCTTGTCATGTTTTTCTCCCAAATTCATTAGTTCATGATAGAAAGTGACTCAAGCCTATTGAGTGTTATACATTATGATGTTTTTCCCAGAAAAAAGTAATACAAGAATCGAAAAAATTTATGTCTTTACTAGAAAAAAATGAGGACACAATAAGCACACTTATACTTGACATTAGTTAACAAGAAAACATAGATTAAACATAATATACAAAATGTTACCTACCGACTGGAGTAGATATTCAAAAAACTCAATAGTGTATAATCTACTTCATACAGAAGGTGCATGATTAATAATATATTCCCATTGAGAATCTTAAGCTTGAAAAAGCATCACTACTTGTTCATGCCTATATAAATCACGTATTCCTGAAAACATTTATAATGAAGTTACGCCGTTTATTTTACATTACAATTTAGCTTAACGTTATTATAAATAGCAAAAAAAGCACAAATCACAAGAAGTTAACGCTATATTAATTATAAATAAAAGATAGACAAAAATTGATTATCAATTCTGGTTGATGAGTTAGATTTTCTTCTAGATATTACGGATACCCATAGTTAATTACATTGTAGCGGATTGCCTAGAAGGAGTACGAGCATTCTCGAAGAAAATAAGAGGATTTGTTGAAATCCGATCTGACAGAAATCGCTTGCAATAGTTAACTGTCAAATCGGATTTTAGTGAATGTATTTAGCTAGTTAATAACGTCAGTTTTAATTGCAGTTCATTAATTAAATCTGCCTGTTTTTTGACTAAAGCTTCCTGTCTTAGGAAGCTAAAATCTGCAAATCCCGTTTTCATATGGGGTGCTAAAAATATAGAAATATCTGTTTTAAGACTTTCAGAACTGTGGATACTTGCAATAAATTGCTTTTCCAACTTAGTGATCGCATCTTTACCATTCTTTACAGCAAAATCTTCCATGAATGGCATTTCAGTGAGCACGTTAAGTGCCGCTTGGTGGTAATTTTTATCCAATAAATTCAACTTTTCTTCACCTGTCATCCGTTGATTGGCAATACGACGAGCGCCCTCTTGAATCGCCTCTCCTTTTTTCATTTCATTAGCACCTCGGGTATTATCCGAACGGAAAAGACGATTTTGACCCGAATTAAGGCGATTCATCACTTCAGCTATGACACCTTTACGCTTAGTAACAAAAGGAAGATCTGACACTACATCGGCTTGTTTCCATAAGTCAGGAAAACGCTTCACTTCAGCCCAATAGCTTGAAATCGATTCAGTCTGGCCCTTCATTGCTGTCTCTAACGTATCAATATCTGCATACATTCCAAATTGTTCTAGTAGAATCCCCTCCCAATCAACTTCCATGGCACTGACGATATAGTCGCTAATTTGTTGGCAGAGTACCTCTCTGCTATTCTCATCCATACAAGGCGCAGTTTTAAGTAGTTCATCGGAGTAAATTTCATCTATAAGCTCTTGTTTAGCTGATGTAGGCAAAATATCAGCAGCTATTCCCGTCTTTTTAAGCTTGCCTATATCGAACGTACTAATAGCTGTAAATAATGCATCCTTACCTCCGGTTGATTGAGCAGAGCTTGCCTTTGGCGCAGAGGTAAACGGCAAAATGGGCGCAGGTGGCGGTGGCGGTGGCGGTGGCGGCACATTATCCGACATATTTGATATTACAGGAAATGTCTTATCTAATCCCACTGTCTTTTCAGGCCTTTGAGTTAATAAGCAATCTTTACTATCTTGTACTTTTTTAAGTACTGGACGAAGTCTTATAGCTTCCAATAATGGTGATTGAGAATAAACCGCTGCCGATCCTCTTCTTTCATTATATGTTACCTTTTTTAATTCAACGCCATTTTGAATGTCGAGCTTTAATTGTTGGCTAAGATTCGTGTTTTGCTGATTTTCTTTAACATTAACCCGTGCAACAGTAGAAGTCGCGACAGGCTCTACTGATTGAGCAAGTGTCTTCACCGAGCCAGCGCGTTTTTCACTCGGTTTATGCCTAATTGTATTAAATAGCGATGAGAAAATATTCTTTAGACTCGATAGACTTCTAACCCGCTTAACCTCAATTTTTTTCGCTGATGATTTACCTCCATCAGCGTTACTGGTGCTCGGATTGTTGATATTCGATGATTGTAGTTTGGTGCTTAATTTAGGAAATGGCATCTGGTGCTCCTCAGATCATGTATCTACTAGCGTACTAGCGTTAGTGCTTGTGAATAACTTGTGAATAGATTAATGTTTATTATGATGTTTACAGTACACGCAGTACTCAGGGAGGGCACGATACTTTGTTGGAAATATCCTGATAAAGGTGGTTTTTTTCCGTTAACGATGCTTATCGTAAAAAATATTAATTCATAAATAATCATGAATCTTGGTTTTGAGATTTCACTAACCTTTATTTATTCATTATTAACCATTAATCATACCTATTTATTTAATTTAGAATTAACCTCATCAACATCATTAAATATTGAGATATAACTATGCCTATTCATGCTAATATACATTCTAATTTCAGCGACTATAAAAGCTACAACCAATTTGCTGCTATACCTAACAAACTCAATATCGTTAAGCTTTCCCAATACAAAGCAAGTAATCTAAAAGTTGCAAAAAACATCACTTTACTCACGGATGTTGCAACTGTGAGTAAATACTCCCATTTGGCTAAGTTCGAAGCAGCTGAACTAATACAAAAAAGTTATCGCTCTTATCAACAAAAAAAATCTAATGCAGAGATCAACAAAGTAGGAATTAAATCACTCACAAATGCTAAGGCGAGGCGTAGTTACTTTTATAATTCTGAAGGTGATTTTGTCGCCAGAACACCGACTAAATTTCAACTTGCAGGGGAAGGAAATTTCAAACAGTTAGTACGTAAAGATAATCAATTTGTTCAGCTCCATATTTACAATGACATGCTTGATGTAGATAAGACTCAGTACAACAAGTTAATGATGAATGAACTTAAACATCACCCTTCAATTTGCCCCTCCATTTATGTTAACGATTCGACTATGATTGCCCGTAACGGGGGTATGGAAGTCGCAAAATTAATTGAAAAAAGGAACAAGATATCCTTAATTCACTTCAAATCACTCTTAATGGATTTACACTCCTTACATCTTAAAAAAATATTTCTTCACGATATTAAACCTAACAATCTGACGTTTAACGGCACAAATGTGCGTCATATTGATGTAGAAAATTTGGTGGCCCCTGATTATAACGATGGTAAAAATGGTATTGTCTGTACGGATGAATATACGACCACCCATTTGACGAATGCTATTTTAAACTGTGATACTCTTGCAGATCAAAACCACGATAACTATGCCACTTTACTCAGTATTATTGAAGCCACAACTGGTAATTTTTTCAAAAATGCCCCAACAGAGAATCCAAAAAGTACTTTTGGTCTCCAAGGTGATGACCTACTAAGTGCTCGAGTCTGGATACGGGAACATATAAATTCTGAGTTTCAAGCTAGGGTAGAGGCATTACTTAAACTTCCCGGATGTAATCACGACTCAACTCCCTTGGTCGAAATGATCAACTGGAAATAAAGTGTCTTAAGCCTCTTGATTGAGAGCAAGCTTATCGTGAGCCAAACCTGTTTATGTGTTATTCCTGCCGATATTATCTCAGGTTACGTTAGTTCATTGAGGCGGCCATTACATAGTCTAGTTGTGTTAGGTTTCAATAATTCAATACCGTATGGCGCCGCTCTAGGCGCCAACTTTACAACATATCACAAACGATTCTTGTCCGTTATGCACGTTTTCTACTAGGTGTAAAAATGTTGTTATGGCTCAGGATAATGGGCAACTGTGTATCATTCTTTAACAATATACTGTGGCCAGTATGGAATTTATGGTTTCGAAGTTAAATTAAGTTTTATTGCGGAAAACTAAGGTGAAACATTATTTTTTCCCTAACAATAAATTAATAAAAATTGTAGTGGTCAACTAAATTTGGCCACAGCTTTAGAATCTTCCCAAAATCGTCGCTCTGATTCATTTGGGCTCAATCCTGCATTGTAATGATGTGGCCTGACTTCACAGTAATAACCAATGATGTAAT
>NZ_JAGTUL010000008.1:0-171391 GCF_018224605.1 Shewanella sp. M16 | reverse complement strand
TAACAAATACGTTATCCATAGACAGTGATTTTTCAATCAGATAGCCCGTTAGGTATTCCATACCGGCGGTTGAACCCTTGTACCACCAGAGCCAAGCCCCAAACAATAAGCCCATACAGATATAAAAGGCTGAAAGCTTTAAACTTTCAGCCACGGTAATTTCATGCTGATCCTTGTGCAATACGCCAAGGTCAAAGGCTAATAACGCCAGCACAAAACCGAAAAACATTAACCAAACCCAAAGCGGGTAACCCACAAATAGGGTGGTAAAAAACTCCATAAGTCTCCTTAGTAACACATAACGACTGATCTAAATCAGTAAAGTTGAGCAGATAGACATTGACTCATTGTAGAAATATAAACTGTGAAATCTTATATGAAAAATGCAACTATCAAGATTAAAATTCTTTTACAATCAATATAATTATGGTGCTTATTTATACTTATGCCTCGAATAAGTTCACTTCTCAATCACAGCGCTTTCCTGAGAAAATCATCTAACCCACCCATTCGTGACATTCCTTTAGATAGCAGCCTCGAACAAGCGCGTAGATGCTCTACCAATAATGCAAAATTGCTATCAATCATAAAACTTACACTATCCATTAAACGACGAACTACAGCTAAATCAAGGCTAAAGCCGCTAAGATAAAACTGCCACAGTTGAATTATGGCCACTATTTAGCACTCATTTCTTAACTGAAAATGAATTAATTTAACCGCTTAGTATTGCTATAGCGAGCCTTAAAGAACGGCTAAAAATGTTAGTTATACAAAATATTCATCACTTTCAAGACCCTTGGCTGTTCCATATCATCCGAGTGTGATTAACTGCTGCAACAGCGCTGTCTTTTAGCGATCAAAAGCGCCGCGATAATCACAAATAATGAAAAATAATTAATAAAATTCATTACGATAAAATGAATCATTAGCTGCTCGGCGCATAAAGTGCCAGCAATGGGAGTCTTAAGTGTCAATAGAACAAAACCCGCCGCACGCAATGCAGGGCCCACAAGGCTCGCCCCCAGCTGAAATGCTATTTGGGCATCCTAAAGGCTTATTTGTCTGCTTTTTTACCGAAATGTGGGAACGCTTCTCTTTCTACGGTATGAAAGCATTACTATTTCTTTACCTGATTAAATATCATCTATTTACCGATGAATTTGGTTACAACGTGATTGGTGCTTACGGTGCCTTAGTGTATGCCATGCCCGTAGTGGGTGGCTTATTGGCCGACCGCTATATAGGCATGCGTAAAGCGGTGATCTTTGGCGGTGTTTTATTGGTGCTCGGCCACTTAGGTATGGCCTTTGAAGGCCATCAAGCGGTTATCGTTGCAGGTGAAGTTCAACGGGATGAACAAGCGCTGCAAGTATTCTATTTATCTCTTGCCTTAATCATTGTCGGTGTGGGCTTTTTAAAACCCAATATTTCCACCATAGTCGGTCAGCTTTATCCTAAATCATCCGCTAAGCGAGATTCTGGTTTTACCATTTTCTACGCGGGCATCAACTTAGGCGCCACCTTAGCCCCGCTAATTTGCGCTTATTTAGGTGAAACCTATGGCTGGAAGTACGGTTTTGGTTTGGCAGGTTTGGGGATGTTAGCGGGTTTATTGGTGTTTATTCGTGGCAAGAAACATCTGCAAGGCTTCGCTGAACCCAGAGATCCTGCGCGGATTTTAAAGAAAACCGCCGGCATAACGACAGAACAATGGATTTACTTAAGCGCAATTGGCAGCGTAATCATAGTCTGGGGGTTGATTCAAACCCACTCCCTCGTACTTTCGATTAGCAGTTTATTACCCGCTGTGAGCCCAGTGATTTGGTTCTTGCACTCAGTATCACTAGCGCTTGCCCTTGGTATTGGCTGGTTCATGGTGAAACATTGTAATCCGATTGAACGTCAACAGATGTCGGCTTTGCTGCTTTTCATCGTTGCGGGTTTGGTCTTCTTTGGCTTATATGAGCAGACCTATGGCTCTTGGGTAGCATTTTCGGACCGTGTGATGGACCGTAACATGCTCGGCCTCAAATGGAGTGCGGGACAGCTAACCTTCCTCGGCGCCTTCTTTGTGATCAGCTTGTCGCCTATCTTCGCTTGGCTGTGGCCTGCCCTCGCCCGTAAAAATTGCGACCTAAGCAAACCAGTTAAAACCGCACTCGGTATTTTGTTCGCGGGTTTATCCTTTATGGTGCTTGTACTCGGGATCCAGATGCCGCTAAGCAGTGGCTTAGTGAGTATTTGGTTCTTAGTCGCGGCTTATTTTGTATTAGAAATCGGGGAGTTATTGCTGTCGCCCATAGGCTTATCTGCCGTGACTCAGCTTTCGGTAAAACGCGTAGTCAGCCTGATGATGGGTGCTTGGTTCCTCGGCACTTCATACTCTGAAATCTTAGCCGCCGAATTAAACAAACTCGCCGCGATTGATACCCAAGGCGGCGTGATAAGTGACGTACCGAGTGCGATGGCGCTATACGAGCAACTGTTTATCTTCTCGGCGCAAATTGGCGTGGTGATGGCATTAGTCTTCTTTGCCCTTGCGCCATTAATGAAAAAAATGATGCACGAGAAAATGGCGACTAACTCAGTTTAAGCACACAAACAGAAAGTCGGTTGGCTTACTTTCGCCCTCTGAGGCGACGGTAAGCCAAGACGATAAGGTGCAAAGCAAGTAACCCCGTAAAAGCCGCGCAGAAAAACAGTAATGCAATCGAGTTTACATCCCTAAGCGCATCACGATAAAGCCACCACCACAGCGGCCAGCCGATGGCCGATAAAGCCGTAAGCTGCCACATACAGCGTTTGCAGCGACCAATCTTTTGCCTAAAGATATTCTGTGTTACATCTGTGTGATCACAATCCCCACAACTCATGCTATTCCCATTCTCAATTAATGCCAGCCTCAAGCGTCATCATAAAAAAACAGCAAATTAGCAGCACTAAATAACCTGAACTCGGGATAAGAAATGTTGAACTAATAGCCCTCCAAGTGATCGGATCTTTCGACCAAGAGAAACCCCATCACACCGGCTGTCTCTTGATCACATCTTTTGCTCAAGAGACAAGGCTAGCTGGTAACCTTCAAGGATGGTTTGCAGTTTAAACCATCCTTGCCATAACCTTTCCCAGCCTACAATTCCGCTTCGTTTGCTGTCATTCCAGCCCGCGAGTTTTCCTAATCTTAGATAAGCCCAATGCACACTGGGGACTTGTTCGGGCGGTTGGCTTTTTTCCGTCTTTAGCCATAACAACTTCCAGGCCAATGGGCTTAACAGGCTATCGCAAGGCCGTTTTTTCGCTTGTTCAGCTTGGCCTGCGTAACAACGCAGTTGCTGGATACGTGTGGCGATAAATGCCAGAATCACAATCATCCGCTCCAAATTATCTTTGCTTTGCATCCGTAAGTCTTCCACCTGCGTTCCGCCCGTTTTCCAGAATTTATGGAAGTCTTCAATCAACCAGCGGCGCTCGTAGTAGTCAAGAATTTGCTGCGCCTGCTCTGCTGTTGTGACTACCTCAGTGGTCAGTAGGTGCCAACAGAGGCCATCTGCGCTGTCTTTCTCCTGACAACCCACATAAAACAGCGGCCCAGACTGGCCCGTTTTATTCGCCGGAACCTTCACGGTAATGGGCGCAAAGCGGATATCACAGTGCGCAACTCTGGCTTTGCGACCGCCTTTTTGTTGCACCTGTACCATCCGCTCACCGGCACTTTGCAGCGTCTCACTAAACGTATAGAGTTTGTGCAGGTCTTCTTCAATACAGCGGCTTTGCATCGAGCGCACAATAAACCGTTGTTGTGTATCGGTTTTAAAGCGCAGGTATTCGATGATATTGGCTTCACGGTCACAAACCGAAATCACCTTCTGCATCTGTGGTCCCAAGCGAGTCGCCATCGCTGCTGAAGCCCGTTGCCATTTGTAACTTTCTTTCTGTTCATAATCACGTTTGGCACGTTGTTTTTTCTGGCCATAGGCCTCGCGGTCGCGTGCCCAGCGATGCTGCTCAATCAGTCCAACGACCTGCTGCGCCTTGGGTGCAAACAATAAAACCGTGTGCGCTTCCAGCCCGCTGGAATGTTTGTGGGACGTGGTATGTCCAAGTTCTTCCTCGACACTTGGGTGGGTGAACTCCAACGACGTGGTGTCTTCCAGCGCCAGTAGGCAGTCAAATGGTTCGCAGGCTTGCACTGTGGCAGCAAAACCTGCCTCAGCAATCGCTGCCGGACTGATATGCTCGTTACGGACAAAGCGATAAGCGGCTTCAATGTCTGCACTGGATGAAAGGGATTGCACGATAGATTGTCCTGTATGAGCTGCAAGTTGAGCAGCCAACTGTACAAGCCGTTTGGTCCTTCGTACATCCCCTAATTTTGCGCGCTGAAAAATGCTCTGTGCCCAGAGTGATGGTTCACTTAAAAACATGGTATGTTGTATCTGAAACAAAAGGTCAGGATCAGATCAGGGTAATTGAAAATGGTTCAAAAAAATCCCTCGGGGCAAACCGAGGGATTTGTGTAGAAGAGACAGATCACACCGGAGGGCCTATGCATAGGCTAGTGGAAGTGTTTTGCGATGTCGATGATTTTTGCGCTGTTTTCATTCCAGAATGGGAAAAAACGCTGTTAACCAATGGTACACGCAAGCGTCAGCGCCCTGGCCGTATGACGATGAGCGAAGTGATGACCATCATCATCCTTTTTCAGATGTCTCACCACCGTGATTTCAAGAACTTCTACATCGGCTATCTGGCTCATTTCTACAAATCCGCTTTTCCCAATTTACTCAGCTATACCCGCTTTCTTGAGGTGATGCCCACTGCTTTAGTGCCGCTTTGCAGTTACTTTGCCAGCCTCAAGAGTGACCCCACTGGCATCGAATTTGTCGATTCAACCAGCATCAAAGTGTGTCATAACCTACGTATTCATCGCCATAAAACCTTGGCGGGGCTGGCGTGCAGAGGTAAAGGCACCATGGGCTGGTTCTATGGATTTAAACTGCATTTAATTGTGAACCATCAAGGCGGAATAGTGGCGGCCAAAATTACCCCAGCAAATGTGCATGACACAAAACCGGTGAACGAGATGGTGCACAGTGATATGAATAAACGCTATGCAGATAAAGGGTATATCAGTAAAGCGCTGTCCAGTGAATTGCAGGAGAAAGGCGTGACGTTGGTGACGAACGTGCGTAAGAATATGAAAGCGAAGGCAATGTCGTTGTGGGATAGAGCGATGCTGTCGAGACGTTTCATCATAGAAACCATCAACGACCCGTTAAAAAATATCTCTCAAATAGTGCACTCAAGACATCGCAGTGTGCATGGTTTTATGCTCAATATGATTGCGGGGGCTTATAGTCTATCAATTGAAAGACAATAAGCCACAACTGAACCTCACTAACGCTGAGTTTAATGCTATTGCTGTTATAGCTTATTAAACCGATCTCAGGTTAAATAGCTACACCGAATTGCGACACCAAATAGTCGTCCATCTAAATACGGACACGCATAAATTCCGACATAGATCTCCATCACACCCTAGATAGTTAAGGGATCGCCTTATTAAGATCGGGTTGGTGTGGCATCATTAGCAACACTTATTTTGATGCACATTTAAATTTTTTCAGGTAAGTTGATTTCATCGGCACAATACAGAACACTCAGGCTGATACCGCATCATATTGTCGAGTGAATTTGAAGGCGCCCCTGTGTGTCGATTACATTTTGATCGCAGAGACTCTGACAGCCAATAATTTGTTTGGAAACGTAAATGGACTACCCAATGAAAACACAGTTTCTTACCCCCTACAGTGAACAAGCAGAACAATATTTTTGGAAAACTGGCGTTGCGGAAATTGATTTAGGCAAAGTGCCTTTTCAATCAATTCATAATTTGCTCATATCAAAAGACAATAGCAGCATTTCATCTGTTGGTTCATGCTTTGCTCAACATGTGGGTAAATGGATGATCGATAATAATTATCCATTTAATCGCAGCAAACTCGACAGTCGACAAATATCCAGCTTTGCCTTTGGCAATGTATATACCCCTAGATGCTTTCTTCAATGGTTAACCTTAGATCCTGCTCATTCCCACAGATTTGATATTTTTTATGACAAGAATGCAGAACGCTATATCGATCTATTGAGACCCAATGTACACCCTGATGGGTTTAGCTCTGAAGAAGCGTTACGAGAGGCACGGATATCTGCAAAAAACGAACTATTCGATACGCTAAGAGCAACGAATGTGCTTATTTTTACCCTAGGTTTAACAGAGGCCTGGAAAGATATTGATGATGTTTTCTACCCAAATTGTCCTGGGGTTATTGCCGGTGAGTTCAATGATGCAATATTTACTTTCCATCAGTTTAATTACAATGAAATTAAATCTGATTTATTGCTTATAAAAGACATCATTCAAGGTATCAACCCACAGATAAAAGTGATCTTAACCGTATCCCCAGTCCCTCTTACAGCAACCGCATCAAATAAACATATCCTTGTTGCAAGCCAATATTCGAAGTCTGTTCTACGCGCTGTTGCGGGTTATTTAGCGGATAATGATGAAGTATTTGACTATTTCCCATCATTTGAAATTATCACAGTCAATAATGTCAATGATTTTAGATTCAATGAGAATAGAAGAACGGTCTCAAATAAAGCTGTTGAGTATGTAATGAGCCACTTCAAATCGGCATTTTCTGACAAAAAAATCACCAAAGCACAAAATAACGGTGAGAAAAATCACCAAGAAACAGTTTGTGATGAAGAACGTTTAGACGCGTTGAACAAATTATTATATCATTCAAATGACACCACAGTGAGCCAACTAACATTACTCGGTGATAGCCATATGGGTAAGTTAGCAAAAGCACTAAAGGAAATGGAAATCCCGTTTATGGGTGGCATGGTAATGAACGGCTCAGGATTTGCCCAAGGCAAATTTTCAATATGCGAAACAGAATATTTCGTACCACTTGAAAACGCCGCATCACGTCAACTTTTCGCACCAATATTGAAAAATTTACAGGCTCACGAGCAATCTAAGTTTGAAAAAAAATCTGTGATTATTTCCAATATTGGCCTACAAACACATCAGACTGTTGCTCGTTTTTTTACATGGCTACAAAAACAAAAAGATGCTGACATTAAAGATATTACCTTGAAGAATTATGTTGATTTCTTCCATGAGGACCAATCAAAACAACTGTCTATATTATTAACGATGAAAGAAAGAGGACATACTGTCATCGTTGTTTCTGATCCACCTTTCTGCCGTTACTTCAAAGAATCACAGTCAATGACGTGGCTTGTCTATTCTTATTTTGACGCGCTTGAATACATTTGCTCACAGCTGAATATTTTGTTTTTTAATGCGGCAAAAGCCTTCGATGAAGAAATTGACACTCCTATGGCATACGCCTCAGATATTTGTTATCCAGACGGCCAACATGATTGGATCCATGGCAACTCGATGTATTACACATGGCTAGCAAATAAATTATTGCCCATCGTATCTGAAAATACCTAAAAATTGCTTGGAATGAGGCCTCATTGAGTCCTCATTCCCTCAAAGAGAAGTTTTAAGCCTTGCCATCCCTTGATTAATAGAGACGAGCGCACGATAACCTAAATCTCGTTTAGCTGCGCTGATATCAAAATAATGGCTGCAGGATAACTGCCGTGCGACAAAACGCGTCATCATGGGCTCTTCTTGCTTCTTTAGGAGGTAATGTACACTTTCCAATACTGCGCCTGCTACGTAGGCCACAGATTGAGGCACACGCTTAGTCACTGGCGGTAAAGCATCGCAGGCCAAAATCAGATTGATCATCTCGGCCATAGTGATGGGTTCATCATTACTCAGAAAATAAGCTTTCCCTTGACACTTAGGCTTTGCTTGGCAAAGTTCCAGCGCCGCCAGCACATGGGCATAGGCAGCGTTATCTATGTAGATGGTATCGACTAGCTTATCTTCGCGGCCAACCAGTTTAAGTTTACCTAAACGCCCGCGCGACAATACCCGAGGCACTAGATGGGGATCGCCAGGACCCCATATCAGATGCGGCCTGAGTGCGACGGTTTTTAACGCATAGGGTGCAGTGGCTTGAATCGTCACTTGGCTAGATACTTGGGTCACATCAGGATTTTCAAGTGGCATGTCACCCACTTGATTGGCATCGAGCATCATCTTTTCAGCGATGGCTTTAGAGTGGGCATAATGATTCAGGAATCTTGTAGCATAGGGAGTAGACTCATCAATACCCGATTCATCCTGCCCTGAAAAGGTCACACTCGGGGTACTGGTGTAAACTAACTTATCTATTTTTAATGCCTTACAAGCGGCAATCACATTGGCAGCGCCTTTCACATTCGGACAAAAATAGCTGTCTCTGTCCCCCCAAACACCCGCTTTGGACGCCACATGAAATACAATATCGCAGCCTTGCATCGCCTGTTGCAGCCGATCTTTATTGACTAAATCCCCTTGCAGCATGACTACGCCCAGTGCTTCAAGTTCGGGATAATGCCCACGGGCAAAACCTGTGACTTTAATGCCCGCAGCTAACAATCTCAGGCAAATCGCTTTACCTAAAAATCCCCCCGCCCCCGTGACAAAGGCGTGTTGCACCCTAAGCGCGAGCTGCGCGAGTGCCGTTTGTTCAGCCGCATCAAATTGGGCAAGCGTCGTGCTCTTGATTGGGTCTTTCGTCATTAAGGGTATCCATTTCAGCACATTTACATGAACTTAAAGTCGGTGTAATAAGTTTAAAATAAGCACAAGGGCTTAAAAATAAGCGAGTTTGTTCAAATGAACACAGAATATAACGTAAAAAATGCAGGAGAAAAGCCGTGGAGTTTCAAATCAACCTTTCGTTTGTGATTGTGCCCAAACGGCTAATTTTTCTCTAAAAATCTTGGCATTATGCCGCACATCCACAGGGAAATCAGGATGGATAAGAAACCGCCTTATGCCCTGAGTCTGCGTAAATTGCTCGGCGATGGCGATCAAATCTTGGTACAACTGCTGACTCTTATTGCACACCAATGACTGGTCGAGTTCAATACAAATTAATGGCTCTATCTCGTTCGCCACTTTCACTCCCACTAAAGCGGAGCGCTTCACATTGGGATGCGTATTAAAAATGCGCTCGCAGGGAATGGAATAATAACGTTTAGCAAACAATCCGTTAAGGGTCGCGTCGACTCTGTGGGCCTTACGACCACACATCCACAGAAGACCTTGATCATCAAGATACCCCAGATCGCCCATGCGGTGTCTAACGGTATTGGTTGACGAGTCCCAAATCTTGGCCGCCGCAGTCGCGCGTTTGCCTTGGCTTTCGTTTTGGCTAGCGTGCTGACTATTGTTTAGATAATAGGACTGACTCACCATAGGCCCCTGCACGACTATCTCGCCGATTTCACCGTTATTCAGCTGTAAGGCATCATCCCACTCGGGAATAACCTCTTCGCTGATAGCAATAATGCGAATCGTCACGCCATCGATAGCGCGACCGACACAGATACCACCGCCGTTATCTGTGATGTCAGTCGTGGCAAATAACGCATCGCTAGCAATCATACTAATAGGCAAAGATTCGGTTGCACCGTAGGAATTTAAAATCGGCACACCTTGGCTCAGCATCTTACTAAAACGGGCGATGGAGGCAATGGTGGCTGGCGCACCCGCGGAAATCACCCGCTGTACGCTAGGCAATTTATGCTGTTTTTGCTCCCCCGCGCGGCCTAAACGTTCGAGCAAAGCGGGATTAACAAAAATATTACTGCATTGATATTTCTCAATCGCGGCAAACAGGAATTCAGGATTGGCGGTAATGGGCTTGCTGGCATCCATTTCTGGAACGATAGACGCCATGCCAAGTGCGGGGCCAAAGAGTGAAAACAGCGGAAAAGTGGCTAAATCGCGCTCGCCATGGCAAATGCCATAATCGTTTTTTAGCGCTTGAATTTGTGCCTCAAACATACCATGGCTATACACTACGCCTTTAGGCGTGCCGGTACTGCCACTGGTGAATAAAATTGCCGCTATCTCATCAGATTTAAGCATCACCATGGGATATTCAGACTTTGAAGCAGAAGATTGCACTGAGGTGCTTTGCAGCAGAGTCGATAAACTTATCGCACCAGTACCGATACGGATTAACTTTGCCGCTAAGCCTGTTTTGCCGTCATCAACATTGAGTAATGACTTAATATTGCCCTTACCCCAACCAAATAGACGTCTAGCAATATGAGCCTTGGGAATACCGATAAAGGCATCGGGCGCGGCTTCAGCAAAACACTGTTTAAGATTGCGGATCCCCATGCCGGGATCAACTAGGATAGGAATAACCCCCGCTTTAAACAGCGCAAAAGTAAGTGCAAAAAAATCCAAACTCGGCGTGACCATAAGCACAGCCTTCATGCCGCGCTCGATGCCATGGGCGTTCAGCGCAAAGGCTATCGCATCGCTTTGTCTGTCTAGATTGAGAAAGTCCAACTCGCTGTAACGCAAATTCGCCACAGAAGCGCCCTGAGCGCTTTGTACAGCGACCGCAAGATGATGGGGAATGGCATGGGCGGCTTGCTTGAGATGACGACAAATATTGGCATCATTGACCGTTGCTGACGCAGAAGTGCCACTTAAAAGTGACTTTTCCAACGGCGTCACTAAAGGAGCAACTTCAGTCTCAAGCAAGGTCGACATTAACCTGCGACCTGTTCGGACGGCGCCGCTGCTTGGTTGTCGGCCATAAATTCTTTGATATATGCAATCACTTCATCGCTGGCATCTTCCAAAATGTAGTGACCACAATCGGCAAATTCATGCACTGTCGCATGGGGCATGTGCTGACGCCATTTTGCTAAAAAGTGCTTATCGAATACAAAGTCCTTGAGCCCCCAGCAAATCAGGGTCGGCACTTTAGCAAATTTAGGTAAACTAGCAGCAATATCAGAGACTAATTGATAATTTCTATCGCCTTCACGCAGCGGAATATCCTGCACAAAACGCAGCGTCGAAATGCGATTGGCCCAAGAGTTAAACGGCGCGACATACGCCTCGCGAATGTATTTCGACATCGGCTGGCGCTTAACACCCACATAGGAAGCAATAGACGAAAAGGCATTGAAACCGCGTACCAACACTGTGCCTAACAGGGTATTACGACAAATCCACAGCGGCCAAGGGAATGGTTTAGTCTCGGGCAAATGGAAAGCGCCCGTGTTCAATATCACTAGGCGTTTAATGCGCTCAGGATAACGCGCCGCATAACCCATACCTATCATGCCGCCCCAATCGTGTACGACTAAGGTAATGTTTTCTTTCACATTCAGGCTATCGAGCAGGGCTTCGAGATCGTCGATACGATTCTTAAGGGTATAGTCATAACCACTATCGTCTGGCTTATCCGACAGGCCACAGCCGATATGATCCGGCACTATGCATTGGTGAGTGTCTTTTAAGGCGCTAACAAGATTGCGGTAGTAAAACGACCAGCTAGGATTACCGTGAACCATCACCACAGGCTCGCCTTGACCCTCGTTGATATAATGTAGCTTGTTGCCATTACGGCTAAGAAAATGACGTTTAAAAGGCAACAGAGTGTCTAACATGACGCTTCCTATCTTGATTCTTTATGAGAGCGAATAACGGGTTATGTACAGCTGGCTTAGCTTATCGACAGAACTAAAGACTGAGCTATCAACTGAATCATGGACTTACTGGGTTGACTCGAATGTATGCCAGCCATCAAGCAAAGGCGTGAAAAGGTGCACTGCACCCTACCACTTAATACCTAACATCATGCAATTCAATCCACTGCCTATGCCTAAAAAGCTCACTTGATCGCCCGCTTGTAAAAAGCCTTGATCGTGCGCCATCGCAGCGGTCACAGGTAACGACACTGTGCCCATATTGCCCAGCAGCTGATACGTAGGAAATTCTTTTTCGGGGGGAATATTTAACGCGCTAAGCACTTGCTTACGGTTTGAGGCACCCACTTGATGGCAAATCACTTTGTCCACTTGCTCAACCAGCCAATTACGCTGCTCAAGGAAATGCTCCCAAGTGTGCTTCGCCAATTCAACGCCTTCTTTAAGCAAGGTAACGGCATCGGTACGCATAAACTCGCGGTACAGATTGTGCCCCACTTCCTGCAGACCCCATTGACACAACTGATGATGCTCAGGCGCCGATAAGTGCGATGCACCCAGCAATTGATGCTGACGCACATTT
The DNA here is from genome assembly GCF_018224605.1 of Shewanella sp. M16. Lineage (NCBI taxonomy): Bacteria > Pseudomonadati > Pseudomonadota > Gammaproteobacteria > Alteromonadales > Shewanellaceae > Shewanella > Shewanella sp. M16. The sequence goes on along the minus strand of NZ_JAGTUL010000008.1, from coordinate 159,144 downwards.
GTCAGCGGCAAGCTGCCATCGGTAAGAATCACCGCCACGGCACCAGAACCACCGGTTAAGGTCGCCAGTGACTGGGCAAAATTCTGCATGGTCGGATCGGCCAACATGTTATCGATAGTGACATCGACAATATCCCGCGCCGACTCACAGGACACCACCATACCCGCCTTGATTTGACCCAACTCAATACGGTTCGCGATATCTAAAATGCCCGATAACACCCCAAGGCAAGCGTTGCTGATATCGTAAATCGCAGTGTCTTTTGACACACCCAATTCGGCAGCAATACGACACGCGGTTGCGGGCTCATGTTGATCGCGGCAAACGCCGGTATAGACAACAGCACCTAAATCGGCGACATCAATCCCAGTTTCAACCATGGCTTTACGGGCAGCTTTAATCGCACCGTCGGACAATTGATGTCCTTTTGGCCACCAGCGGCGTTCGGTAATCCCAGTCAATGCGGCAAGCTGTCCCATAGGAATACGGAACTTTTGATACAAAGGAGCAAGACGAGACTCTAGCTCACTACTGGAAACCACAACAGGCGCCAGTTCATAGGCCAGGCTATTAATAAATACGCGGGAATATTTCATGAAACTGTTTTATTCGCTCACTAGAATGACTGACCAGCAGGTCAGCTTTCAGTTGTTATTCGTCATTAATGCGACATTTGAACAAGAAAAGCCCGATGATTCAATAAAAAACCATCTTGAGTGTAAGACTTGTCTCACAGCGCAGGTTGCAAACACGACGGCCCTGAATTCACTATCACTAAACTTAAATGCGCTAATATAGAAATAATTCATAAAAAACATCACAGTACAGCATATTTTTAGACGCGCAAAATTATACCTCCATTTTTTGCGCTAAAATCAGCGTATTTCTTGGTGTGACGCTGTTTGCACAAAATTCACCCACGCAAACACCATATCCTTGTTCCTGCAAAAAACAAGCGCGATCTAAGATTAACCACTGCTCCAGTGCGCCGCGGAATAAATGCGCGACTAAATCAATACGGCGAGTTAATTGTTGTCTTTGTCGCCCAACGTCAAGCCAAGCTTCAAAATCCCTGTTTTTCGCTAAATTAACTGCCTTAGTCTCGGCCGCCCACAGGCAAAAATCCGTAAAACTGCCGCTCAATTGACTCTGTTTTAACGAGGGTAAAGGCAAATATTCGTCGATTTGTCGACATTCACGTTGCAGTGCATCAAAGCCTAAGCGCCACGCAATTTCTTGATGGCGTAGCGCTTGCTGTTTGGGATTAGCGATCACACTCTGCTGTAGCGGTAACTGTAAATCATGGCGACTGAGCTTTAGGCTGCTCTGCTGAGCAAGAATGGATAACGGCTGATAATGGCTCGCTTGAATTAAATGATAGCAACAGGGAGAAATAGCCAATGCCTGCGTGCCCGCCTCGGCCGCCAACATTAACAGCCGAACATGCAAATCTCCGCAGGCATGCAAAGCAACTGCTTGCTGCTGAGCAGTTAAGGGATGAGTTGTTAACGGATTCGCTGCTGAGGGATGTTCAACTGGTGTTTTGACAGTGGCTATAGCCCTGTGCTCAACGCCAATAGCAAAGGCATCGGCGCAAATAAAAGTCTGCGATAACTGCCACTTATCGGCAAAGGCCTGCCCTGCTTCACATAATGGCGCTTGCCATTCTAAGCTCACCACTTCGGCGCCGCGAGCTTTAGCAATCAAGCGGCCCAAATGCCCTTTACCCGCACACCATTCCAATACGGGTAAATTAAGCTGGGGTAAATGCTGTACAAAGGCGGTAATTTGCTGCCATTTTCGGCCTTTAATGTGAGCACTAAAGTGCGCCTCATCATCAAAAGACAAACCACGGTCCTGCGCTGTATCTACCTTTGTGGTATCGGTAATTGCAATATCAGCAATGGCAGTGGTGAGCAATGACAAGTCCCAATCTTGGCCTAATGCCCTAAGATCGCGGTTTAATGCCGGTGACAGTGCCTTGACCAGCAAAGATTGCTCGGCATCAAGTCCATCAAGCTCATCATCAGCCAGCGCCCACACAGCTTCGGCCAACTGCGGAAAATCCTGTGCCCAAGGTAAAGCGTTCACTTCAAATGCACGCACTTGCCACAGGGCAGCACTCTTTTCAAGCAACTGATTAAGCTTGCTAAATTGCTGTGAGTAAGTGAGTTGTCGCTGCAGGTTATCTTGGTTCACGTCATGCCCAGTGTAAAAAATACTTGTCTCGTATTAGGCTGAGCAAATCTGCCCTACGGATGACTTTATGCGAAAAAATGTTAGTATCGCGCCCGTTAAAAGCACTCAACCTGACTGTTAACTGCAAACCGCGGTCAGCAATACACTGAAGAGGACACCTATGCTTTCACCTTGCGTCGCACGCTGCGGTTTAAATGACGAAGACTACTGCATGGGCTGCTTTCGACATATCGATGAAATCGTCAGTTGGCGCACGAGTAGCGAAGCGCAACAGGCGGCCATTTGTCAGCAACTCCCCGCCCGCAAAGCCTTATTTGAAGGCAGTGAAAACCAGCATATTTTAAGTCGTGATAAATGGTTAGCTGCCGAGGCGCGTTTAACCGACAAGGACTAAACCCATCCGCTAACGCCACCCTCTGCGCAAGCTCATCCTGCTAACAGCCTACAAGACTATTTTTTCAGCATTGATTTCAAGTCAGCAAAGGGATTGTAGGTCGCCGCCGCTTGCTTGGTTTCTGTGGTGCTACCGTAGCGGATCAATTCTTCAAAGCGAGAATGTTCGTTGTCATGGCAATAAAGACATAATAATTCCCAGTTTGAACCGTCTGACGGGTTGTTATCGTGGTTATGATCCCTATGATGCACAGTCAGTTCACTTAAGTTTTTTGGGGTAAATTCGCGGGTACAGCGGCCACACACCCAAGGATAGAGTTTTAACGCTTGTTCACGGTAACCGCTCTCACGCTTAGCTTTGTACTCCCGCGCATCGGCTAATACTTTATCTAACTTACTCTGGCCTGGCACTGATGACATAGTGTAATCCCTAAAACAAACCCTAAAAAAATTGCCCCAAGGATAATCCGAGTTATCACTTGGGGCAATATCTCCCGCACTTTGCGGGTTAATGGTGCGCGATTTGTAGACGTAAATGGTTAAGCCGACCTAGGTTACTGGCTTAGCTAACTTAGCTTACGTTACTTAGCTTACGTGGGCATGATCGGCATTCGACAGATGCAAATAGTGTAAGTATTTTTCATACTGAGTCACCACATCCGCGAGAATTTGCTCTTCGGTATAACCCATCACATCGTAATGCTGACCACCTTGTTCAAGGTACACTTCGGCGCGGTAATACAAGGTATTGCCCTGCTCGATTTCAGTCCCTATCGGGTTAGTGATGTCAAAACAACGCGTTCGTACACCGTAAACAAAGGGTAAATTCACCTCATTGCTGATCACTAATCGCACGCGGCCATCTAAGTATTCAAGATCGGCCACTATGCCTTTAGCCATAAAGTGTTGGCACACCTTAGACAAAGCGGGCGTCGCAACATTATTCAAGAACACTTGCGCTTCTTCATGGGTAGGATGCGAGACTAAAACCCCAATACGCTCTTCCCAGCTCATATTAGTTTTGGCGTATTGCACACTAGTATTGTGTAACTGCACGCTATTAATCTTCAGCCAATCATTTTTCAGGGCTTTAAATAGGCCCAGACACATGAATAGCATCACCACTAAGAACGGCATAGCACTGGCGATAGCCGCCGTTTGCAGCGCCTGTAACCCACCTGCTAACAACAATACCGAAGCAACGACCCCTTGCAACAGGGCCCAAAAGATCCTCTGCCATACGGGGGCATTGTTATCACCGCCCGAGGTTAGATTATCAATCACTAAGGATCCCGAATCCGACGAGGTCACAAAGAAAGTGACGACTAAACAAATCGCAATCCCAGAAAGTAAAGTCGGAAACGGCATGTGCTCGAAAAACACAAACAAGGCCACTGATACATCGGTATTCACCGCCTCGGCAAGATAGGTCGCGCCGTGATTCATAATAGAATCAATCGCCGTATTACCAAATACCGTCATCCACAGAAAGGTCAGCGCCGATGGCACAAATAACACACCTATCAAAAACTCACGGATGGTACGGCCGCGGCTCACGCGCGCAATAAAGGTACCGACAAAAGGTGACCAAGAAATCCACCAGCCCCAATAGAGCAAGGTCCAGCCGCCGAGCCAATCTTCCTTATGTTCATAAGCGTACAAGTTAAAGGTTTTGCCGACTAAATCACTTAAGTAACTACCGGTGTTCTGCACAAAAGCCTGCAACAGCATAACCGTAGGGCCAAGGATCAAGACGATAAGCAATAAAATAATCGCGAGACCCAGATTGAGTTCGCTTAAGCGTTTCACGCCTTTATCGAGACCAGAAAATACCGATAATGTCGCCAATAAAGTAATGCCGATAATCAAACACACCTGCACTACAGCATTATTGGGTAAGCCTTCGAATAAATAACTCAGACCCGAGTTAACCTGCAACACCCCAAAGCCCAGTGATGTCGCCACCCCAAACATAGTGCCAAGCACAGCAAATGTATCCACTGTATGGCCAATAGGACCATAAATGCGTTCACCAATTAAGGGATAAAGCGCACTTCGCGGCAGTAGCGGTAACTTATGTCGATAAGAGAAATAGGCCAGACTCAATGCCACCACAGCGTAAATCGCCCAAGCATGCAGTCCCCAATGGAAGAAAGTGATCTTCATTGCCTCTTTTGCGGCAATAAGACTCTCTGGAGTTGCATCCGGCGGCGCCAGATAGTGCATCACAGGTTCGGCTACCCCAAAAAACATCAAACCTATGCCCATACCCGCCGAAAACAGCATGGCGATCCAGCTTTTATAACTGTAGTCTGGCACTGAATGATCTGGTCCTAGTTTGATATCGCCGAAGCGACTAACCATGACAAATATGATAAAAATCAGGAAAAACGCCACACTTAGAATGTAAAGCCAACCGGCTTTCATTTCTATCCATGACTGCATTGATCTAAAAAAGGTGTTTGCCTCTGTGGGCCATACTGCGCAAATCATCACCATCAAGATGATGAAAAAGACCGACGAATAAAATACCGGCGGATTAATACTAGACTTGATTGACATTGACTCTCCCTATTTCTAGCGGGTTCACACTCCAAATATCTCAACATACCAACGGCGAGATAGGACAAAACTTATACTTAAAATTTGGTTAATACTGCGTGGCTCATCTATGACCAGTATGGGGGAAATCCCAAAGATCATGGCAACGACTCGCTATGGCTAAACGCGACAGGATCTGAACAACGGGATTAACAACACTCGACTTTTTTAAGCCAATGATTGATGGATAAACAGAATTAACACCACTAAGGCAGCTAACGCCCACCTTTAGCATAAAACAAATATATTACTAGAATATTCAGCATAAAAAATGGCGACCATATTGGTCGCCAAAAAATTATACCACAAAAATCATCAAATTTAATTTTAAACGCTAAAACGCACAAACCTTCATCGGATTACTTAGTCGGTGACTGCGAGATACCAGCAGTTAAATTGAAGCGCATCGCCTCCTCAAACGACCAATCAACCATAATTAAATCATCCCGCTTAACTAAGCTCGTCACGCCCGCCATTTGATAGCTCAATTGGAACAACACAGGCACCCAATCGCCCTCAGGCAACGCATCTAACAAGGGCTGCGGCGGCGTATCTGTCATGATAAATCCCACCACAAAACTGCCATTCGCCTGTTTCACTAACACTGTCTTTTGGCTTGTTGGCTTACCGTCACGATTCATCAAAGAGGCGATATCACGGATACTGCCATAAACTGATTTAAACAATGGGAAACGCATCAACTGGCGCTCAAGCCAACCATAAAGCCACACAATCGGGCTGACCGAAAACAGCAGGCCCACGGCAAAAACTAATGCCACCACCAGCATAAATCCCGCGCCGACAATGTGTTGGTTAATCCCTACCAACTCTAAAATTACAATTCCCAAACCATCTAACGATACAAACAACGACCAAAACAGCCACAAACTCAAGGCCATAGGTAATAGATTCATTAAGCCGCGGGCTAAGGTTTTTTTCATCACACTCTCATTCAGTCATAGGGATACAGAAGGCACAAAATATTTACGCAAAAAAACGCCACAAATGCTACCACAGAGTCACTTTTGCACCAGCACATGATGTAAGGTATCTGGCAGTAATAGTCTCAAGCATAGAGACAGCGTTCAAATTCAGAGCACGCTCTGAGCTATTCTAAGGAAAGTAAAATGCGCGTAACCCGCTTAGATCATTTGGTCTTAACCGTAAAAGACATCGCCGTCAGTGTCGAATTTTATCAAACCGTGCTCGGGATGAAAAAAGTGGTATTTGGCAATCAGCGTATTGCGTTAAGTTTTGGCGACCAAAAGATTAACTTGCATCAAGCGGGCGCCGAATTTGAACCTAAAGCCGCAGCAGCCAAGCCCGGCAGTGCCGATCTGTGTTTTGTGGTCAGCCACAACATAGAAGAAGTGATCGCCCACTTAAACGCACTTCAGATTGAAATCATTGAAGGCCCAGTGCTACGAACCGGCGCCACAGGCCGGATAAACTCAGTCTATATCCGCGACCCAGATTATAACCTGCTTGAGTTATCAGAATATCTGCCCGCCTGCACTGGGTAAGCGAATTAGGGCAATATCAGCTGCAGTTCTGCTAGCACGCGGCGAGCAGAACTGCAGCTAACGTTATACTGGTTCACTGTTGTTTGCGATAAGACTCTCGACAGTTGAGTGGCATTTATTGTCATTACTTCCCCAGTGACTCGTCGTCTCTTTATTTAACAAGAAGCATCCCTAAGGGCTCTAATAAAATATCCATGTTTTAGAAGGTCACTGGTGCAACAATGCCAATCCTCATTAACCCTTCAGCTGTTCGTTTAGCTAAAAAGATATTTGCACCAAAGCAAGATAATTTTATCGTCAGTTGTGCAGTATTCATTGTCATTGTTTCCCCTGTGACTCGCCATAAACTCGTCCCTGAGGGCTCGACGACGGCATCCATGCCGCCAACGGTCACAGTTGCAACAATGCCAATCTTAACTAACACTTCTGCTGTTCGTTTAGCTAATAAGCTACTGCCCCATTCCGTGTCAGCGAGATAATTTTTGTTACAGGAGAATAGCTAATATAACCTCATATTTTCTAATCTATTGTGTGTCTAGATCAGACTTAAAAGTAAATGTATTATCTCTGTATCATTAGCATTGAATCTCTTGAAATGTCTGACAATATAATTCTTTACACTAAAGCCATTTGGGAACAGATTGGCTTACAAAGCGATTCGCAGGTCGCAGTTCTAGCTCTGTTGGTTTCTTTTGCCTCGTTAATTTTATCTTACAGGTCTAATCGTAAGACATTAAAAATAGCAACTGACGATTCGGTTTTAAAAGAAAAACGTTTAAAGCTGGAAATTGACAATAAGTTGTATGAAGCATTCTATCTTATGGGAGCAGATATAAAGACTGAGGCGCTTCAATCCTTTTCAACCCTTGAAACATTACATAAAGCGCAACGGCTTATAGAAGATTGCATCACATTAGATCCTAGCAGTTATAGATCTTATATTATGAGGGGGCATGTTAGAACAGGCCTTAAAAAGCCAAAGTTAGCAGAATGTGATTACAGGTTTGCGATTACTTTAAAGCCAGAATCTGCTGAAGCATATAGCTCATTATCTATGTTGATGCTTGAAACTGATAGACTACATGAAGCTGAAGAGAACATTAGGTATGCACTTAGACACTCTCCTGATGAACCTATATATCATTTCAATTTAGGTAATGTGTTGTCCAAAAAAGGGAATCTTGAAGAAGCAGAAAAATCATATATTAAGGCAACTCAATTAGATCAATTTCCAAGCCCATACTATCTGAACCTTGGGTTAACACTATTTAGAAAAGGACAGTCAGAGAAGGCGTTAGATTTTTTTTATAAAGCTGAGAGTTTTAGTGCTGAAAAATCAAATTTTCACGCAGGGAAAGCCATAATTCTTTCAACACTTGGAAAAGAAGATGAAGCCTATGAAGCCTACACTAAAGCTAATGAGCTAGAACCAAATCTAGATTTTGTTCATCATGCTTTGGGAAAATACTTTCTTTCGAGAAAAAATTACAAGGAAGCGATCGAGCATTTAGAAAAAGCCGTTCAAATAACCCCGAGCTTATCACAGGCTCGCTGTATGTTAGTTACAGCTCTATTTGCTAATAATCAGGATAGTGAAGCTTTATCTATTATTAATTTAGCCATACAAAATGAACCCGAAAGAGCTGAGTATAAGCAGGTGTTAAAGTTAATGTTGGACTGTAAAATTAAAGAGCAGGAATAAGATATGTGGGATCAGCGTAAACGTTATTTGAAACCATACATTTACTAATCCCATGACCTACCTTTAGACCCTTTGCACTAACTGATTTATGTCCCAAAGTGTGTTGCGTATGTCTTTTAAATCTACAGATTACGCGAATGCTCGAAAGGTGAGCCATGGTGATTAGCGAGACGACCGTCCGCACCATGGACGGGGCGGTCGAGCATCCACGGATGGACTTGAACAACATCCCTGTTTAACGGCCAGTTCGCCGTCTATGGCTCTCGTTCATAAGCTCAGAAAATCTAGGTTGCTATTCTCCGAGTCGGTGAGTAAATGCCATGGCAAGCCTTTATGAGTGGATACCTGCAAACGCTAAGTCCTCTGAAGCAAGCTCTTCTTACGACGAATAAAAGCCTGCTCAAAGTACAGTTCAAAATACAGAGAAAAGAACAGCTCTAGTTAACCCGCGAATGTGTTAATCCTCTCAAGTGTCTGCTGTGTCGCCAGATTTTGCGCGGCTAGATAATCCAGTTTTAACTGTTTGATGATGCCAGTAATCAAGACTAACTCCTGCTGTAACAGCGGAATTTTCGACATATCATGGGTGGGTAAATTGATATCGACGGTATCAAATAAATTGCCAAAATAGCTCGCCATGATCAGCACTTTATTGGCTTTAAATTCGATACTTAGCCCCGACCCGCGCGCCGTTTTACGGAATAACTGTTCCAGTTCGACGAGGCGCTCCATTACGGCGGGAGACAATAGATATCGCGCGTAATGCTGGTCATGGGAATACACTTCAAACATCGCTTCAAAGGTCACGCTTTCGAGTTTCACTCTGGGTTTCTTTATGCCTGCCATGGTGTTACCAAGGGAGCCATAGTCTTGGCTGACGACGGTATGGGATTCAAAGCTAAAGGGCATCGTCATGATCACGACCCCACCTTTAAATTGGATCTTGTCTGATTTGCTCCTGCGGGATTTTAAGGTTAATTCGCAAAATTCAAAGCTGATATCCTCTACCTTGCCGCGAATATGATCCTCAGATTGTTGCTTGCTAAAACGGGGCATAAGTTCGAAATCTGCCACTGAATCAAGGTTGACACAGGAATCGGGGCTATAACGGTAGTCCCCTAGTTTTTTGAGTAAAACAGGCAAGATTTTATATTTGTAATGGCGCTTATATTGCATTTCAGGCAGATGAACCCACATCAAAATGCCGGCGAGGACGATCAGGCTCAAAATGGTTGGGTCATGGTTAGAGGCTAACGAGATTAAATCAAAAGCCAGTGCGGGCAGGCACACTAGCCACCCTAGACGCTTCGCCCATTTTTTACGGGAGAGTTTAGTTTCAAGCTTTTCAATACGATAGGCTTCTAGCGGCGCTAATAGCTGCAATAGCTCGGCTTTAGCTTCCTCGTACAGTGGCGGTAATTCAGCGCGGGGGAAATCAGCGGGTAAATTCGCTTCAGAAATATGATTTCGAATACTTTTAAGGGCTTCGAAACCTTGCTTTAAAGAATGCAATAATGGGCTCATCAACTTATCCATGTTATCGCCGACACAGCGCCCATTCCGTTGCGCTGCTAACCCCAAACCTTAGCGGTAACAAATAGGGGTGGCGGTTAAATTCTGAGGTTAACATGCTGTGATATCAATCCACAGCTAAACACAAAAACGCTAGCACTTAGGCTTCGACTACTTTCACTATCTAGGTCTACCGCCCTTTTCCAACAGCTAAAACTTATTGCAAGCATCAGATTAAACAAAGGTTAATTTATTGTAAATACAAAAATGACCTTCTTTATTCGCAGTACCGTTCCAGAATGCCAGTTCATAATCTAATTTAACTATTTAATTTAGCTATCCAATTTCACAATCCATAGCCCAAAAGCCTAGCTCGCCTCTCTATTTCACGATCCTAGCTCAGCATCCTAAAAGCAAAACGCTCCACAGAGACTGCGGAGCGTTTTATTCAGGCATCAAAACTGCAGATTAATGCTTGTGTTAGCCTTTCATGTCCTTTTCCATATCTTCGTAGGAAGTATGGCGAACGTCTTTACCTTTTACGTAGTAGATGATGTATTCACAGATATTTTTGCAGCGGTCACCGACACGCTCTACTGCGCGTGCAGCCCATAATACGTCGAGTATGTCTGGGATTGAACGCGGATCTTCCATCATATAGGTCATTAACTGGCGAATAATGCCTTCATATTCACGGTCAAGCTTAGCATCTTCTTTATGCAGCTCTAACGCGGTATCGGCATCCATACGGGCCAAGGCATCTAAAGTCGCATGCAACATCCGAGTCGCATGACGCCCCATATTTTCAATACTAACTAACAAAGGCTGCTGATTATTCAAACGTTTATCTAATGCTGCTTTTGCAATCCGCACACAGGCATCACCAATACGCTCAAGATCGGCGATGGTTTTTGAAATAGCGATAATCAAGCGTAAATCGCTGGCCGCAGGTTGACGCTTAGCAATAATACGTGTGCATTCTTCGTCAATGGAGACTTCCATCGCATTGACCTTATGATCGCCTGCAATCACCCGCTGGGCTAACTCGGCATCGAGGGCACTTAAGGCATCAATCGCTTGCTCTAGCTGACGTTCAACCAAGCCACCCATGGCGAGCACTCGATTACGGATATCATCCAGCTCAGCGGTGAACTGACCCGAAATGTGCTTACTTAAATTCATGTTTTCCATTGCGTTCCAACCTGTTACTTAACTGTTGACCCATACCAAGCCGTGATGGCCTTATCCGATACTCAAGCGATTAACCGTAACGTCCTGTGATGTAATCTTCAGTCTTACGTTTTTTCGGCGTGGTGAAAATCGTATTAGTATCAGCATATTCAACTAATTCACCCATATACATAAAGGCCGTTTGATCCGATACCCGCGCCGCCTGTTGCATGTTGTGAGTCACGATAACCACAGTATATTTCGTCTTAAGCTCAGTGATTAACTCTTCAATCGTCAGCGTCGAAATCGGATCGAGTGCCGATGTTGGTTCGTCGAGTAATAACACTTCTGGCTCAATGGCTATCGCACGGGCAATCACCAGACGTTGCTGTTGACCGCCAGACAAACCAAAGGCGTTATCGTGCAATCTGTCTTTAACTTCGTCCCAAATCGCCGCGCCGCGCAATGAACGCTCAGCCGCTTCGTCGAGTTCACGACGGTTATTCAGCCCTTGCAATCTCAAGCCATAAACAACGTTTTCATAAATCGACTTAGGGAAAGGATTTGGGCGTTGGAACACCATACCGACATTACGGCGCAGGGCCGCGACGTCAATCTTTTTGTCGTAAATATTCTGGCCGTGCAGCAATATCTCGCCGCCGATATGACAATTATCAACTAAGTCATTCATGCGGTTAATACAGCGCAATAGTGTCGATTTACCACAACCACTGGGGCCGATAAAGGCAGTGACTTGCTTCTTGGGGATCTTCATCGATACATTAAACAGCGCTTGCTTATCACCATAGCGCAAATCTAAGTTACGGATCTCCAACGCGGTGTCGTTCTGGCTTAAGTTAGCTAAATCAAAGTTATTGGTTTTCATTGCTGTCGAATCTATAGAAATCATATTTAGTCCTAATACTTTCAGGATAATCGCTGATTAGTGCTCAAGCGAACGATATTTTTCACGTAAGTGGTTACGCACGCTAATGGCCGTCAAGTTGAGTGCCACAATCACAGACACCAGCAAGAAAGAGGTCGCATACACCAGAGGACGTGCCGCTTCAACGTTAGGACTCTGGAAGCCCACATCATATATATGGAACCCTAAGTGCATGAACTTACGTTCTAAATGCACAAACGGGAAGTTAAAGTCCAGTGGTAATGTTGGCGCTAATTTAACGACACCCACCAACATCAGTGGTGCCACTTCACCGGCAGCACGAGCGACCGCTAAAATCAAACCCGTCATGATCGCTGGGCTCGCCATCGGGATCACAATCCGCCACAGGGTTTCAGCCTTAGTCGCGCCCAGTGCCAAACTACCTTGACGCACCGCGCTTGGAATACGACTTAACCCTTCTTCAGTCGACACAATAACCACTGGCAGCGTCAAAATCGCGAGGGTTAATGCCGACCAAATCACCCCTGGCGAACCAAAGGTAGGAGCAGGCAAAGCTTCAGCGTAAAACAATTGGTCGATGGAACCGCCCATCATGTACACGAAGAAACCTAAACCGAATACACCATACACAATCGAGGGCACACCCGCTAAATTGATTACCGCAATGCGGATCATCTTAGTAATAGGGCCTTTCTTAGCATATTCATGTAGATAAACCGCCGCGACCACGCCAAATGGCGTCACGATAACCGCCATCAACATCACCATAAATACAGTGCCGAAAATCGCGGGGAACACGCCACCCTCAGTGTTGGCTTCACGCGGATCGTCACTCATAAAGCGTCCAATACCGACAAACCACTTACCAATTTTTCCTATGAGTCCTAAGTGATTCACATAGGTCACATCGAGAACGGTATCGAGCTTTAGTTCAACTTCTTCGCCGCGCATATCTCGGACAATAACCGAGTCACGCGCCGCATCATCACGCAGGGCAAATAACGCTTTCTCAAGCACTAAGTAATCTTCTTGCAGTTGAGCTCTCTTGGCGACCAACTCAGCTTTAATACTGTCGGTCAGTTCCCCATCTAGCTCGAAACGACGCTCCTGCAAACGCAATTTTTCAATGGCGTAGTTAATCGAGCCAATATCTTGCTTCTGCAAATCAACCGCTTTGTCCGATAAGGCAACAGCGCGTTCGATGTGCTCCATTAAGGAGGATTCAATCGCATCATTCACTAAATCAAGACGCTTGCCATTTTCAATCACGGCTATCGGATAACCGTAGAAGTTACCGTTTTTAGCCCGCTCGATCAGTGCGACCTCGCTTGGCACAGAACGACTAACAATGTCCGTACCTAATATCCAGCGGAAATCCAAACCCACAAATTCACGGTTACCGGTTTTCACTAAGTAACGGGTCACAAACTCGCCCGGATGTTGCTTAAACACATGGCCAGCAGCAATCAAACGCTCAGTCGGTACTTCTTCCCTATCGTAAACCTCACCAATTAAGGTCGAACGTACACCCGTGTTATCTTCAAGCTCCCACTGGTAAACAGTTGCAGGCCAAAAGTAACTTAAGCCGCGCCATGCGATTAACAATAATAAGCCTAAGACGGCAATCAAACTGATGCTCACAGCACCGCCCGTCATCCATATCCATGGCGAGCCTGATTTTACCCACTTACCCATTGCACAAACCTCTCAAGGTCACTGGCGAAATAGTATTTAATGTCATTGTCTTATCCCCGTTACAGCGAGCTATAGCGTTCACGTAGACGCTGTCTCACCACTTCTGCAATGGTGTTAAAGAAGAATGTAAAGATGAATAGTACGAACGCAGCAAGGAAGAGCACACGATAATGCGAGCTACCGATAGCCGATTCAGGCATTTCAACCGCAATGTTTGCCGCCAAGGTTCGCATCCCTTCGAACACACTCCATTCCATGATGGCAGTGTTACCAGTGGCCATCAGTACGATCATGGTCTCGCCAACGGCGCGGCCAAGGCCCATCATAATGGCCGAGAAAATTCCCGGACTGGCGGTTAACAACACCACGCGTGTCAATGTCTGCCAAGGCGTCGCACCTAAGGCTAAGCTGCCGTTAGATAAATGACGAGGTACAGAGAAAATGGCATCTTCAGCGATGGAGAAAATCGTTGGGATCACCGCAAAGCCCATGGCAATACCAACCACCAGCGCGTTACGTTGGTCGAAGGTGATCCCCAGTTCGTTAGTGATGAATTGACGGGTATTACCATCAAACAGCGCCACTTCGATGATTGGGCTGACCGCAAAAGAGAACCAACCCACGAAACAGACCACAGGGATCAACATCAGCTCTTGGTACACTTCGGGTAAACGTTGTTTCCACTTACCCGGCAACCTGCTCCAGCCATAGGCAGACGTGAGTATCGAGGTCGGCAATAAGATCAGTAGAATTAAAATGCCGGGGAGATGCTCTTCAATCAGTGGCGCTAACCACAGACCCGCCAAGAAGCCTAAAATCACCGTTGGTAATGCTTCCATGATTTCAATGGTCGGTTTCACGAAACCGCGCACCTTAGGCGACATAAAGTAAGCCGTGTAAATCGCACCAGCAACGGATAAAGGCACGGCAAATAACATGGCATAAAATGCCGCTTTCATTGTGCCGTAGGCCAATGGCATTAAGCTCAACTTAGCTTCGAAATCGTCAGAACCTGAGGTCGATTGCCATACATATTTAGGCTCTGGATAACCTTCATACCACACTTTGTCCCACATGGCGCTCCATGACACTTCTGGGTGGGAGTTTTCCACACTGAAGATATGCAGCTTTTTGTCCGCCTCAACGACTATGCCGTTTGAGCGTGGGGTAAAGCCCATTTTACCGGGATTTTTAAGGTCAAACTTTGCATCAAACAGTTCACGATGACTCGTGGTATAAAGTAGTGTTAGCTCACCCTCAGGGCTCACTGTCGCAAAACTCTTACGATAAAACTCAGAGGCAATCGAGCTGATGGGCGGTAAGTCATCAAACTGACGAATCTCTTGATATAAACGCCCTTTTTCACCATTAACTTGGAAGTACTGCGCCACAATACCTGTGTCATAACTGACCAGTAATGAACTCGCCCCCGCCAGCAAAGCCACGTTATTGACTTGTGCCTTAGCACGTTCAACATCAATCACCTGCAGCAGATCTAAGCTGTCAGTATCACGGATGTCGTACACGAAAATTTTATTGCCAGTTTGCAACATCAATTGACGTTGATCGGGCGTCATCAGCTCGTGGGAGACTTTCTTCGGCGCATCTTGAATTTGTGACGTCGTAGAAACCCACTCCACTTCTTCAGTCATCATGTTCTCTTGCCCTTCGAGACGAGTGAGGCGCCAAACACCACTTTCATCTTGATAAGCAAAACTCATTTTGTCTGAGCTATAAGTGAAGGTCAGCTTATGAATCGCACTGCCCGTCTCATCGACGGTAATAGGGGTTTCACCTGCGGGATAACGCAGTTTAGGTGTGATTAAACGTTTGTTATTGGGGTACGTTAAACCAAACTCTAGGCCCGCCACTATGACCTGACCATTACTTAATCCTAGCGCAAAACGTTGTTCGCTCGGTACAGCAACGGCGGCGCTGGTGACTGTAACACCCGCTGGTAACGTCGGGGTAAAGCTAGAAAGTAAGCTACCGTCGGCAACAGTATAGAAGTCCACTTGACCATGAACGCTCACACGGTACATCACCTCATTTTGCTCTTCAGCACCCACCATTAAGGTCGGCACATCCGCGTGTTGATAGCTCACACTCTTAACGGGTGTGACATCAGCACTGTCGAAAATGGGTTTAATCACATACAACAGATAAAAGAAGATCAACAATAAGGCGACAAATACCATAGTGCCGCCGATAGTGACGCTGATTTGCGCCGCTTTATCCTTAAATGCCCTGCGATTCGAGCGTCCGCCTTTAAGCATACTGTGCGATGCAGAACCAGGTTGAGTGACCTGACTTTCCATTAAGAACCTCTATTATTAATAGCTAGCGAGTTTTTTCGCTAGGATTTGCCGAGTGCTATGCTTACACTGTTTGAACGTAAACTGAGCAATAACAACATCCTTTATTCTAAGTGCGTTGGATTATATGACGCAAAGATGACAGTTGTGTTACACCCCGTTTTAAAACAGGTGCCTTTTACAAAAAATAGGAGTCAGTCACTATGCTACGATACTTAATCACACTACAAGCACCTGATAGAAAAGGATTAGTAGAACAAATCGCCCATGCTGTGAGTCGTCATGGCGGCAACTGGCTCGACTCAGAATTACGCCATATTGACGGTGTCTTTGCCGCGATATTGTTACTCGAAGTGCCGTCACTGCGGATGGACGAGCTCATTGAGGCCCTAGAATGCATCGATAGCCTGTCCCTCACCTACTCCAAAACCTCGGTCGCTCTTAAGCCCATTAAACGCTTAAGTTACAACCTAGTGGCCTATGACAGACCCGGACTCGTGCTCGATATATCCAATAAAATCAATGCAATTGGCATCAATATCGAGCAGTTTAGTAGTCAATATGAAACCGCAGGCCACACAGGCATAGCTTTGTTTCGGGCAACCATTGGCCTTGGACTCACAGATCTCGCCCAAGAAGATCAACTGGTAGAATCCCTCTATGCTCTTGGGGATGATCTCGTGCTCGATAGATTAAGCCGTTAATGCCATTAGCTTTTACGGCAAGCTAACACTTAGGACGCCAACACATTTAGAGAGTGCACTCGCAATGGCACTTTCAAACAGCACTTTAAGAGCGCTTAAAACAATGCTTAAAAACCGATATTCGCGGCAAGGTGTTCAAATTAAGTTAAGCCAGTGCAATCAATACTGGATAGTTGGAATCGTTAGAATACGCATAGGAATCTGGCAAATGGGTTTGTAAGTTGATGCCATCATTCGAAATTTATTAACCGTATAATAATGCTTAATATTTTTACTATAAAAAGCCCACAAAACCCGATTACTGAACCATAAACACACTAACACCAACAAAATTTAATGTTGTAACTGCCTTTCGATTCATGCTCCCTTGGTAGAATAACCCACGAAACACCATAGCTCAGGTTCAAAATTGCCGCTTTCGAGTTTCCATCTTTATGTTTTATCAATTATTTTAGGGAGTAGTACGTATGGAGCAGTTATACGAACTGGCCCAAGCCATGATACACAATGATCTGGCGGTTTTAGCCAATCCTAAAATCGCCATCATGGTCAGCGCATTAATTTGTGGCTTTTTAGTGTTAGAAAATGGCTTTATTCCCACCGCATTTTTACCCGGAGATAGCCTACTCTTTCTCACTGGAGTGCTGATTTATCAAGATATTCTTCATATCGGTATTATGCCGTTATTGGTTCTAGCAACCTTTACAGGTACAGCTATAGGTTATTTACAGGGTCGATTTTTAGGGCATACCCAAATTTACCAAAAACTGCTGTCGAATATTGATATCAAACATCAGGAAAAAGCGACCCACCTAATTGATAACTATGGAGTGATAACCCTGCTACTCGCACGTTATATTCCTTTTGTTCGTACCGTTTACCCCTATATTTTAGGTGCAACGGGTATTTCTTCCCGTCGTTTTTTACTCATTAACTTCATCAGTTCAATGGTGTGGATTTTTTCCGTTGTTGGTTTTGGGTATCTCATTAGCCATACCCAATTAGCAACAAAATACCAAACACAATTTATGAGCATAATCATTTACTTACCAGCAGCCTTGCTTACTTTCGGTATTATTGCCTTAGTGTACAAATGGTTAAGTAAAACAAAAGAGGTTTAGGTGCACTCAGTCAATCGACTCACTTATCGACTTACTTATCGAAAAATCCTATCTAAACTGACTTGGATAATCTTGTATACTGACGGCCACGCAATGACGATATAACGGAAGCGTGCACTAGACCGCATGATGAGCGACTAAGCTGCACCAGAACGCAACACATTAGGATGACCATGTTAGGAACGCTAAAAAAGATGCGCGTGCAGTTAGATGACGCGCAACAAGTGCAATATCAACTCGTTGTTGGTGATGAGTTACTCCCGCTCAATCCATTGATAGGCAAGCAATTAACCTTGACCCACACGGGCAATATCTTCTGCTGCAACTGCGGTAAAAAGAGCAAGAAGAGTTACTCGCAGGGCCATTGTTTTGTCTGTATGCAAAAGCTGGCGAGTTGCGATATGTGCATCATGAAGCCGGAAACTTGTCATTACGACCAAGGCACTTGCCGCGAACCAGAGTGGGCCCAGAGCCACTGTTTTGTGCCGCATTATGTATATCTGTCGAATACTTCGGGCGTTAAAGTCGGCATTACCCGCCACACTCAACTGCCCACCCGTTGGATTGACCAAGGTGCTACCCAAGGTTTACCGATTTTTAAAGTCTCAACAAGGCAGCTCTCAGGCTTAGTCGAAGTAGAATTGGCAAAACTGGTTAATGATAAAACCCATTGGCAAGCCATGTTAAAAGGCCATGCCGACGATATTGATTTAAATGCTAAGGCTGCGGAACTGATCCCACAAATTGAGGCTAAGTTGCACGAAATCGGCATGCAAAAAGGCGATTACAGTATCGAGCGTTTGCACGAAACGATTCAGCCAATTCATTATCCAATTGACACCTTCCCGAAGAAGATCACTTCGCACAATTTCGATAAAAATGTGGTCGTCAGCGGAATTTTGCAGGGGATCAAGGGACAGTATTTAATGTTTGATACGGGCGTGATTAACATTCGTAAATTTTCATCCTACGAGATCACAGTCGAGCACGACTGAAACAGTCTGAAATCAAAATGGAACTTCCATCCATTAAAATGAAAAAGCGCGGCAGTTTTCACTGTCGCGCCCTTTATTGAGATGGCTGTCACTAAAGTACCATGTCCCACAGTTCAAAAATGGGAGCTAACACCACAAACATGGGACCAAGACACCTCAATTAAGCACTAATCCCGTTTATCTGGCGAATGCTCCAACCAAAATGCTGACTCAATTCACTTAGAACTGAACTAAAGCTCAAACGCTGACTAAGGAGCCACATTAACCGACGGCATATTGGCCAACATACTGGCAATGAGACTGTCGAAATTTTCGGTTAGCTCATCCATCTTTTTAATGTTGCCAAAACCTTGGGCAAGCACTCGCCAAATTGGCTCATCAACGCCCTGTATTTTAGTGGGTTTAAAGAGCGCTATCACCACGGTACCTTTATCATACTTTTGGGTATTCACACCGTCGGTTGACAGCCCAGCGACTAACCCTGTCACTGCCAAAATTTGTTCATCACTCATTTCAGTTCCCATAGCGACGCCAAAGCCAACCTGAAAATCCGCCAGTAGTGGATCTTCGACCCAGCGATATCCCTTACTCTGCAAAGTTTGCTTCAATACGGCTTGCATGTGTTGCAACACTGGCTGCGGATCTAAGCGTTTATCTGTGATGATTTTTTGAAATTTAGGATGCCAAGTGAATGTCATTGCCGTTGACGGTAATTCACTGAGATCGCCAGACATCACGATTGTGGTTCGCAACGGCTGCGCCGCGTTATCCGTCACAGTTACGCACCCAGTAAGACCTAAAACGCTGCTAAAAAGCAGTATTAACACTCTCAAATACCGACTTAACACTCGGTCGGGAACCCAGCAAGGAACTCGACTGAGCTGTCGATTTAGCACTCCACTTAGCTCACTATGTAATGATGGATTCATCATGCCCTGTTACCTCAATCTATAAAATGCTGTCTAAGGATAGTTGCTATTACTAAAACTGAAAGCTGATATCCATCATAGTGTTAAATCAGCATATTCCAATATATCTTGATTTTCGTACTAACACAGAAAACCATCAAACTGCGCTAGCCCTATTCTCACGCCATTAATCCCATCGAGGCATGTACATATTTTGTTATTCTTTTTAGTTTATAAACTCACTATGTCGTATAGGCGCGGCAACATTTAATCGCTAGAATGCCTCGCCTGCGTTGCAATCAAATGTCGCAATTATAAATAATAGCAACACAGTATTGCGTAACGTCAGATGAGTAAATCGCAGGCTCAATGCGGCAAATAATCACAATGCCATAAAACTAAAATAAAAGGTGTGGATCTATCTATGGAGTTAATACTCGCTATCGCGTTGTTTGCCTTTTCATCGGGGATCACCCCAGGGCCTAACAATATTATGCTGATGACCTCAGGGGTAAACTTTGGCGTAAAACGCAGTATTCCGCATCTTATGGGAATAAGCCTTGGCTTCCCGACCATGATCCTCGCGATAGGTTTGGGCTTGAGCGCCCTATTCCAAAGCTATCCTATCATCCATCAAGTGATTAAAGTCGTCGGCATAGGTTACCTTTTGTATCTGTCTTGGTTGATTGCCAACAGCAGTAGCAAGATGGAAGGCAAAGCCATTGCTAAACCCTTCAGTTTTATCCAAGCCGCGGCCTTTCAATGGGTCAATCCTAAGGGCTGGATCATGGCCGTGGGCGCGATTGCGACGTTCACGTCAGTACAGCAGGATTTGACCCCGCAGGTCATCACTATCGCAACGGTATTTTTGTGCGTCGCATTTCCCTGCGCTATCGTCTGGCTAGGCTTTGGCGTAGCCCTTAAACGCATTTTGAAAAATGAGCGCCAACAGAAGATTTTTAATATCAGCATGGCGCTCTTGCTTGTGGCGTCTATCATCCCTATGATCGCCCCCTAATTTTTAAGCACGAGCAAACGACCGCCATGAACGAAATTGACATGATCACTCAACAAACCGACGACTGGGTGAAAAAAGTGATCATGAAATACAATATTTGCCCCTTTGCCAGACAAGAAGTCGAGCGCGGCAGTATTCGGTATCTGGTGGTGGAACAAACCAAAGTCAAACTCGTACTCAAGGCATTGATCGAAGAATGCCAATACCTCGACGCCCACCCCGAAGCAGAAACCACACTGTTTATTCTGCCCCGTGGTTTTGAGGGGTTTTATGCCTATCTCGACCTCATCGACATGGCAACTGATACGCTTATCGAACACGAGTACGAAGGCACTTACCAACTCGCCACCTTTCACCCAGACTATTGTTTCGATGGTGAACCACAGGACAGGGCAGCCAACTTCACCAACCGCGCGCCCTACCCAACCCTGCACATCATCCGCGAAGCCAGCATGGAGTTAGCCCTTGCTAACTACAAAGATCCCGAAACCATCCCAGAACGCAACATCGCCTTTTGCGAACGCAAAGGCAGCGACTTTTTCGTTAAGTTGTTAGCAGAGTGCATGGGGAAATCCTCATAACAGTCCAAATACGGCAGCTTTAATGAGATTGCGGCCCTTATCACTGAAACGGATGAAGCCCTTTTCGATGATAACGTCAATATCCAGCCAACCTATGTTGAGCTAATTAAAGCGATGATTGTTAACCATGTAGGGCTTGAGCAAGGCAACAAGATAATCGAGCAATTGGAAATCAGGGCGTACTAATAACGTAGATGTTAATGATTTTAAAGTGTTTAAAATCAATTTTTATAAAAATCTATCGGCCAGCATATCAGCAACATCTTCGTCATGGTCGATACTAAAGGCCATAAAACCATCGATTTTAGGGATCGCTTGATAGACTTCAGTTTGGGTAAACTGCACTAGGCATTCGTTAAACACTGCGCGTATTTGCCGCACTATCTCCTCCCACTCACTAAAGTCATCCTCGGGTAAACTCTGTTGAATCGTCTGCAACTCATCCTCTGAAAGCAGGTAACATGTACTAAAACATTGATACTCCCAGTCACCTGTATTGAATTTAAGTTCTTGGATAGCCTCAGGGCTTTGGTATGACTCAGCCCATTCCCCAGACTGGTAATAGGCCAATCGCTGCTGAAAATCTGCCTCTGTATTAAAACAAAGATTTAATTCTGCGTATTCGGCATGGGTGTCAAAAGCAAAGGCATAAAAGGTTTTATCAGGATGAGCTAATAAAAATTGCTCAACCTCAACCGTTGTAAACCGCAATATCTCGGCTTTGATTCGAGCAATAAGAGCATTATCTAATGGCATAAAGATGTTCCATTTACACAATATTTTTTGTGTCTCAGTGCATCACTTAAATTAAACCGACGTTACTAAACTCAATGCTTTAGTCATTTTTTACTGACGTCAAGCATTGAGATTAAGCTGAATTAAAGGATTTGTACGCTCCATTTCTCATTGCCATAGCGACGATTTTTATAGCTATCGATACGCCATTCATCGGCTTTTTTAAGAGCAATAAACAAATACTCATCTTCGAAGTTAGTGTTGGTTTTAATATAGATTTCGGCTCTGCTTTTACTTTTTAAAGTAATTTGCACTTCAAGAGGATGATCGCAACCATTAAATTTTGAAGGAAACCCGAAGGAATTACGCACTTTTCCGCCGTAAACACGGGGCTTATCGGTACAAAAATCGTCAAATAATGGCGCTATTTGCTCACTCAGTAAAGCAAACCAATCGGTTTGCTTCGCATAATGGAATTCAGCCACTGGCAATTCCTGCCGTAGCTTATCTTCTTCGGCAGTTCTTTCGGTATAGAGGGTATTTTCGATACTGTTCCAGCGCGTACAAAAAGATAACACCCTCTCTGTTAAATATGCTTTTAATTCAATCTCATCCATTTAAATTATTGACTCCTTTATTTATAAGTCTGTCGGTCAAACCCGCCAAGAGTTTATACCATATCGGGACAGACGAATGACTCTTTACCGCGATTAAACGACGTATTAAAACCAACCCTTTACGCTCAAACGAGCTTGCACCACTGCAAACTCGGCAGCAAGCCATAACACCAAGATTTACAATGCTATAGATTTAATCCCCACACCTCAAAGGCATCACGACTCAGTTGTTCCCTAAAATCTGGGTGAGCGATGGCGATCAGCGCTTGTGCCCGTTCGCGCAGAGAACGGCCGCGTAGATTGGCGGCACCGTATTCGGTCACAATATAATGCACATGGGCCCGAGTGGTGACAACCCCTGCGCCAGGTGATAACACGCTTGCAATGCGAGAAAGCGTTCCCCCCGCGGCCGTGCTGGGCAGCGCAATCACAGAACGACCACCTTCAGATAACCCTGCTCCGCGGATGAAATCCATCTGGCCCCCGACACCAGAATAGATTTTAGTGCCAATGGAATCGGCACACACTTGGCCTGAAAGGTCGACCTGCAACGCCGAGTTAATCGCCATCACATTGGGATTTTTACGGATAATGGCCGTGTCGTTAACTTGCTCTATGTCCATAAAGATGACCGCAGGATTATCATCAACATAGTCGTATAATTTCTGGCTACCCAGGGCGAAACCTGTGACGAGTTTTCCCGGATAAAAACGCTTCTTGCTATTGTTAATCACACCTTTTTCAACCAGTTGCAATATACCGTCAGAAAATAGCTCAGTGTGGACGCCTAAGTCTTTATGTTCGGTTAAGCAAGACAGCACGGCATCGGGGATCGCACCTATGCCCATTTGCAAACAATCGCCATTACGCACTAATTGGGCAACATTTTTACCGATCGCCAAACTCACCGCATCCCCCGTCGCGAAGGAATGAATGGGCAACGCCGCGCTCTGCTCATACACAGCGGCAAAACGGTCGATATGGATAAAGCTGTCGCCATGGGTGCGCGGCATTTGTGGATTAATATGAGCGATGATCTTACCCGCGACTTGGCAAGCTGCGAGCGTTGCTTCAACCGAAATGCCTAAGGAACACATGCCATGCTTATCGGGTGGCGACACTTGGATAATTGCGGTATCAATTTTTTGCTCGCCGGAACGAAATAACTTAGGCACTTCAGACAGGAAAATCGGCACATAATCCGCGTCACCACTTTGCAGTAATGCCCGCGTTGGCAGCCCACCGAAAAAACATCGATGGCGTAAATGCCCCTGTAAACTGGGATGGCTTAAGGATTCGGCGCCTTCAGTATGTAACTGTAACAGGGTGAGATTTTCTTTGGTGAGTGCATGCTGCGCCAACGCATCTAATAAAATGCGCGGTGTGGCGCCCATGGAATGAGTCCACAGCGTCTCGCCGCTTTGAATTAAAGCAACCGCATCGAGCGCGCTATGACAAATGATTGGAGGCATAATGAATTCCCTTCGCTAAGCATGATGGCGGCAATCGCCCTAGCGGCAGTGTAAGGGATATCCTAATTAAGCAACATTGATTTCAATGGCTTAGCGCGACTGTTTACTGATAATTTGCGCTATATCAAAACTCGGCACTTTGCCCTTGACGATGAAACTCAGTACAGGGTTAATCCAAGCGCTTCGAAAATCTCATACTGGCAATCAATAACCCAATACAAGTAAAACCTATCATCCACAGGGCATCAAATTGCAGATCCATCACTTGGGCATCGCGCAGCACTATGGCCCGTGACATGCGCATAAAATGGGTTGCGGGTAAGGCTTCGGCAATCCACTGCGCCGCGATAGGCATGGCTTCGTAGGGGAACATAAATCCCGACAAGAGAATCGATGGCAGCAGGATAAATACCGTCATCTGCATCGATTGCAACTGGGTTTTCGCTATGGTCGAAATCACTAATCCTAAGGTTAAACTGGCGCAAATGAACAACATAGCGGCAAGGGCGATAGAATCAAGCCCGCCGCGAATGGGCACATCAAACAACAGATGCCCTGCGCTCAGGATAATGGTCACTTGCACAAAGCCAACCATCACATAGGGCACGATTTTACCCAGCATCAACTCCAGCGGCCGTACTGGCGTAGTGATCAAAAACTCCATATTGCCCTGCTCGCGCTCACGCACTATGGCGGCGGAAGTAAACATCACCATGGTCATAGTCAAAATCACGCCCAACAGACCGGGCACTATGTTGACCACAGAACGTTGTTCTGGGTTGAAATATTGCACCACTTCAAAACTCGGTATCGCCGTTTTTAGTGCTCTTCCTGCGACTTCATCCAGTGGCATTTGCCTTAGGCTACGAATAGTTGAAGCGACAACCGTATCTGAACCATCCACCAGCCATTGGCCAGCGGGTTGTGCGATATAGGACTGGGTTAAATATTGCTGACCCACAAAGAAGCTTGGGTGACGCACTAAACGCTCATCGAGATCGGCGGGCAAATACAGCACGGCTTTGACTTCGCCGCGAGTGATCGCCGCCTCAGCCTCCGCGGCACTTAAATAACGTTGTTTGAAATCCACCACCTGCGTTGCTTCCACCGCCTTAACCAGTGCGCGACTGTAGGCTGAATCACTTAAATTAACTAACCCAGCAGGCAGATGGCGAGCATCGGTATTGATCGCATAACCAAACAACATCAGTTGCACTAACGGGATCATGATTATCATGCCAAAGGTCATACGATCCCGCGACAACTGCCGCAGCTCTTTGACCACAATCGCAAAAATCCTACGCCACATGGTCAGTCTCTCCCTTGGAAACCCCAGCCAAGCGCTCGCCGGTGCAAGTGACAAACACATCCTCAAGGCTAGCGCGCACTTCTTCCATCGTCCGGCTGGCAACTCTTGGTTTAAGCCAAGCGAGCGGATCTTCAATATCGCTGCGCACTAACACCCGCAAACGACTGCCGATTTGCGCCGCCGACAATACCGCAGACTCGCTAATCAATGATTGCTTTAAATTGCGTAAATCATCCCCTGAGATCTCAACCACCCGAGCGCCCATCGCCGCCATCAGCTGCTGGGGTGAACCGTCGGCGCGTTTTATCCCCCGCTCTAAAATCGCCAGACCGTGGCAACGCTCGGCTTCATCCATATAGTGAGTCGACACAAGAATCGTGGTGCCTTGGGCGCAGAGATCGAATAAGCGCTCCCAAAACTCGCGCCGATTCTCGGGATCGACCGCCGAGGTCGGCTCATCGAGAAATAACAATTCAGGGTGATGCAAGGTCGCCGCCGCTAAGGCCAAACGCTGCTTCTGGCCGCCACTCATGGAGCCCGCCATTTGTTTTTCTCGGCCGACTAAATCGTACAGCGTGACTAACTCGGCTATCCGCAGCTTTGAGGCTCGGCGGTTCAAACCATAAATTTGCGCAACGAATTCTAAGTTTTCCCGCACCGAAAGATTGTCGTACAGGGAGAATTTTTGCGTCATATAGCCAATGCGGCGACGCAGTTTTTCCTCGGCGCCGGGTAAGGTTTCACCCAATACGCGGATATTCCCCGATGTGGGACTCAGTAACCCAGTCAACATGCGAATTGAAGTCGATTTCCCGCAGCCATTGGGGCCGAGAAACCCATAAATGGTTCCCTTGGGAATGGCGAGGTCGAGGTTTTCCACCGCATTGACTCCGCCAAAGGCGCGGGTCATCCCTTGGGTCTCGATAGCAAAATCAGCGCTTTTCATGGCTGATCCACTTTTGGCTGCACTCCTTGCAGCACATCGAGTTCAACTTCTAATGCCATGCCAGTAGGTAGGTCCTGATCTGTGGCGGAAATAGTAATATCGGTCAAATACATCAGCCGCGCTCGATCACGTTCATTTAGCGCATAAAATGGCGTGTAAGCAGGTTGACTGCGAATATTGCGCACAGTGCCAGCAATCGGTATCTCGCGGCCATCCACAAGAATATTGACGCTATCGCCCGCCTTCACTCTGTCTAACCAAGTCGCGGGCAGGTAAACCCGTACATAGGGATCCTCGCTCGCCAGTAAACCAATCAACTGAGTGCCTGCGGCAATGCGATCGCCGACTCGCCAAGGCAACGTATCGACAACGGCATCACGCGCCGCCACTAAGCTCAAGTCTGCTAAGGCTTTTTGTTCAAGTTCGACACTGGCGCGAGCTGCAGTCACCGCGGCTTTAGCTTGTTCAAGCTGCTCACTACGGGTGCCATTTTCTAGTAGTCGCAGGCTTTGCTGCGCCTCGGCTTGCTTAGCGAAACTGGTATCCCGCGCCGCACGGGCCGTATCTAAATCCGCTTGGCTAAGTACTTTAGTGGCAAATAAACGGTTTGTTCGTTCAAAGGCTCGCTGAGCCTCTTTCACGCTGGCATTTGCCCCGTCGAGCACGGCCTTGGCGCGTTCTATATCCTCTAAACGCGCACCTGTGACCGCCTCAGAAAGTTTAGCTTTAGCCTGCTCAAGCTCGGCTTGGCGCAGGGCAAGGCGCGCATTGGCTGAGGTTGTATCGAGCTGAATTAACACCTTACCCGCCTTAACCTGTTGACCTTCAACCACATTCACTTGAGTAATCAACTCACCTACGGGCGCGGTAAGCGTCAGCCTGTCCCGCTCGACAGTGCCAAGCACTCTGGGCGGCGCTTCGGTGCAGCCGACTAATAGCAAGATCACACAACCCACACTCACGTGCGTAAGAATTTTAAAATTCACACTCATTACGACTTCCTCGGTTCACGCAGTACACCTTGGGTAAAAACCTGCATATTGTGCAGCGCTAGACGCTGTAAACCATCAGCATCGGCACTAAAAAAGCCGAACTGACGCATTAACACCGGGGGCGCAATAAGCGGAAAGACCATCAGACTCACGAAACTGAGGCGTACTAAATCGGGATCTAATCCCTCCTTCAATAGCCCTGCATTGACTAATGTGGATTCGAGCCATTGCCGCGAGAGGGATAAAATTTGCTCAAAAACAGACAACATAATGCGATAGGGTTCTGTGCCATCGCCTTCCTGTAACACCCGTATAATCAACCGTGGCAATCCTAGGTTAGGTGCCATAACGCGATAATATGTCTGCATAAGTTCACCCAAGTTATTAGGGGCATCCGCAGCGGATATTTCGCGAAAACGCGCTAATACGGGCTCAAGGGTTTCCCGCACCATTTGTTCGAACAAGCCCGCTTTTGAACCAAAATAATAACGAATAAGCGCGGCATCAACCTCGGCTTCGCGGGCAATTTCACGGGTAGAAACACTGGGATAACTGCGATGACTGAAGAGATTTAGGGCTGCGATAATTAAGCGTTGGCGGGCATCGGAATCCCCTTTCGGACGACCAGGAGTCTGCGGCTGTGATTCAGTTTGGGCGGTAAATGGCACAACCCCCTTTGGGCGACCGGGAATAAGCGACATGGCAAGCTCCAGCAAAATTCATCTATTGATGAATATACTGAAAAGCCGCGTAAAAAGGCAGCAGTTAAATTCCTCATTTTCATTGATATTGAGGAATTTAACCCTAGGACTGCATGGTTAAAATTTAGATACCGTTCAATCGAAAAATTAAGCGGCCTTCTATTAAAGATTTATACAGTAAAAGCTTATGCGCCTTTCACTATCGCACTCAAACGGGTAATGAATTGCTGTACGGCTTCAACAGTGTCAAAACTAAAGGCAAGGCCATAGTGGGTTTCGGTCAAACTCTTATGCAAACGTTTGGGGAAACGTGTCATCTCGGCATTGTGGAAATAGTCGTATTTGGCATGCACGCCTGCAATAGTGGCAAGTTCGCCGGAAAAGACTTCGAATGCAGGGCGAATAATCAAGTTTGGTGATTTACCGTCGAGGTGTAAATAGAAAGCCTCTTTGGTTTCTGGGAGCATGTATTCTGTAATGTTTTTTATGGTGAAGTTAGTGCGACATTGCAGTCCACTTAAGCAGCTCACCATCTTATTATGTTCTATCGCCAAACTTATTCTCCCGTGTTTGTTGTCTATTTAGATTAAACCTGCCCATATCGCGCTACTTTTTCTACTCTCAGTCAATCCATGGCTCAGATGACTGATTCAGATGAGAAGAATGTCATCTCGGCAATGTTGGTTTATTCCGTTTATCCCACTTTACCTCAGCTCAGCCTAATCGGTTTAGTCTTTAAATGCACTAAAGTGATACCCATATCCCAGAGTAAATGGGCGAGTTTGAATTATTTATCACAAAAAACCTTTATATACAGAATGATAAACTGATTAAATCAAACACTAAGCGGGTGTCACAGAAAATTCTTTTGTGTAAGCAAATCGATATTTCAAACACGATAAAGCACAATTTAGTTTATTAGGCATTGCTTATCATCAGGTTACCAACCTTTAGTTTGACATTAAAACGAACCGTTCAAAATGCGACCCTGCGATTGCATTTTATAATGATGGTTTTACTTGCCAGCTTAAAATGTTGCGTCTAGGTTAATAAGCTTGAGTTAAGTCCTGTTGATAATGGCTAAGTTACGGCAATCACATTTGATGCCAACCTAAACTAGCGCATTCACACTATCCCGTCGTATTCAGGCCTTAAGTCATGTTTTACCCAAAGTGAGTAACCCGCGCTTAAGCGCCTATAAACCGAGCCATGCCAGCCGATTTCAAGCTTATTTACGGCAAATCCTGCATTAACTGACTTGCCCTGAACTGTCGCAACGGACTGGCGGCCACAATCAACAAGACCAACAACACGAGATATAGCCATGAAGATCAAAAAAGCCCTCATGCTCTTGGGTCTGTTCGCTGTCAGCCCAGTAACGTTAGCCGCAACCGGAGTCGCCTTTATCCATGGTACGGGTCACCAGACCAATGCCTTAGCCGATTACTGGACGCCCGAATTTGTTAACTCAGTGCGCCAAGGCATCCCAGTGCCAAACAATTACACAGTGATCAACTGCGACTTTGACCAATATATGTGGGAAGAAAGCGCCGCAGGTTGTCTGGCCACGCAGCTCAATAGCTTTATCCAAGCCAAAAATATCGACGACTTAATTCTGCTGACCCACTCCAATGGTGGCAACGTAGTGCGGTGGATTTTATCTAACCCAACGTGGGACAGCCGTTATCCTGCAGTGATCAACGCCACCTCAAAGGTTATCGCCATCGCACCTTCCAGTGCTGGTACGCCGCTGGCCGATGCGGTGAACCAAGGTAATGTGTTCGAAACCAGCTTAGGCTGGCTCTTAGGCTATGGCAGCAATGCGGTGAAACAACAGCAAGTCGGTTGGATGGCAAACTACAACAACGCTTGGCTTAATGGCACAGCGGGTCGCCCATCGCTGGGTAAACCCTTCGAAGTCGTGGTGGGCTCAGATGTTGATTCCGCTATTTGGGACAGCGACAGTTACTGCGCGGGTTATCAATACCAAGTCGCGCTCGAAACCACCCAAAACTGGCTCGATAGCTGCTCCGACGGCTTCTTAAATTGCAGCTCGCAAAAAGCGGCTGGCACAGTCTGGTTTACCGATAAACAAAAGACCCGTGGCCAAGAGCCCTTAAGCCATCAGCAGAGCCGTCGTACGTGTTTCAATTTAGACACGCTGATCCGCAACCACATTTAAGGAGCACTAAGATGCACACACTCAGCAAACTTGCCAGTGTCTTGGCGCTAAGCGGACTGCTTGCAGCCTGCCAAGATGAAGCCACACCCATAGATCCCAAAACCAATGCCAGCCCAATGTACGCCAAAGGGTTAACCCTAGCCGCGCCGAGCGATACCGATTTAGTCGATAGCAATATTGCCAGCCCAACACTCACGCCCATCAACACCAGTACGGATTACATTAGCTTTATCACCCCGCTGTACGGTGAGTATCAAGCGAGTATGCTTAAGCTGGAGCAAGCCAGCCAAAGTGACGAGTATTGGGTCAATGTAACAGGCGCACAGCTTAATGCGGGCGTGGGCCTCACCATGAGCCAAGCGTCGAGCTTAGTGCGCATTGCACCTCGGGGCGATACCCGCTCTGGCGCCTTGATGCACGCCGAGGTCATTGCCCCTGAGCGCGTGCAAATTCAGCGCGTTACCCCTAATCAGTCACCCCAAGGCAAAGCAGCCAACAGCAGTGGGATAAACACCAATGAGTCACTGGTCAAATCGATGGTCAACGCCGATGCTTTGGCTAGCGCAGGGTTAACCGATGATTCCAGTGCATTGCAAATGTCGGCGAAGGCCACACCGGGCGAATATCGCCTGCAGGTCAGCCAGCCGTTAACGCCAAGCGCAAACTACTTAGTCAATGTGAAGGAAAAAGGCTCGCCCTATCAACTGAGTGTCAAAGCCTCCTCCGCTATCGCGGCTGATGCGCAAACCCTTGGGCTTGAACTCGCACTCAGCCAAAGTGATAACACCTTTGTGCCACAGGCAACACTCAAGCAAGCCGATGGCAATATGCAACCACTGGCGATGGTAAAACAAGGGGAGACATGGCAAGCGGTGATCCCCGCGGGCGTGGCACTTTCGAGCAGTAATGCGGGTTTCAGTGAAGTTGAGATTACAGTGCAAACCCAAGTCGATGGACGACCTGTGCAGCGCACGGTTAAATCTGTCTTTAAGTCCTATGTCAATTCGGCGAGCATCAAGCCCGAAGTGCTCACGGTTTGGGATAAAGGCTTGCCTAACCAAATCAACTTTGAGTTAACTGTCGCCGAGGCGGGACGTTTTGGCTTAAGTGGCACGTTAACGGGCACCAATGCCGAAGGTCAAAAGGTAGCGATTCTACGCACCCAAGCGGCCAATTGGCTGACCCCAGAGTCGCCGAAGTTAAAGCTGATGTTAGATCCTAAGCTTATCCAAGCCTCGGGTTTACAGCCGCCCTTCGAACTCAATGAATTAGAACTGCAAGATCAAGGTCAAATGGCCAGATTAAGCTATCAAGCCAAGGCACTAACCTTAACGCGCTAATTCAAAGGGACCAATGTTAAGGGGCTAACGTTAAGATACTTAGCTTAACGTGCTGATAAGTCAGGCTTGTTAGCCTTAAGTTCCTCTCTAATACAAAGTGCCCAATCACGGGCACTTTTTTATTGTTGATCTTTTGCAATCGACACCTAAAAGCCATCACCTTATTTAACATCTAGCGTAAAGCACAAACTGTTGACAGAAAAATGACAAGCTAAAGACTATTTACCACACCACACCCTGATAAAATTTACATTGATTATCAAGGGTTATTCCTTTTAAATAACAATCATCAACGGCATAATGTCAACGTCTTGACGTCAGACCTTTGAATGACAAGCATACGGTTCTTTATAACAATACGTATAACAATAAGAGTGACTCACAGCGCAAGTTTTTACCGTGCCATGGTCAATACTCAATAAATGGACATCGTTATGAGTGACAGCACATTTTTCTTTGGTGAATGGCAAATCAATCCCAGCGCCAATAGTCTGCTCCTTGGCAAACAAGTCAAACAACTTGAACCCAAGGCGATGGATGTGCTGCTATTTCTCTGTCAACGGGCGGGCGAAGTCGTCAGCAGTGATGAAATAGTCAGCCACTGCTGGCCAGGTGTAGATACCGGCGACAATCCACTACACAAGATTATCAATCAGTTACGTCGAGCATTA
Organism: Shewanella sp. M16; assembly: GCF_018224605.1. Lineage (NCBI taxonomy): Bacteria > Pseudomonadati > Pseudomonadota > Gammaproteobacteria > Alteromonadales > Shewanellaceae > Shewanella > Shewanella sp. M16. The sequence goes on along the minus strand of NZ_JAGTUL010000008.1, from coordinate 126,835 downwards.
GGCGATAGCGCCACAGAACCCACCTATATAGAAACCATACGCAAACGCGGCTATCGCACCTTAGCCGAAGTGCGTTTTCCTATCGGACACCAAGCCACCGCCAGCCCACAGAGTTGGCAAGGCGGCTCGCCCTTTCCGGGACTGCAAGCCTATAGCGCTAATTATGCCGAGGTGTTTTTTGGCCGCAGTGAACAAATCAGCACTTTGCTTAACCGGATAAGCCAACAAATCCTGTTTGGCCGTGCCTTCTGCCTGATCTTAGGTCCAAGTGGCAGCGGTAAATCCTCCCTGATAAATGCGGGTGTTGTGCCCAATTTAATGAAGGGCGACGGCTATAACGGCATTGGTGTCGCGTCATTCAGCAGCTTAGATTTTGCCGATGTGAGTAAAGGGCAACTACTCACCGATCTTGCCAGTGCAATGCTCGACTGGGAAATCAACGACACCCCAGTATTCGAAGGCATGAGCGCTGAGACTCTGGCGATTCAACTCGTCGAAGATATCCAAAGCGTAATCGACCAGTGCACCCAAGCGCTCAAGGCTAAACCCTTTTCCAATCCGTTTTTTGCCTTGTTTATCGACCGATTAGAAGTGTTGCTCTCATCACCGCTATTTAGCGATACCGAACGAACTCAGTTCATAGAATTATTGGAACAACTCGCCACCTCAAAAGCCGTGATTATCATCAGTGCCTGTCGCAACGATTTTTATCCTTTATTGGTCAATTACCCAAGCTTAATGGCGGGTAAAGCCCGCGGTGCCCACTTTGACTTAGCGCCGCCAACACGCACTGAGCTATTACAAATGATCCGCCTGCCCGCGGTGGCTGCCAACTTAAGCTGGGAAGTTGACAGCGACACCGCGATGCCACTCGACGAAATGCTCTGCAGCGATGCCGCCAGTAACCCAGATGCGTTGCCCATGTTGCAATACACTCTGCAGGCCTTGTATTTACAGCGCAGCGCCGACAATAAGTTATTAGTCTCTGTTTATCATGCACTTGGCGGTATTGAAGGGGCGATTGGTAAAAATGCCGAGCAGGCGATTTCCCATTTAAGCGATGCTGAAAAAGCCAGCCTACCACGGATTTTATCCCTGCTAGTGACCCTGCGCGAAGATGAAAAGTCCATCACCAGCCGCACCGCTCGCTGGTCACAACTACAAAGCACGGCCGAAACCGCCCTAGTGCAAGCCATGGTCGATAGTCGCTTATTCGTGTCGCATCTGCAAAATGGTGAACCCTGTTTTAGCATCGCCCACGAAGCACTTTTGCGCCGTTGGCCGCGTGCAACCGCTTGGATTAGCGAGCATAACGACAGCTTAAGCATTAAGAGTCGCCTACAGCATTTATCTAAGCGTTGGCTCAGCGAAGCCAAACACAGCGCTTATCTGCTCGCCGAAGGCAAGCCGTTAAAAGAGGCCCAAAACCTCAGCCAAAATCCGTTATTCGATTTAGACGATCCCGAAACCGCCTTTATCGCAGCCTCCAGCAAACGCGCCAATATGCTGCGCTGGACGAGGCGCCTAACCGTCGCCCTGCTGTGCGTCCTCACCTTAACCTCCGTCATTATGAGCGTGCGTAGCATAGAAGCCGAAAAACTTGCCCTGCAAAAACGCCTCGCCGCCGAAGATTTGCTCGGCTTTATGGTGGGTGACTTCGCCGACAAGATGCGCGGCATCGGCCGTATGGACTTACTCGACGGGATCAGCAATAAAGCACTGGAATATTTCAGTGATTTTTCCAATAAAGAAGATGATACGCACTTAAGTTTTGATGCCCGTTTCCAACACGGCCAAACCTTAGAGGCCATGGGCGAAGTGGCCTATTCGCGCAATAAAATCGATGAAGCTCGCAGCGCATTACTCGCAGCGCAAGAAAAAATGCTGCCACTACTCGAATTACAGCCGGAAAACTTAGCCCTACTGAAAACCCTAGGTGCCAATGCCTTTTGGTTAGGACAGCTTAAGTATGATGTGAGTGAATGGGTATCTGCACGTCCTTTTTGGGAGCAATATTTACAATACAGTCAAGCCATGTATGCCATTGCGCCAGAGGATAAAGATGCGCTGATGGAGCTTTCCTATGCCCATAACTCGCTGGGTTCTGTATCAATGAACCAGCAAGAGTTTGCTAAAGCAAAGCAAGATTTTGAGGAGTCATTAAGGCTTAAATTGCTGGCTTTGGCAAAAGCGCCTGAGGATAGTCAGTTGATTGCGGATGTGGCGGATACAAGATCTTGGTTAGCGAGCGCAGCGGTATCACAAGGGGATATAAATACCGCTATTCAAATCCATGAAGAAATTCAAGAAGCCTTGCTAACTAAAAATCTTGAAAAACAGCCTTATTTACTCGATAGACTCACTGGAAGTTATCAAAATATCGCCACACTGTTAAGTTATCAAGGTCGCCTAACAGAAGCTTTGAATAAAGCCTCTTTGGGACTTGCGACTATTGAGTCTGCATTTAAACAAGACCCTGAAAACGAACGCTGGAAAAGATTAAAATATTATTCTTATTCACAAATACTTGAGTTCACCACGAGTGAAAGCCAATATTTAGCATTTGAGAAATCAACAAACATAAACTTTGATGATAAATCTTCACCAATAAAACTCTCAACATACAAAGATATCTCTGCAAAACTCCTTTTATCCAAGGCAAAACTCATGCTAAACATTGGAAAATTAAAAGAGAGTTTGCAATACGCAAAATTAGCAACTGAATCATATCGAGAACTTGGAAATGACTTCAATCAAGAAATAACCTACATAGCAAACCTTGCAATAAGCGAATTATTACAAGCTAATATCTATAAAAAACTGGGCGAGTTATCTTACATTGAGTTATGTAACAATGTTAAAAAACAAGTAATGCCTTTTACTGAAAAAAACAAAGACCCAATATTTACGATTTCCTATGCAAAATCGCTCGATTGTTTAGGGGTACTTGATACACATAAAGAGCTTATTCTTTTTTTAGAAAAAACCGAAATTAGAAATATTCGATTCTAACCACAGAAGGAACATAAAGATGACAGCACCACAAGGCTCAGCACAATTTATTAAAGTTAATGTTACCCTTGAAAATGGTGAACCTGTATTTATTTATACGGATGCCAATGGTCAAGTTTGCCAAGGTGATGTCACCATCACTCAGGCAGGTACAATTACTTTTTTACTAAATGATCAAACCACTAAAGGGTTAAAATTTGTCGGGGTAGGCTTTGTAACCCCATTCGATAACATTGTCGATGCTGTTACCATCAGCAGCGATGGTAAGTTAGTGCAATTTGTTGACCTCGATAGAACTCCTGGTACTACTAAGTTCCAGTTTGTATTAAGTAACACCACAAATACCTTACTGGTGTTAAGTCCAGATCCACAAGTTATCAATCATCCTAAAAACTAGGGTCTGTGGATTGGATTTTTCTCATGATTTCTCTCAGGACAGCCATATCTTTTCGAAATAAACGCCTCCTGAAATGAGCTCAAAATGCTCTGCTGCTACGGCAGAGCATTTCTCACAGCACATCCGCTTATACTCCGTTTTCCCATAGCAGCACTGTCTTTGGTTGCTAGTAACGCTGAATCCCGTAAGAAAAGCGGGGACAGCCATGTCTTTTTGTGCTTTATCCCCTCTTATACTAGCCTTTACATTATCTTGATTGCGTCTGTTTGGAGCGGATGATGACCTCAGCCAGAAGAATGCTTATCGATGCTAATACAACGCCCTTCTATCATGTGATAAATCGCTGTGTCAGAAGGGCTTTTCTGTGCGGTGAGGATAAACTCACAGGCCGCAGTTATGAGCATAGACGTGGCTGGATTGTCGATAACAAAGCATTATCCACCATCTTTAGACACTAAAATCCTTTGCGTTTGCCGCTTAATACCCAAAAATCCACTCATGAGTGCCACTCTTTTAACTTAGCCATGCCCCAAAACCTCGCACGTTTCAGCTAAACCTGAGAATTTACCGTGAGAAAATTAAATTCAAAACCTTTATAAACAATAGATTAAATCGGAAGGTAAGCAGAAGGTATCTTTTCTTTGCGAAGAATAAAGTCATCATCAGAAAAGCGCTTAGCGCAGATGACATTAGGTTCACGGAGAATGATAACAATGACAAGCTCACCTAAACTGACACGTTCACAACATCCATTATCACTTGTGGGTGAAGGCAATGGTTCACAGTGCACTGCGCAGCAAGGCTTGGTCGAGCCCGCATTGCCGTTAACCTTCTTCGAACATGCCTCGATTGAAACGATTCAACAGTTTATTCAGCATCTGACTGAACCGGTGATTATCGTCAATGCCCAAGGTTACATTTACTTTAGCAATAGCAAAGGTGCTGACTTACTAACATGCCCGCAGGCCAGTTTGAAGGGACAAGATTGGCGCAACTTTTTGACTGAACACCACCAAGCTCGCTATGACAATCTGCTGAGCAATGATATTAAATTAGGCAAAAATTGCGGTATCCCAGTGCAGCACTCCGCCGAAGAAATCACCCTCATTACAGCCTCAGGCAAAGCAAAAGATGTTGAGCTTTCCATTTCCTACATCCCCAGCCATGAACCTCTGTTTGTGATGATGATGCACGATTTGACGCAGCACAAAGCGGAAAATCAAAAGCTACGTAAATTGGCCGCCACAGATTCACTGACTGGGCTGGCGAACCGCCGATATTTTGATGAAATGCTGCATCACTATTGGGAAGAATGCACAGGTAAGTTGCGCCCGATCAGCGTGGTGATTATCGATGTGGATTACTTCAAAGTGTTCAACGACCAATTCGGCCATATCCAAGGCGACGAATGCCTACGTAAGATTGCCAAAGTGATTGCTGACATAGTGCCGATAGAAATTGGCCTGGCAGCGCGTTACGGCGGCGAAGAGTTCGCGCTAATTCTGCCAAGCCACAATGCCAAAATGGCACTCACCATTGCCCAAAAAGTACAGCAAGGGATTAATGACCTGCGCTTTACCGAGCAAGGGCTGCGCGATTATGTCTCTGTGAGCGCGAGCCAAGGGATTGCGAGCGAAATCAATGGCCAGTTCCGTACCTCACTCGCCATGCTGTGCGCCGCCGACACCGCATTATACCGCGCCAAAGCCGATGGTCGTGACAGGATCAATACATCGCTTTAATACCTATTAATTGCCGACTTGTTTGCCCGCAACTGATTTACCCCAAACTGATTTACCCAAAACATAGTTACCCGCGGCTTAGTTACCCACGATTGATTAACAACGGGATGAATGACCTCAGTAGCGCTTTACCGCATTGAGGAAAACACGCAAAGCACAAGAAAGGACGCATGAATATGGACAAGCTTGAGGCATCAAGAAATATACGGGCAGTGATTAAAAAAAGCTTACCCGTGAGCACGTCACCCCTTGCCATATTCACTTACCAGTGTTGGTTGAAAACCAGCGCAGGTGGGCGTGTGTTCCATTATAAAACCGATCGAGAAGATACCTATTTTGCGGTGGATATTAATTCACTTGGGCATATTGAATGCGTGATTAATACCACCTTACTGCGGGTTGAAGCAATATCAACCTTAGGTGGACTCAACGATGGTCAGTGGCACTTATTGTCTATCTGCCATGAATACCATGAAATCAGTTGTTATGTGGATGGTGAAATTACCCATACACAACTCAATAACCTGTCACTGGTTGCCGACAATGAGTTTTTAATTGAAAACGTGTCTTTACCGAATCATCGCGATACACATTTCGATGGTGAAATATTTGGCATCACCTTGCTTAATCGATTATTAACCCGAACTGAAATCGTTGACTATTACCGTAATCCTGCGCAACAAAGATCGATTAGCGAAAATAACCTTTACATTTACCAGCATCAAGATGCACATAATATTCGTGGTGAAAACTTTATCCCACTTAAAAGACAAAAAGTGCTGCTGGTCATATTTAATGACACTGAATATCAATTCATAAAAACCACTACGGATAGCAACACCTATAATCAACAATTACCTAAAATTATTCCGCCCCACGAACGCCGAGCCTACATTATTGAATGTAACTATAACACTTGGCCAAATTTTAGTTATTTAGTGAATTACACGGCGAGTAATCAAGCGGATATTACACTCAATATTGAAGTGTTTAAATCGCTGACGGCCTATCGCTCTAATATTAAAGTGACCGTCGCAAATGAACTGGAACGGGATTGTTTGATTATTCAATCGACCGAAGAAGAATTAAGTGCTGAAGTGCGTATTAGTGAAAACTTAGTGATCACTCAAGCCAAAAACTTTGTTAATTTCATCAATGAAGTTCGCGCACACATTCCGGCCGATAATATTATTACCGGTGGCCATTATTATAGTGAGCAGCAACTCTCGGTCAGCACAGGTAAGCAAATGATTGCCTATCAACAGGCTTGCCAACTGTTCAACCGCAGATTACAAAAAAAACCACTGGCGATCATCAAATGCACGTCAACTGAAGAAGTCAAAATCGCCTATAAAGCGGCCATCGATTATAACTTGCCAATCAGCGTACGCTCGGGTGGGAATGATCACGAAGGTGAAAGCACTGAAACGAATACCATAGTGTTAGATCTGCTGAAGATGGATAGCCTCACTTTAGATCCCATTACAGGTATTGCGGCCATTGGCCCAGGTAATCGTTTTATCAATCTCACCACAGCCCTTGCCAAACAAGGCGTGATGATCCCCCATAGCTCCTGTGGCAGTGTTGCCATAGCGGGATTTATTATGGGCGGCGGCTCAGGACCTTGGACCCGCAAACACGGCATGTGCTGCGAATCCCTATTACAGGCAGAAATCGTCCTCGGCGTTGGTGAAACTCAAGTCGTCTCTGTTGCCAATAAACCTGAGTTACTCTGGGCGCTCAAGGGTGGCGGTGGGTTAAGTTACGGCATAGTGACCCGCTTTTTTGTGCAAACCTTTCCACTACCACCTTGCCTTATCAAGTTTGAATTAGAATGGAATTGCTACGATAAACAAACCCATGAACTCATTGAGCACACCCCAACTAAAGACATTTTACAGCGCTGGGAAGCCATCATAAATGCCGACAGCACTGGCTGTTTGATTGGCACTAATCTCAAGATTAATGCCAAACATTTACCCGTAGAACAACACAAAACACTCGACATAGACACTGACTCAATTACGCATAACTGCTTGATGTATGGTTTTTGGGAGGGCAATTCCGCCAGCCTAAACCACTTTATCCAGAAACAATTTAATGAATTTGGCCTAATCCCCAATGATATTCGCATCGAGGGTATGGGCGGACTCACCAAAGCCTACGGTGAAAACTTAATGCCCAGTTGGGAAAGGGAATCTTTTCATCATCTGCAAGCTGACTTACAAGGCATAAACCGCTCACCGACGCCACCCGATTTGGATGAGCCCGCGCCCCATAAAGTCACCTCGCGCTTAGTGAATCAAACGGGCCTAAGGGACGGTTATAAGCCACTGCTTGAAAGCTTAACCTCTCGCTATGTGCTTGAAGGCAATCGCCAACTGGGGCTATTTACCTATGTTACCCTTGGCGCCATTGCGGGCGATTATTATCGCACTATGGGCGAAGAGCAAAAGAGCCGCAGCGCCTTCCCCTACAAGGACAGACAATACACAATTCAATATCAAACTTGGTGGAATAACGCCCTGCAAGAGAAGCAACAATTGCAGGATAGCCAAGTGTTTACCCGCATTAATCGTGCACTCGATTGGATTGATGCCAGCCGAAATTATGACATCCCCAACACCTCAGGCGCTTTTATCAGTTTCAAAGATAAGGCCATTCCTACAGATGTGTACTTTGACCACAATTACGCCGCGTTAAAACGGATTAAGGCGGCCTACAGCCAAGATAGCTTTAACCATTTCCGTTCACGTAAAAGCATTATTTAAGTTAATACATCGGCATAGCCTAGGGTGAGTTTTTAAGGCAAAATCGACGCCGTCCACAGGACGGTGTCGCCCCTTAACTCTCTATTCACTCTGTTGTAGGTTATCTATGCCCAGCTCAGCTTTAGCTATCATTTTTGCCCTATTGGCGGCCATTCTTATGGGCACAATCGGTGTATTAGCGCGCTTTGCCGCCCTGCCCGCCGAACACATTACCTTCTACCGCTTACTGCTCGGTGCCCTATTTCTATTGGCTTATATGCTGCTTACAGGTAAAGGCCATCAGATTCGCCATAGACCCAGTAAACGTACCTTAGTGAATGGCATTATGCTCGCGGGTTTTATGGCGTTTTACATTGAAGCCATTCAGTACACCCAAATGGCCAATGTAATCATGATTATTTACTTAGCCCCTGTGGTGTCGGCTATTTTCGCCCATTATTTCTTTGCCGAAAAACTCACCCGCTTAAGCATGGCAAGCGTGGTCGTCGCGCTGGTGGGCTTTATGTTAATGATCCCCACAGGGCCGCAGCAAGCGAGCAATCACACTGAATTATTAGGCTATTTTTATTCCCTACTCGCCTTATTAACCTACTGCGGTTTTATGTTAATCAACCGAAAACCTAGCCTGAGTTCGCCCTATCAAAGCACTTTAGTGCAGCTTAGTGTCGGCGCTTTGTGCCTACTGCCCTTAGTGATAAATGCACCGCTAACGCCAAGTTTGCCGCAAATGGGTTGGTTAATTGCGATTGGATTCTTCCCCGGATTTTTAGCCATTTTGCTGGCGGTAAAAGCCCTACGCCAATTGCCTGCTGTCACTTTTGGCACCCTCGCCTATGTGGAACCGGTTATCGTAGTGACGTTAGCATGGTGGATATTTGGTGAAACCTTGAGTCCCATGCAATTAAGCGGTGTCGGCTTGATTATTCTGGCCGGCATTAGCCAAGGCTTTATCAGTCAGCGCAAAGTATTGATTACGAGCGGCTAACCAACAACCTTTGCCAAGTAGCTGAAATAATGTGAAGAAAATAGTGTAAGCTCGATAGAGGATTGATTGAACATTGCACTTAAGACGTGCGACTAAGACTTAAGATCAGGAGGTCAAATTGAGAAAGTTACTGTTAGTCATTAGTATATTTTTGCTCAGCGGTTGCTTAGGCATGCCTAAACTGGTTCAACCCGTGAATGATTTTGAGCTAAATAAATACTTAGGTAAATGGTACGAAATTGCACGATTAGATCATTCATTCGAAAGAGGCTTAAGCCAAGTTAGCGCAGAATACAGCCTGAAAAAGGATGGTGGTGTTAGGGTCATTAACCGTGGATTTTCCGCGGCTAAAAATGAATGGAAAGAAGCCGAAGGAAAGGCCTATTTTGTGAATGGGGATTCAGAAGGCTATTTGAAAGTCTCCTTCTTTGGGCCATTTTATGGATCGTATGTGGTCTTCGAATTAGATCATGAAAACTATCAATACGCTTTTATATCGGGACCCGACACGGGTTATTTGTGGCTATTGGCTAAAACCCCGACTGTGCCACCCGAGGTGTTGCAAAAGTTTGTTGAAATGTCTAAAGCCCGCGGCTTTGATACCGACAATTTGATTTATGTGCAGCAAGAGTCAGCGCCCTAACGAGTGCCACCAATGCACTAAAATCGAGTGCGCGAAAGCTAATCGCTAGATAAAAAGACAGCCAATGGATACAAAAACGCCGCAATACATTGCGGCGTTTTTATTTATGTTGCATTTAGCTGCACTGTATTTAAATGCATGTATTTACACATGCAGCTAAATGAGCGAATAACCTTAGACTTCAATGCCTTTGCTGGCAAGGAACTCATCGTAAGTGCCTCTGAAATCATTCACACCTGAGTGAGTGACTTCGAGGATACGGTTTGCCAGAGACGATACGAATGCACGGTCATGACTCACGAAAATCAAGGTCCCTTCGTACATTTCCAGCGCGTTGTTCAGTGATTCAATCGATTCCATATCCATGTGGTTGGTCGGTTCGTCGAGCACTAAAATGTTGGCTTTTTGCATGATGAGCTTGCCGAATAACATACGACCTTTCTCACCACCAGACAGCACTTTGACTGACTTTTTAATGTCGTCAGAGCCAAATAACATACGGCCTAAGATGCCACGTACCGATTGGTCGTCATCTTCTGGCTTGCGCCATTGGCTCATCCACTCGAACAGCGTCATTTCGTTAGCGAAATCAGACTCATGGTCCTGCGCATAGTAACCAATGTTAGCGTTTTCAGACCATTGGATAGTACCTGCATCCTGCGGGATATCATGGATAAGAGTACGTAACAGGGTTGTTTTACCGACGCCGTTTTCACCCAATACCGCAATGCGCTCGCCCACTTCAACAATTAAGTTTAAGTCTTTGAATAACGGGGTGTCGTAGCCTTTAGTTAGGTTTTCAATCACTAAGGCATTACGGAACAATTTCTTCTCTTGCTCGAAACGAATGAAGGGGTTCACACGGCTAGAGGCTTTTACTTCATCTAACTTAATCTTGTCGATTTGACGGGCACGTGATGTGGCTTGTTTCGCTTTAGAAGCGTTAGCCGAGAAGCGTGCTACGAAGGTTTGCAGTTCAGAGATCTGGGCTTTTTTCTTCGCATTATCAGACAATAAACGCTCGCGAGCTTGAGTCGCTGCTTGCATGTATTCGTCGTAGTTACCTGGATAAACGCGCAGTTCGCCGTAGTCTAAGTCAGCCATGTGCGTACAGACTGAGTTTAAGAAATATCTATCATGCGAAATGATAACCATAGTACTGCTACGTTGGTTCAACATGTCTTGTAACCAACGGATTGTGTCGATGTCCAAGTTGTTGGTAGGTTCGTCAAGCAGCAGCACGTCTGGATCAGAGAACAGGGCTTGTGCTAACAATACACGCAGTTTTAAACCCGGTGCGATTTCAGACATCAAACCAAAATGGCTTTCAATACCGATACCTACACCTAACAGTAATTCGCCAGCACGAGATTCGGCGGTATAACCGTCCATCTCAGCAAAATCCATCTCTAGGTTGGCGACGGTAATGCCATCTTCTTCACTCATTTCGGGTAAAGAATAAATACGGTCACGTTCTTGCTTTACCTTCCACAGTTCGCGGTGGCCCATGATCACGGTATCGATCAGGTTGAATTCCTCATAACCGAACTGGTTCTGGCTTAATTTACCCAGACGCTCATTCACATCTAACGAGACGTTACCGCTGCTAGGGTCTAGATCACCACACAGGATCTTCATGAAGGTCGATTTACCACAGCCATTCGCGCCGATAAGACCGTAACGGTTACCACCGCCAAATTTAACTGAGATGTTTTCAAACAGTGGCTTAGCGCCGAACTGCATGGTGATATTTGCTGTTGTGATCAAAATGAACTTCCAAATCGAGTAATGTTGGCCGAGCCCGCTGGCGCCGCTTTAAATAAGCATAAACCAAATAACGCTATGCCGAAGGGGTAAAAATAAACGTGGCACTATAGCAGTTTGGGCTAAATTATCAACTAAAAAGGCGGCTAGAAAGCCAGAGGGAATGCCGAAATCGCCGCACTAAGCCTGCGTGAGAAGCGTAATTGATTTTACCCTATTGGCTTAGCTTTCAATGTATTCGAGCAGAATGACAATCTGATGACCCTTAGCGTCGTAAAGCTTGCCGACGCTAAGGGACTATCTGCTTAGGGGCTATCTGCTAAGGACTTATGTGGTAAGTGTTAATGTGGACATAGCCCAGAGTTAGCTCAAGATACCCATTTCAGTATATTGAGCTTTTTTGGGCACAGGCAGCTTATAACTTCTGCCGTCTTAAGCGGTTGGCGTTCGTTACCACAGTAAGTGAAGACAAAGCCATGGCGGCGCCAGCGATCACAGGGCTTAATAACATGCCAGTAAGTGGATAAAGCACGCCCGCCGCAACCGGAATACCCAAACTGTTATACACAAAGGCGCCGAACAGATTCTGCTTAATATTGGTAATCGTCGCCCGCGACAATGCCAATAAGTTAGCAATCACTATCAATTGCTGCGACAGCAAGGTGATATCCGCACTTTCAATCGCCACCTCAGTGCCCGATCCCATCGCGATCCCCACATCGGCGCTCATGAGAGCTGGCGCATCATTAATGCCATCCCCAACCATAGCCACCACATGCCCTTGCTTTTGTAAATCCAGCACATGTTGTTGTTTTTGCTCGGGCAGTACGCCGGCAATCACTTCGGTGATGCCCACTTGGTCGGCCACCGCCTGCGCCGTTTGTGGGTTATCCCCCGTTAACAGCACCACGCGAATGCCCCTTTGCAGCATGGCCGCGATGGCTTCTTTGGCATCGGGTTTAATCGGATCAGCCAGCGCGATAGTGGCCACTAACTTGCCCGCTTTCGCGATATAAATCGGGGTTTTACCTTGGTGCGCAAAACTTAATGTCGCGTTAGGATCTAAGGCACTGCCATCGGAATTGACAATCTCCAATGCCGTCATCAAGGCGAGATTACCAATCGCCAGCGATACGCCATCGACCTTGCCCTCAATCCCCTTACCTTGATGGTTCGTAAACGCCTGTGTGTCAGGCAATTGAGTCAGTGATTCCTTGGCATAACTGACAATCGCCCCCGCTAACGGATGCTCAGAGTGCTGCTCAAGGCTTGCAATTTCGCCCAGCAAGGTTTCTTTGTCGGCATCACTCAGTGTTTGTACTAATACAAAGTCAGTGACTTGCGGCTTACCTAAGGTGACAGTGCCGGTTTTATCCAGCACCACACAATCAACTTTACTGGCGGTTTGCAACGCTTCGCCATTTTTGACTAACACGCCCATTTGGGCGGCGCGGCCCACAGCCACCATGATAGACATAGGCGTAGCCAGCCCCAACGCACAGGGACAAGCTATGATGAGCACACTCGTCAGCACCACTAACGCATGGCTTAAGGCGGGCGCTGGACCTGCAAAATACCAAATAGCCGCCGCCAGTAGTGCTATCGCCACCACAGTAGGGACAAATACCGCGGAGATCTTATCGGCCAATCGACCTATGGGTAATTTTGACGTTTGTGCCTGTTGCACCAATGCAATGATTTTGGCGAGCTTAGTATCTTGTTGTCCCGCCGTCACTCGGTAAACTAGGCTGCCATTGCCGTTGACTGTGCCCGCACTCACACTGTCGCCGCGATTTTTAAGCACGGGAATAGGCTCACCTGTGAGCATGGCTTCATCAAGTAGGGATTGTCCTGTTTCGACCTCACCATCAAGGGCAACTCGGTCACCGGGGCGCAAACGCAGCTTATCGCCCAGTTTCAACTGACTTATCTCAACCTTTTCATCACCCTTATCCGTAATACGAATCGCAGTAGTGGATTGCAACCCGAGCAGTCGCTGCACCGCTTCGCTGGTTTTGCCCCGCGCTTTGAGTTCGAGTCCATGACCTAAGTTAATCAAACCTAGAATCATCACACTCGCCTCAAAGTACACATGGCGGGTATCCATAGGGAATGCGCTGGGCATAATGACCACCAGCATGGAATAGGCCCATGCGGTACTGGTGCCCAGCACAATCAGCGTATCCATGTTAGTGGTTTTGGCTTTGAGCGCCCGCCACATACCTTGATAAAAATGTCTGCCTGTGGTGATGAGTAAAGCCAAAGTGACCAGTCCCATGATGCCCCAGCCTAACTGCAGGTTTGGGCTGTTGATCATCATTTCACCGCCCAGTAATCCCCACAGCATCATGGGAACACCCACAACGAGCGCAGCTATAGCTTGGCGCATCCGCAGTCGATACTCGGCGGCATCTTCAAGGCGTTTTTCTTCGGCGGCGACTTTAGCATCAATAACGACCTGCGCCGGATAACCCGCATTTGCCATCACAGCCAAGGCGGTATCAGCGCTCATCTTGCCTTCTACCGTCACTTGCTTATCGGCGAGATTCACACGCGCTTCAACGCCATCTTGGGCAGCAAACGCCTTTTCAATTTTTGCGACGCAGCCAGCGCAATTCATATTGGCGACATAGAGTCTGGTCATAGACATGGGAGATCCCTCACTTGATGTTTCACACTATAGGTCTAAGATAAAGTCTCCCATCACTGGAGAGTCAAGGATGAATTTGCTCAATGTGATCACATCGACAATTAATTGTTAGGCGAAATGGGTGATACCATTCAGTTGGAAAAATAGAGGTCAAAATGAAGATAGGGGAAGTGGCGAAACAAACGGGCTTAAGTGTTAAGAGTATCCGTTATTACCATGATATTGGTTTAGTGTGCGGCGAGCGCAATGAGGCGGGTTATCGAGTTTATCGCCATCAAGATATTGAAGCACTTAAGTTTGTGCATCAATGTCGCGACTTAGGTTTTAGCCTAGAGGATTGCAAATCCTTGCTTGGTCTTAAGGGCAATGAAAGCCGTAATGCCGAGGACGTTAAGCAGCTTACCCAAACGCACCTTGCCTATGTCGAGCAACAAATCAATAAGTTACAGCAGCTTAGGTCGCAATTGCAGCACATGGTGACCCAATGCCAAGGCGGCGATCAGCCCCACTGTGCCATTATCGACAGCCTAAGTCACGAGACTCATGGCAGCCATGAAAATCACAAGAGCCAGCAAAATGCTGGCTCTGAGTGTTGCAGTAAAAGCCAATCGCAATAATGATGGCCAAGTTCAATAACGGTAAATACTGCGTTATTGGCTTCTCACTATGGTTGGCTTTAGCGCCGCGGCGTTATCCAGTACCAGTGTTGCAAGCTTACCCGCAGGGGTAAAGTTAAACACTTGCCCATAAAATGCCAGCTCAGTTTCTAATCCTGCGGCCTTGTGCTCAGGTTTCCAACCGCCGTGGGGTTCATCCTGATAGGCGATATAAGCCGTGGGTACGCCTCTCACTTTTAACGCCTCATAAATCTGCCGCGACTGCTGTGGTGGCACGATTTGGTCACGTAATCCTTGAAAAATTAATAAAGGCTCATTCAATCCTTCAAGGTGATGCAGGGGCGACAGTTCCCTATAGCGGGCTTGATTTTCACCATAGGGGCCGATAAGCAGATCTAAGTAGCCAGTCTCGAATTTATGGGTACTCTTGGCGAGCTGTTCAAAGTCACTGATCCCCGCATAGCTCACCCCCGCTTGAAATACATCATAAAATGCCAAGGACGACATCACAGTTAACCCACCAGCGCTGACACCTCGAATCGCCAGCTTTTGTCCATCAACCCAGCCCTTATCGACTAAATAACGGGCCGCATTGACCGCATCCTCCACATCAACTTGGCCCCATTTTCCGTAGATACTTTGACGATAAGCACGGCCAAAACCACTGCTGCCACGGAAATTAACATCGAGAACCGCAAAGCCTCGGCTGGTCCAAAATTGAATGTCACTGCGATAAGCCAGACTCGCACGCGCCGTAGGACCGCCGTGTAACATTACAATCAAGGGCGGACGGGTATCATTAGGCGCAGTATAGTTGGGGTTAACCGGACCATAAAAATAACCGTAAGCTTGCTGGTTAGCACCTGTTTTAAAAGTAATATTTTTAGCACGGGAGATATAATTGGGATTAAGTTTTGGTAAGTTAGGGGTATACACCAACTCAGTACCACGACCGATCACTTTATAAATGCCCTTCTCTGGCGTCGCCTTAGCGCCGACAAAATAAACAGCATCTTCCCCTCGGATCACTTGGGTGATTTCACCAAAGTCGACGGCCAAAGATTCGGTCAGGCCTGAATCTAGATGCAGTCGAATTAAAACGGCCTGACTACCAAGCATATAACTGGCAATAATTGTTTTTTCGGATTCAAAGGCATAGTTATGATTGCCTAAATACCAATCAGCCACCGCAAACTCGGCCTTTTTCTTTAGCACTGGGTCTAAGGTATTTTGTGCCGTGACTCGATAGATATTCCACCAGTTACTGATATCCGATACGACATACAATTGTCCATCAGGACTAAATAACGGCTGCGACACCGAAGAATCTGCGGGCGTGTTTACCTTACGAATATTGTGTAATTGCCCTTTACGGTCTAGATCCCCAAGCCAGAGCACACTATTATCCCATGGCATATAGGGATGTTCCCACGTGATCCACGCCAGTTGGCTGTTATCGGGCGAGATGGCTGGCGAAGAAATAAAGTCATGGCCCGAAACAAAGGTATCGCCTTCACCGGCAAAATTAAGATTAATGGTAACAAGACTCGCCTTAGGCTCACCCGCTTGACGATGATCTTCGCGCACACAGATAATCCTCGACCCTTTGGGGTAAGCAATACAATCTGCATGGCGAGTACCATTTGGCGTTAAAGGCAAAGGGGGTTGATTAGGGGCAAAACGATAAAACAGTTGGTCCTGTGCCTTAGTGGCAAACAGACTCTGACCAATCCCCAAAAAGGCGGCACCACCGTATTCATGAACGGCGGATTTAACATTAAACGCAGGCGGCACTATGTCGGTAATTTTGCCCCGTTGATCGAGGCGTTTAATGCCGACTTGGCCTTGTTTTTCACCATCAGATTCAGAGAAATAAATAGCACCATCAACGCTTTGTAACTCAGCCACATTATCGGCCTGCTCAAAAACTTCAGTCGCCGATAGCGGAGACTGCCAACTACCATAGGGCGCAACTATGCGCGCGCCATTATCACTAAGATGCGGCGTCTCTTTGTTCGAGCGCTCGCAAGCACCTAAACAAAATAAGCCCCCCAGCATCCATAAATATCCATGTAGCTTCATTGTTTCTCCCCAATGTTTGCCAACTGCACAAACCGAAACAAAATATGAACTTGCAGAAATGAGTTATGTGTAAATTAGTTATTTTTTAAATTTTTTTAAGAACCAATTTACCACTTGCACTTGTTGTACTTGCGTTAAACCAAAATAAATACACACCCAAGGTGAGATAAGAAAAAACCATGGGATCACGGCCACAGAGCGGCCACTAAAGAGCAGAAAAAAGAAACCGCAATAAATCACAACCAACCCTAAGATACCCACGATCAACATCATGCGCTTAGTGATTTTCTCAAGCCAGTGGGCTTTTTCCTGCCAAGACATCCGGATTTCAAGCTCCATTACATGTGATCAACATGTTTGTAAAGTTATGTAAAAAAACGGGAGAGCGATTGTTGAAGGTTAACAACTAAATGTCAACTCCAACAGTGAAATCTAAATAAATCCGAAAGCTAAGGTATAAGAACCATTATCTTTATTTACCCTATAAAAAAACCGAGCCTAAGCTCGGTTTTTATGCAAATCAATAAGATATCGCTCTAAAGCCGGATACCACCATCGATTTCAAACACACGACCGTTAACATAATCGTTTTCAATAATAAAACGTACGGTAGAAGCTATCTCGTCGGCATGACCTAAGCGGCCAACAGGCACGAGTTTCTCTAAACGCTCCAACGCTTCTGGCTTCATTGCCGCCGTCATCTCGGTCGCAATCACACCTGGTGCTACGGCTGCACTACGGATATTGTAGCGCGCTAACTCCTTCGCCCAGCCGACGGACATAGCCGCAACACCCGCTTTTGAGGCCGCGTAATTTGATTGACCCATATTACCCGCCTTAGCAAGGCTAGAGATGTTAACAATCACTCCCGCTTGACCCGATTCAATCATGGCCGCTGCGGCCTCACGGCCACAGAGGAAACTGCCGGTCAGGTTCACATTGATCACCGATTGGAACTGCTCGTAAGACATACGATCAGTGACTTTGCCGTCTTTGGCTTTGACTAACATGCCATCACGCAGAATACCGGCGTTGTTCACTAACACGTTCACTTGACCAAAATCTTCGAGAATATAAGCAAAACCCGCGACGACATCTTCTTCGTCGGTAATGTCTAAGGCATAACCTTGAACTTCAGTGTCCGATCCAAGCTCAGCGCAGGCTCGCTCGAGTTTTTCTTGGTCCACATCGATAAGCGCTATCTTAGCACCCGCCTGCGCAAAATTTTGCGCCATTGCTAAGCCTAAGCCACCCGCGCCGCCAGTAATGACGACAACCTTATCTTTTAAATCCATCTGGTGATCCCTTGTTATCTGTGTCTATTTTTTAAGTGGTGCAAATTGTTCAAATATACTGGAAAAATCTCGGCGACCATTGCCTTGTCTTGCATGATTAACATACAAGCTGCGGGCTAAAGCGCCCATTGGCGTGCTAGAGTTGCTCAATAATGCAGCTTCTTGTGACAGACCGAGATCTTTGACCATCAAATCTACCATAAAGCCACCCTGATAGCCCTTAGAAGAAGGCACAGTTTCCATCACGCCTGGGCAGGGATTGTACTTCTCAAGCGTCCAGTTTCCGCCACTGCTGACCTTCATAATATCCGATAGCACTTTAGGATCGAGACCATGGTCAATCCCCATTTGCAGGGCTTCAGAAGTACCGACCATCAGCACAGATAACAACATGTTATTGCAGATTTTAGCGACTTGCCCCGCCCCTGGACCGCCTGCGTGGAAGATATTCACACCCATAGCCTTAAGTACGGGCTGTGCACGTTCAAAAGCGGTATCCGAGCCACCACAAATAAAAGTTAAGGTGCCCGCCGCCGCGCCTGCCGTGCCGCCAGAAACCGGTGCATCCATAAATTCGATGCCGCTTTTAGCCGCTTCAGCTGCCACGAGTTGTGCGCTTTGCGCATCGATGGTTGAACAATCGATGAGCAAGGTATCACCCGCAACCACTTCAAGTAGGCCTTTGTCTGTTCCATTGCCTAAATATAAGTTTTTTACATGCTTGCCCGCAGGCAGCATAGTAATCACCACACTTGCGCCCGCTGCAGCGCCGCAGGCTGTACTTGATACTAAGGGGCCTTTTTCGGCCAATTGCTGCATAGCCTCGGGGACTAAATCAAAGACACGAACCGTCATGCCTGCTTTTAATAAATTGGCCGCCATTGGGCCGCCCATATTACCTAAACCGATAAAGGCTACTGTACTCATGCCATCACTCCTGTGTGTTGTTCTTTTTAGTGTTGTGATAATGCTAGCCAATTGATTATGCTGACTTTATCACAGAGTAAAGCGAGCTTAGCTAAACCTATAAACACAGCGCTTAGCCAACTCGGCCCTTAAACGCTTAACTCAGTTGGTTAAAGGGATGCGCCTCGCCCCATGGGGAAGCCAATATTTGCTCAAGTACCGCTGTGGGTACTGAGTTAACATCCTTAAAATGCCATTGCGGTTTCTTGTCTTTATCAATCAAGAGTGCACGAACGCCTTCGCAGAAATCACCGTGGGCGCACACGTTAACACTCGCGGTTAACTCCCATTTGAAACATTGAGCTAAGCTAAGCTTAGTCCCTAACTGCCCTTGGATATAGACCAAGTGCCAGCTGATAGGGCTACCCGCAAGGAAGGTGTCCCGCGCTTTCATTAACCACTTTTCTTCCGATACCAAAGTTGACATGCGTGCTGCAATATCCTGCAGACTGCCCGCCATAAGCCTGTCAATTATGTCTTGGCTTTCGGCTAATACACTGTCGCCCTTCGGAATATCCACTTGATTAGACAGCTCGTTAATCATGCTATCTAAACGTTGATGATTAAGTGCTGGCGTATCGCTCCAATCTAAGGTTGCCATGGCATCAAACATCAGCTCTTTGTCGTCGCGGTTCAGGTAATGATCCGCAAGGCCCACATAACAGGCATCGGCGGCATTGAGTTGATAGGCGGTCAATCCCAAAAACAATCCCATCTTGCCCTGCATACGATTAAGGAAATAACTGCCGCCCACATCGGGATACAGGCCGATAGTCACCTCAGGCATAGCGATACGCGAGGTTTCGGTAACGACTCTGTGACTTGCGCCCGCCATCAAACCGAGGCCGCCGCCCATGACTATGCCATCACCCCACACCAACACAGGTTTGCCAAAGGTATACAGTAGATAATCGAGGCGATATTCCTCTTCGAAGAAAACCTTTGCTTCCTCAGTCACTTGCCCATTAGCGGCAATGGAAGCATGGTATAAAGCGCGCACATCACCCCCGGCACAAAATGCCTTCTCACCGCTGCCATCTAATACGATGCAAGCGATAAGGGGATCTTTCTTCCACAGATTAAGCTGCGCCGTCATAGCGCGCACCATGCCTAAATCTAAGGCATTGAGGGCCTTTTCCACATTGAGTGTGACCACCCCAACCAATTTGCCAGAAGCAGTGGCTAAGGTTTGAAAAACCACATTTTGTGTGGTCGTGACCTGATTTGCGACATGCTCGACCACGTCATTATCTACTACATTCGTCATTAGCGGTTTCTCCACTCAGCTTTACGTTTCCCTAAAAACGCATTCACGCCTTCGGCCTGATCTTCAGTATCAAATAATCCGACAAATAACTCACGCTCAATCGGTAGCGCTTGGCTACGCGCCATAGTGCGCCCCGCTTGAATAAGTGTCTTGCACGCTGTGACGCTGCTTGGGCTTTGGTTAGCGACTTTAACGGCCAACGCGATTGCCGCATTAAGCGCTTCGCCAGTATCAACCACTTCTTCCACTAAACGTAGATTCAATGCTTGAGTTGCATCGATACGCTCGCCGCATAAAATCATCCGTTTAGCCCACCCTTCACCGACTAATGCGGTCAGATTTTGAGTGCCACCCGCACAGGGTAATAAACCGACCGTCGCTTCGGGTAATGCCATTACAGCTTGAATTTCGGCGATACGAATATCGCAGGCCAACGCGACTTCTAAGCCGCCGCCCATGGCATAGCCATTAATCGCGGCAATCGACACACCGCGGAATTGGCTTAAGGTTTCAAAGGCTTCACCAAAATGCTTTGCCATCGTTGCCGCATTACCTTTGTCACCATCGCTAAACAGTTTTAAATCGGCGCCAGCGGAGAAGAACTTTTGCCCTTGACCCGTTAACACTAAGGCATAAATATCTTTATTGGCATTCAGCTCAAGCACTTTGGCTTTAAGCGCCTGCAAACTCTCGGCGGTCCAAGTGTTGGCTGGCGGATTGTTCATGGTCAGAATCGCCGTGTGGCCTTCGATACGTTCAACTAAATATTCCATCTTTATAGACTCCTTTTCAGTTATCGCCGACCTGTAAGTCACGCATATTGCGAGTTGAATTACAGGATTTGTCCTGCATTTTCATCGAGTAAACGACGGGCGATAATTAAGCGCATAATTTCGTTAGTGCCTTCTAAAATCTGGTGTACACGCACATCACGGAAATGACGTTCCAGCGGGTACTCCCTTATATAACCATATCCACCATGAATTTGCAGCGCCGCATCGCAGACTTGAAAACCCACATCGGTGGCAAAGCGTTTCGCCATAGCGCAATAAGCCGTGGCCTCAGGATCGCCACTATCGAGTTTAAAGGCCGCAAGACGCACCATTTGGCGGGCTGCGACTAATTCTGTCGCCATATCGGCAAGCTTAAATTGCAGCGCTTGGAAAGCCGCTAACGGTTTACCAAATTGCTGACGCTCATTCATATATTGAGTTGCGCGCTCTAAAGCCGACTGCGCCGTCCCCACAGAACAGGTAGCGATATTGATGCGACCGCCGTCTAAGCCTTTCATCGCGAAAGCAAAACCTTGGCCTTCTTCACCGAGCAAGTTTGCCACTGGCACACGCACGTTTTCAAAGGTGATTTGACGGGTCGGCTGGGCATTCCAGCCCATTTTATCTTCAGCTTTACCATAAATAACGCCAGCGGCATCCGCCGGAATGGCAATGGCCGAAATCCCCTTAGGGCCAGCTTGGCCTGTACGGCACATCACGACTAAAAGCTCAGTTGCGCCCGCGCCCGAGATAAACATTTTCGAGCCTGAAATCACATATTCATCGCCGTCGCGCACCGCTTTGGTTTGCAAAGATGCAGCGTCCGAACCCGCACCCGGCTCAGTCAAACAGTATGACGCTAACATCTGCCCAGTGGTTAACGGCTCAGACCAAGTCTGACGCAAGGTTTCAGTGCCCCAAGTCGTCACCATCCAAGTCGCCATATTGTGAATGGTCAGCATGGCCGTGGTCGCAGTGCAGCCCTTGGCAAGTTCTTCAAAAATAATCGAGGCATCGAGGCGCGATAAGCCCATGCCACCTTCGGATTCTGGCGAATACAGAGAGCAAAAACCCAGCTCACCGGCTTTTTGGATCACGTCTTTGGGGAAATGATGTTCTTCATCCCACTTGGCGGCGAACGGGGTTAATTCTTCCGCGGCAAACTGGCGCGCCAGATCGGCAAACTGGCGTTGGTCATCGTTGAAATTAAAATCCATTGGGCTCTCCTATGACTCTATGGTCACTTTTTTATTGAATAAATTGGGCGCCGTAAAGACGCCGTGGTTTATCGATTAATCACCGAGCTTAGCGTAGGTTAATGCTCATATTTGGCGTTGAAGCTACGGCGATATCGGACTCGAACCAGCGGGAAGTGATGGTCTTGGTCTCGGTATAAAAACGCACCGCTTGCTTGCCATAAGCATGTTGATCGCCGTAGAAACTGCCCTTCCAACCGGTAAATGAGAAGAAAGGTAATGGCACAGGAATAGGCACGTTAATCCCCACTTGGCCGACTTCGATTTCGTGTTGATATTTACGGGCCGCCGCGCCGCTAGCGGTAAAGATAGACGTGCCGTTGCCATAAGGGCTGGCATTGACGAGTTCGATGGCGGCTTCTAAGGAGTCTGATTCCATGCAGCACAGTACTGGGCCGAAGATTTCTTCCTTGTAAATGCTCATCTCAGTAGTGACTTTATTGAACATGGTTGGGCCAATCCAGTTACCGGATTCATAACCTTCAACGGTAAAATCGCTGCCATCGAGTAAACACTCGGCACCTTCGGCTTTACCTTGGGCGATAAGTTTAAGCACCCGCGCCTTGGCCGCAGGGCTGATAACCGGACCATAACCCGCTTCTTTATCGTCCCATAAACCTGGGCGAACTTTGGCTAAGGCTTCTTTTAATTCTGGGATCCACTCTTTAGCGGCGCCAACAAACACGGCAACCGAAATCGCCATACAGCGCTGACCCGCCGCGCCCACAGAAGCGCCAACTAAATTGTTGATCACTTGCTGTTTGTTTGCATCTGGCATGATAACGCAGTGGTTTTTCGCACCCGCAAAGGCTTGCACGCGTTTTAAGTTATCTGTACCGGTTTTATAAATATATTGACCCACAGCCACAGAACCGACAAAGGAAATGGCTTTAATCGCAGGATCTGCCAGCAGGATATCTACGGCTGTTTTATCGCCATGCACTAATTGCAATACGCCCTTAGGTGCGCCCGCCTCAACAAACAGCTCAACCAGACGCTGCGGCGTCATAGGATCTTGTTCTGAAGGCTTTAAAATGAAAGTGTTACCGCAGGCAATCGCCAGTGGGAACATCCATAACGGGATCATCGCAGGGAAGTTAAATGGCGTAATACCCGCACACACACCGAGCGGTTGAGTGTAGCTGTAAGTGTCAATTGAACGCGCGACGTTCTCGACGGTTTCACCCATCAATAATGACGCCACATTACAAGCATGTTCAGCCACTTCGATACCGCGCCATACATCGCCCTTGGCATCTTCGAAGGTTTTACCGGTTTCCTTTGCAAGAATGGTCGCCAGTTCGTCGTGATGTTCTTTTAGCAGATGTTGATAACGCAACATGACGCGCGCACGTTCAGACACTGGCACTTCTTTCCAGGTTTTAAAGGCCGCTTTGGCGCTGGCAATCGCAGCGTGAACTTCTTCGCTAGTGGCAGCATTAATCACGGCAATCGGCGAGTTATTCGCGGGATTGGTGACAATAATCTGTGATGTGCCAGTACCTTGGATAAACTCGCCGTCAATGTAATGCTTTACTTGTGTGGTCATGTTGCAATCCTTTCCTTGTAGAGTGATGGGCTGGCGGTGCGATATTATGATTATCCTCAAGGGAAGTGATTGCCCTTGCCAGCCCCGTCTTGTTGATTTAACTAAAACCTTTGCAATTAGACCTCAATGGCCATCGCTGTTGCTTCACCACCGCCGATACACAGCGAGGCGACACCGCGTTTAAGGCCGCGGGCTTTTAAAGCATGGATTAAGGTCACTAGTAAACGTGAACCCGAGCAGCCAATAGGATGACCTAAGGCGCAGGCACCGCCATTGACGTTAACCTTAGCTATATCTAAACCGAGCTCAGACACGGCAAGCATAGTCACCATGGCGAAGGCTTCGTTGATTTCGAATAAATCAACTTCATCCGTTGACCAACCGACATTGGCCAGTAATTTCGCCATAGCGCCGACAGGTGCAGTGGTAAAGAGTGAAGGCTCTTGGGCGTGGGTAGTGTGGCCTTTAATGGTGGCTAATACAGTTAAGCCTAACCGCTCAGCTTCGCCACGCGAGGTCAGCATCAATGCCGCTGCGCCATCGGAAATAGAGCTAGAGTTAGCTGCTGTGATAGTGCCATCTTTGCTGAAAGCTGGGCGCAGCGTAGGAATTTTTTCTGGGCGGGCATTACCAGGTTGCTCGTCGATATCGATAGTCACATCACCACGACGATCGCTGACAGTAACTGGCGTAATTTCAGCTTTAAAGGCACCCGAGTTAATCGCGGCATTGGCTTTTTCGAGCGAACTGAGCGCAAAGGCGTCCATCTGCTCACGAGTGATCCCAAATTCATCGGCTGTTTTCTGGGCAAACGTTCCCATAGCGCCGCCAGTGTAAGCATCCTCAAGACCATCTAAAAACATGTGATCTAACACTTTGCCGTGGCCCATACGCATGCCGCTTCGGGCTTTATCTAATAGATACGGCGCTTGGCTCATGCTTTCCATACCGCCAGCGATCACCACTTTTGCACTGCCCGCTTTAATCAAATCGTGGGCTAACATGACCGTCTTCATGCCTGAGCCACAGACTTTATTCACAGTGGTCGCCCCCACAGAAAGTGGCAGCCCTGCACCCAAAGTTGCCTGACGCGCAGGCGCTTGACCTAAACCTGCGGGTAATACGCAGCCCATCAAGACTTCATCGACATGTTCACCCGCCAATTGAGTCTCCGCCAACAAGCCCTTAATGGCTGTCGCGGCTAGAGTCGGTGATGCAACAGATGACAAACTGCCTTGAAAACCACCCATAGGGGTCCGTTTAGCGGCAACAATAACAATATCTTGATTTAACGGTTCAGTACTCATGCAGGCTCCAACCCAAATTGACCACAAGGCCTAGTGCTAGCCTTGGGACGTTTAATAAAATCGACAATAAAACCACTCTGACGTTTACGCGAACGTAAAGCAAGTATTCCTTGGTCTAATGTGTCGATTTTATCGGGTGAAAATTGTCAGTAAGGATTTACAGCGAGGCAGGGATTAAGCACAGTCAAGCGTGGACAACAGAATCGAAGGGAGAGATAAATTAAGGGATTTTGGGTATCAGCTTAGGTCACATCCATGTGACCACATCACCATAAAAGGCTAAACAAAACCTTAGCGCGATTCCCACGGTGTCATCGCCGTCATATCACTTAAGTCATAAGGCGTTAACTGGTAAACGTAATAATTGAGCCAATTACTGACCAACAAACTACCGTGGCTGTGCCAGCGGGCAATAGCTTCGGCTTCTGGATTATTATTTCGATAATAGTTTTGTGGCACATTTGGCGTTAAGCCTTGGGCTAAATCCCTATGGTATTCATCGTTTAAGGTCGATTTTTGATATTCAGGGTGCCCCATTACAAACAAGTTACGGTTATTGCGACTTAATACCAAATAGGCCCCGGCTTCATCGGACTGCGCTAACACTTGCAACTGCGGGTGTTGCCTAATTTCTTCTACATCCATCTCGGCAAAACGCGAATGGGGTGCAAAGAACTCATCATCAAAACCACGTAGCAGTGGGAAATGCTGACAAGTGCGCCTATGTACAAATACGCCAGAACGCTTCTGTTGCAATATTTTTCGATTTAAACCATAGAGATGATACAAGCCCGCATGGGCTGCCCAGCATAAAAACAACACTGAGGTGACATGTTCTTGGGACCAGTCGATGATTTCACGGATATGATCCCAATAAACCACATCTTCGAAATCGATTTGCCCAAGCGGCGCGCCTGTGATGATAAGACCGTCGTAATTTTTATGGCGCACGGCTTCAAAGTCACGGTAAAAAGTATTCATGTGGTCGATGGAAGTATGCTTGGACTCTTTGTCGTGAATGCGCAGTAAATCCACATCAACTTGTAAAGGCGTGTTACCCAGTAAGCGCAATAACTGGGTTTCAGTCTCGATTTTGTTCGGCATCAAGTTCAAAATCAGCACCTTCATCGGCCTGATATCTTGATTCGCCGCCCGCGTCTCGGACATAACGAAAATATTTTCTGACTCTAACACCCCTGCTGCGGGCAGATGATCTGGAATTCTAACCGGCATACCGCGCCTCTTCTGTTCGTAAATACTAACGGATTCGGCGCGTATGTCAGCTCACTTCTGAGCGGGCTAACTAGCCACCGACTTTCTCTAGCAGTATCGTCATTGGCTCAGTGGAATTGAGATCAATGTGATAGGCTTGAGTATTAATAAATAATAACTTATCACCCAACATAATCCGGGCACCTATGGCATAAGTGTGACCAGGTTGGAACTGATCGCTACCAATCGCAAAACTGAATGGCGCGGGTGTCGCAGCACCTTGTTGCACGCGCTCCGCCATCACTATGGCTGGCACATCCATTTTTGAGACATCAAGCAGTTGCACTATGACCTTAGCATCGGCAGGTAAGGCTATCCGTTCGCGATATAAGGTCTCGCCTTTTATCTCAACGATAGCATTCGGTGTCGCACAACCCGATAACACCCCCATTACGGCCATTAATGCTAAGGCTGTTAATCTCAACGCGCTTAAACGCAACCATTTGTTCATTTTGTTTCTCCTAATCATACATAAAGACTTCTAGATGTCCATACGCCCAAGCTATAAATCTTGTCTTGGTGAACATAACTTTCTATCATAAGCCACCATTTCGTTGCCGAAAAATCTATGACCCAAGCAACTGCAATCATTGTGGGAGCTAGCTCACAATTAAGTCGTGAACTTGCAAAGCAATTGGCAGATCAACAGGTTGAATTAGTCTTATTCGCCCAAGATCCAGAATCACTGCGCGATTTTGCCTTATCCTTGCCAACAAAAGTACAAGTTTTTGCACTTCAAATTGAACAACCTCAAGCCATCATCAATCAACTTGAATCAGTCTGGCAAACTCTTGGCGGCGCGCACTTAGTCTTAGTCAATACTGGCCTCAATAGCTATGACCCCGAGTTGCCTTGGCTACCGGAGCAAGACATTATCGATGTCAATGTGCGAGGTTTTGCTGCCATCTGCAATACGGCATTTAGACTATTTCGCGAGCAAGGTTATGGACAACTGGCGGCAATCAACTCGATTGCGGGCCTGCGCGGCGGGCCGAGTGTGGCCTATCACGCCTCAAAAGCCTTTGGGCAGAATTACCTTGAGGGCTTAAGTATGCATGCTCAGCGCCTTAAGCTACCGATTACGATTACCGATATCCAACTTGGTTTGCTCGATAAAGCCGCTATGCAGCAAAGTGCGATGTGGCTTGCACCATTGCCACAAGTCGCAGCACAAATCATCAAGGCAATGAAACAAGGCAAACGCCGCGTCTATGTGACCAAACGCTGGCGCCTCGTCGCTTGGCTTACTGTGTTATTACCCGAATTTATCTATAACACTCGCCACTGGAAAGCAAAAAAGCCAAAGCGCTAAATCGGCTTAGCCTAAGTGGAACAGAACATGGCGCGATAAAAAGTGCAGAAATGAAAAAGGAGCCTAAGGCTCCTTTTTTACGCTTATCTAATCAGTGGATTAGAAAGTGTAACCCACGCTGACCATATAAACCCATGGATCAATATCGGTTTCGATGGTAACTGGGGTACCTTGGTATTTAAATTTAACGTCACTATCAATTTTGGCGTACCACACGGAAGCGTTCACTAACCAGTTTTTGTTAACTTGATAATCAACACCCGCTTGTGCAGCTAAGCCCCAAGAAGTGCTCATGCTTAAATCCGTTAACGCACCACCTAAATCATTAGTAAACTCATTGTCGAAGAAATTAGTATAGTTCACACCAACACCCACGTATGGGCGTAATTTAGACTGTGCATCACCAAAGTAGTACTGCGCCACTAAAGTGGGTGGTAAATGCTTAGTTTCAGCAATCTTACCTACGCCAGCCAAAGAAACATCGTGGCTAAAAGGTGTGGCAGCTAATAACTCAACCCCAAAGTTATCTGTCAGCATGTAGCCAAAGTTTAAACCCACTTGAGTGTTATTGCTGATTTGGAACTCGCCGTTACCCGCAACATCATCACTTGATTCATTTGGCGCAACAACCACAGCACCCGCACGAACGATAATGTCACCCGCTTGGTGAGCCGATACAGAGGCAGAAAAACCAGCGGCTAAAAGGGTGGCAGCGACCAGTGTAGAAACAGTGTTTTTATTCATCATCATACTCCATATGTACAACATAGGTTTTTGTTTTGTATTACATCCTTAACAATTGACGCCTACACTGCCAGAGATATGCGGCTGATTTATTGATCCAAATCAAAGTGAGTGAGCAATACTCACTTATAGGTACTACACATGGGAGCTGAATCACGAAATTCAAACATTTATTGATAATACCCCTTTGTTTTCTGTGAGCTAAGTGTTGTATTAGCCATCACTAATGACTACCGCAAGAGGTAGTGATCAATAACACCATAAACATTTTAGTAACAATAAAAAGCACTTAACTAAGAGGTTATTTGAACATTAATTTCAAATTATAGAGATGGGTTGAATAATGCTAAAAGCAGAAAATGGACAAATAAAAACGGCTTGAGGATGATACCTATCATGTTAGATAACTAGATTGCATGGAATGATAGTGTGAGGCGGTTAAGTCAGTTTTAGACTGAACGAATAAGAAAGTGAGAAGATTAGCTTGAGTAGCAACACGTAAGCAAAGGATAGCGAGTTAGCCAGCCCTTAGTCGCGACTCTGTGATGAAACACTGGTAATGATCGCTTTGGATTGGCGCTCAATTTGAGGGCAAACAGGGAGTTCAGCCCAAAGGGAACCACCAGCTCAATACCGTAATGCATGGAATGATGAGCAGTCTCTGCATCTACCTGAGTATCTGTCTCAACATGAGATTTTAAACACACCCCAACCGCAGTTTCTAACTCTGGCCAATGGGCCATAGCATCAATACAAGATGTGTAAGCCATGTCTTGATTGCGACTATGCATGCGCGCCTGATTCTTAACCGACCAAGGTAACTCAGGGGCAAGCTGATGAAGATAGGCTTCAATCGCCAGATCCCGCTCAGGGCTAATATCTAAAGGGCAAAAATAGATCAGATCGATATCATTCAGTGGACTCAACTCAAATTCGTGCAAGCGATCCCAGACTAAATTACGGACAAATCCCGCCGCCAGACACCACTGCGGCATTGAGTGTACTTTGGCACATTGAAGCGCGAGTTCAAGCGCCCTCACCCGCTCGCAGTCTTGAGCTATCCATTCAAGTAATTGATGCTCTAGCGCTGCTTCCCTCATTGCATCATTCATAACATTATTCGTAGCAACACTCATGACATTACCCCTAGCACCACTCATAACTTCATTCATAACAGTATCGCCCGCTTCAATATCAGATAAAAACACGGGAAAGACATTAGGCTTACTCCACTTCGCCATCGGTTTCTGAGCACTTTACGACCTCATGACAGAGTAGTGAAACAAGACTATAAATCGGTGCCATCACCGCAACACAAATCCAAAAACCATGTACATCTTTGTCTAGCAGATTAACGCTAACAATATAGATAGGCACGAACAGTAGCATCCATTTTATTATATTGAATTTGTACAGTATCGGCTTATCACAATGACAGCAGCGTCCTTCCTTAATCGGCACGTCCTTAGCGCCGAGTTTACCTTTGCAATACGGACATTTTTTACTGAAAAGCATTTAAACTCCATCGCTGAGATTAGACTCTCAAAGCAAGCCTCATCATCCATTCTTTCTATTCGTAAAAACCGTATCCGCACAATTCGTTACACCGCATCCGCTTGGCGCTCTGGCGCAGCATTGGCAAAGGCTTCAAGCTGATTACACTCGGCCCACACGCGCATGATATTGGGATAAGGCGTTAAATCCACATTAAAACGCTGGGCGTTATACACCTGCGGTACTAAACATAAGTCGGCTAATGTCACGGCATTCCCAAAGCAATAACGACCGCTATGCCGTGTTAACAAGGTTTCTAAGGCCGTAAAACCACTTGCAACCCAATGGTGATACCAAGTATTTTTGGCGGTGTCATCAGCACCTAAGGTTTGCGTTAAATATTGCAATACCCGCAAGTTGTTTAATGGATGGATCTCACAGGCGACCGTAAGTGCCATAGCGCGCACGTGGGCACGTTCAAGAGCCGATGCAGGCAATAATGGCGACTGTGGATGTATCTCATCAAGATATTCGATAATCGCTAAAGATTGCGACAAGGCATCCACATCCAGCTCATCATCCACCACTAAGGTTGGCACTAACTCTAAAGGATTAAGCGCAATGTAGGCCGCTTTATGTTGCTCGCCGCCATCACGTACGAGATGCACTGAAAACTGTTCGGCTGAAATCCCCTTGAGATTAAGGGCAATACGAACCCGATAGGCTGCACTGGAACGCCAATAACCGTAAAGTTTCATATTTTCATGTCCTTATAAAAGTCAGTATAAAAACGGGGCAATTAAGCCCCGTTAGTTTGAGTCGGTGTCGCCCTTTAAGGGAAAGCCTTAGGCTTTGTATTCAACCACTTTTTGATCGATAGAACCAAAAATGGTTACATCATTATCATCGAGCATTTCGATACGCACTGTGTCACCAAAACGCATAAATGGCGTAGTGGCTTTGCCTTCGGCAATCACTTCTAACATACGTTTTTCCGCTAAACAGCTCGAACCTGCGCTACGGTCATAGTTAGAAATAGTACCAGAGCCTATAATCGCGCCTGCGCCCAATGGACGGGTTTTTGCAACATGCGAAACTAACTGACTGAAATTAAAGGTCATATCAACGCCTGCATTCGGACGACCAAATAATTCACCATTTAAATAGGTGATCAGCGGTAAATGCACTTTCGAATCCTCCCAACGGACACCCAATTCATCCGGTGTCACAGCCACAGGCGAAAAACTGCTCGATGGTTTAGATTGGAAAAAACCAAAGCCTTTCGCCAACTCGCCAGGGATCAAGTTACGCAATGACACATCGTTAACTAGCATCAACAATTTAATGTGCTTAGCTGCATTGTCAGTGCTCACGCCCATAGGCACATCATCGGTAATAACCGCAATTTCAGATTCGAAATCGATACCCCAGTCTTCACTCGCCAATGGGATATCCGCTTTAGGGGCAATAAAGCTGTCTGAGCCACCTTGATAAAACAACGGATCTGTCCAAAAGGTTTCTGGCATTTCTGCGCCACGGGCTTTACGGACTAACTCAACGTGATTCACATAAGCGCTACCATCGGCCCATTGGTAAGCACGCGGTAATGGCGACAAACACTTAGCTTCGTCGAACGCTTGCGCGTTATCTAACATGCCTTCATTTAACGCATCGTACAATTCTTGCAATTGCGGTCTCAGTAAATCCCAACCATCGAGTAATTGCTGCATAGTGTGGGCAATGGCAGGAACGGCAACCGTTTTAGTGAGATCACGGCTGACTAACATCAACTGACCATCACGACGACCATTGTTATAACTTGCAAGTTTCATATTGGCTCCAGTGCTCTTCGGCTAGGTGTACAATTTTATTGTGCTGGAAAACGCGCGACGTCACCCAGCTTATATTCGGCGATTTAAATCGGACTTTTTGACTCATTAAGGGCATACACGTTACGCAGTCCGCGCCAACGAGGCATGCTCTGTTACTTGCTTTAACGTATTTGTTGCGCGTAGAAATACCCGATGCAGCTCAAGATTCCTATAGCGTGACCAAAATCACATTTAGGTCAATTATTTCACATTTTGTAAACTAATCATTACGTTTATAACCTAGTTACCGCTTATCAATATCTCGGTAAGCAATATGCCTGAAAAGTCGGCAACTAAGTGGAACGATACTGTTACATTGACTGTGTCAACCCAACGAGACTCTAACTAACGGCGCTTGGCTATCTTGTATTCACGCAGTTTATTAGCAATAGCTGTGTGTGATACACCTAGCTTTTTCGCCAACTGGCGAGTGCTCGGGTAGGCCGGATATAATCGACGCAACAGACTCGCTTCAAACTGCTTCATTGCATCGTCGAGATTGCCTTCAAACTCATTATCAAAGTAACCAAAACCTTCGGCATATGATGGCAATTTCAGCTGTTCTACCGTCAACTCGGCCGAGCCATCCCACATAGACACGGCTCTAAATACCGCGTTCTTTAATTGGCGTACGTTACCTGGCCAAGCGTAGGTGAGCAAATGATCGCGGCACTGGGCCGAAATCCGTCGCACTGGGCTAGACAACTGTTGACTGTAATGTTCGAGGAACATTTCCGTCAGTGGAATGATATCGACTTTACGCTCGCGTAAAGACGGGATGTGATAACTCAACACATGGATGCGATAGTACAAATCTTCCCTAAACTCGCCGGTTTGGCATAGTTCAGCTAAATTTTTCTGGGTCGAGCAAATAATTCGCACATCAGCACGCACTTCTTCATCGCCCCCTATGCGTCTAAAAGTGCCATCTTGCAATAGCCGTAGCAGCTTAACTTGAGCCGCCCTAGACATTTCAGCCACTTCATCGAGAAATACAGTGCCCCCCTTAGCTTCTTCAAAAAAACCTCGTTTGACGACTTTGCCCTGACTGACGTAACCGAATAATTCTTCTTCGGCAGCGCTGTCGGGTAGAGCGGCGCAGTTGATGGCGATAAAAGGTTTTTCACGGCGCATCCCCGCATCATGGCTAGCTCTGGCCATTAATTCTTTGCCAGTACCCGTTTCACCCGTGATCAACAAAGGTGCATCGAGCTGGGCCATACGCCGCGCTTGCTTAAGCACTTCCTTCATCTTGTCACTGCTGGCTAATACATTTTCAAAGCCAGTGGTTTGGTTCTGCAGCGCGTTAAACTGTTTTCCAACGCGCGCAGGGGATTTCAGCGACACCACAGCACCAACCAAGATGGTTTTTTCATCCTCATCGGGTAGGTAAATCGGCAGCATTTCCGCTAAATATTCGTTTGGACCGATTTGAACTCGCGCCGCTTGTGGCAATACTTGTGCTTCACTCAACCAACGGCTGAAGTTAAAACCTTGCACCCAATGATTAAGCGACTCTTCGAGCACTTCGTGCTCACCCATGCCGATATTGAGCAAGGCGGACTCATTAACGATACGGATACGTGCCTTGGCATCGATAGAAAAAACGGAGTCGGGTAAGGTTTTGAGCAGGGTTTTAAGGGCGTAATGTTCTTGCTCTGAAGGCATAAATGACACCGTACGCACATCGTGCACGCTTTCCACTTTGCGGATCTGCGGCATCAAGGCACTCAAAGTTTCAAAACTAATTTCGGCAAATTGTAAGTACAGGAATCCTTGGTTACTGGCATCAATGGCAATTAAATTAATGCCATAACGCTCTAACACGACTAAGATATCTTTGGCTAAACCAACACGATCCTGACAGCTGACTTCCAAGCGCATAATGACTGATATTCCCTTTTTTGATTTGAATTTTGGGGATAAACCGTGCAGAGCTATTTTTCGCCTTAGGCTTTACAACAAAAATAACGCTTGCTAGGCAAATCGTTACCTTTGACGAAAACGTCAGCGATGAGGGGAAATAGCAGAGCCCGTATACGTTAGAAGGTTAAACTGAAAGTGGCAAGCCTAGTTTACAGTTGAATTGTAACAGGAAGAAAAAATCAGCATCATAAAACACGTTAAGATGCTGATTAAATTGATTAAATAATTAACCTAGTAACTGGTCTGTCTTGGCGGCCATGATGAAGTCATTCTTATGTAGCCCCTTAATGGAGTGTGACCACCAAGTGACAGTCACTTTACCCCATTCAGTGAAAATGCCGGGATGATGGAATTCTTCTTCCGCTAAATCCGCCAGCTTATTCGTGAATGCCATCGCCAGTTTAAAGTTTTTAAACTTGTAGACGCGCTCAAGCTGCATTACGCCGTCACGCACTTGCACGCCCCAGTCAGGGATCATACGAATAAGTTCTGCCAATTCTTCATCGGTCACTTTTGGTGCATCGGCTTGGCACGCTTCACATTTCATATTCGATAACGCAGTCATACATACTCCTGTTGGCAACATTGATAGAGATATTCAGTTGCACTTTACTCATTACTTATTAATTACTTAAATCACATGACTAAATTAGATGGCGACTCAAATAACACATCAAACCATCCATCGAATCGAGACTAGCTCGCCTTGGCTTTGGGAGGATATTTAGGAGCAAATAAACCTAACTGACGTGCCTTAGTGACATAACTCATGATGTCCATTTTGGCAATTTCATCAAGCATATCAATGTGCTCAATCACATAATAAATCGGCTGCATAATGTCGATGCGATATGGGGTTCGCAGCACATTCAATAAATCAAAAGGCTGACGTTCTGGCACGTCACTTTCCATTGCATATAAAGTTTCACCAGGTGAGCTTAAAATACCGCCACCATAGATACACAAGGGGCCATCTTTAGGCTGTAGCAAGCCAAACTCAACCGTAAACCAGTATAAACGCGCTAAAAACACCCTTTCTTCTTTGCTGGCATTTAAACCTAATTGGCCATACATATGTGAAAAATTGGCAAATGAAGGGTTGGTGAGCAAAGGGCAGTGACCAAAAATTTCATGAAAAATATCAGGCTCTTGAAGGTAATCAAACTCTTCCTTACGGCGAATGAATGTCGCCACAGGAAACTCTTTATTGGCCAGTAGTTCAAAGAAACGGCCGAAGGAAATAAGCGCAGGTACGGCTGCCGTTTTCCAGCCGGTGGTAGCTTGCAATACAGTATCAATTTCAGTAAGTTGCGGAATACGATTCTTTGGCAAAGCCAAGGCATCTAGCCCTTGCAAATACTCCTTACAGGCACGGCCAGGCAGGTTTATCGCTTGACGGGCATAAAGCTGGCTCCAAATCTCATGTTCTTCTTGCGGGTAGTTGATAAACCCTGTGTCATCAGCTCTGTGAGCGATGTACTCTGTTCCTTTCGTCATAGTCTTCACTTAGTGGCTAGCGCTCATGGAACCATAGTGATCTAAGCCTTTAAATTTGTTAACTCCCTCACACTTTATTCTTGCACCACTACTGTGACGTAAACGTAAAGCAAATATTACAAGGGTATTAAAAACGCCATGCAAGTGCACATCACCGATGCTGGATTAGATGCTCTGTGCTACCTTTGCTAAAACTTACGTCGACTTCGCTGTAAAAATACTTAAATATCCTAAGTTTTCAGCGTTTCTAAATAGCTTTTCTGTGCAGGTCATTTACAATATTGGCCATTAACCGCATCTCCTTGACCTAAAAGGTTCGCAATGAAACAACATCAAATTCGTAAAGCCGTTATTCCTGTCGCAGGCCTAGGCACTCGTATGCTTCCAGCGACCAAAGCAATTCCAAAGGAAATGTTACCTGTTGTCGATAAGCCATTGATTCAATACGTAGTCAGTGAAGCTATCGCGGCTGGGATCAAAGAAATTGTACTCGTGACCCACGCCAGTAAAAACTCTATCGAAAACCATTTCGATACCAGTTTCGAATTAGAGGCCCAATTAGAACGCCGCGTTAAACGTCAATTACTTGAAGCCGTACAATCAATTTGTCCTAAAGATGTAACAGTGATCAGCGTGCGCCAATCTCAAGCTAAAGGCTTAGGTCATGCGATTTTGTGTGCTAAATCTGTCGTCGGCGATGCACCATTTGCCGTATTGCTACCGGATGTGATCATAGATGAAGCCAGCTGTGACCTTCGTAGCGATAACTTAGCCGCTATGGTTGCCCTGTTTGATGAAACCCAAGTCGGTCAAATCATGGTGGAAGGCGTGCCACATAACGTCGTCAACCAATACGGTATTGCCGATGTGAATGGTCATGATTTACAACCGGGTGAATCTGAGCCATTAGTCGAACTGGTTGAGAAGCCAGCCGTGGATGAAGCGCCATCTAACTTAGCCGTTGTAGGCCGTTATGTGTTACCAGCCAGCATTTGGCCGCTACTGGCTAAAACCCCTGCGGGCGCAGGCGATGAAATTCAATTAACGGATGCGATTGCGATGTTAATGAAGCAAGAAACCGTAAATGCTTACTACATGGAAGGTAAGAGCCATGACTGTGGTAACAAGCAAGGTTATATGCGTGCTAACGTTGAATATGCCCTGCGCCACAGCGAAATCGGTGAAGATTTTGCGCACTATTTAAAAACCGTTGTAAAAGGAATTAAGTAATGACGATTTTAGTGACCGGTGGTGCTGGCTATATTGGCACCCACACAGTAGTAGAACTGCTCAATGCTGGTAATGATGTGATTGTATTGGACAACTTGTCTAATTCAAGCATAGAAGCCTTAAACCGAGTCGAGCGAATCACTGGTAAATCGGTTACTTTCTATCAAGGCGATATTCTCAATAAAGCGTTATTGCAGAAAGTGTTTAACGATCATGCTATTGATTCAGTTATCCACTTTGCAGGATTAAAAGCGGTGGGAGAATCCGTCGCAAAACCCCTGAAGTATTATGAGAATAACGTTACAGGTACGCTTATCCTTTGCCAAGTCATGGCAGAGTTTAAGGTAAAAAATCTCGTATTCAGCTCATCGGCAACTGTGTATGGCGATCCCGCAAGTTTACCGATCACCGAAGACTTTCCCACAGGGGCAACAAACCCTTATGGTCAGTCTAAGTTGATGGTTGAACATATACTGGCAGATGTACACAATGCCGATCCGAGCTGGAATATCGCCCGTCTGCGCTATTTTAATCCGGTTGGCGCCCATGCCAGTGGCTTAATCGGCGAAGATCCTAACGATATCCCTAACAACTTAATGCCCTTTATTGCGCAGGTTGCCGTGGGTAAACGCACCGCCTTAAGCGTGTTTGGTAATGATTATCCGACTCACGACGGTACTGGCGTGCGTGACTATATCCATGTCGTGGATTTAGCCAATGGCCATTTAAAAGCGCTCGCAAAATTGGCCACTAAGCCTGGTCTAGTAACCTATAACTTAGGCACAGGCCAAGGATATAGTGTATTAGACATGGTTAAGGCCTTTGAAAAAGCCTGTGGTAACACTATTGCCTACCAAATTGCGCCACGTCGCCCAGGGGATATTGCCGCCTGCTACGCCGATCCAACCCACGCAAGGGAAGATCTTGGCTGGCAAGCGACTCATACCCTAGAAGATATGGCCAACAGTAGCTGGCATTGGCAATCAACCAATCCGAATGGTTATAACGGCTAATAACTTGAATGGCTTGTGGAAATCTCCCAAGCCATTTTTCTTTATCCCTCTAAATACCATCGCTTTACATCATTAACCACCCGAGGAGCAACATGACTCAAAGTATTAATCACAGCCGTCGCAGCCTCTTTCGCCGGCGTAAAGATAATGCGATAAGGCCGCCTTGGGTACGTGATGATATCGAGTTTACCGATGTGTGTACTCGTTGTTCCGCCTGTCTTGAGGTTTGTGAAACTCACATTATCATCAAAGGTGATGGCGGATTTCCTGAAGTCTCCTTTAAGGACAATGAGTGCACATTTTGTACCCTGTGTGCTAAGGCTTGCCCTGAAAATATTTTCGATTTGACTCAAGCACCTTGGCAATACCAAGCCCATATTCAAGAAAGCTGCTTAACCTTTCAAGGGATCTGGTGCCAAAGTTGTAAGGATGCCTGCGAACCAAGAGCCATCAGTTTTGTGCTCAGTATTGGTCAGGCTCCGAGCCCCAAAATAGATCTTGATCTTTGTACTGGATGCGGTGCCTGCGTAGCTCCTTGCCCTAGCAAAGCCATTGAGATAAAACGACCAACTTGATAGAAACACTGTAATTGCATTAACACATGCAGAGCTGTGCTTCTCATGGATTTTAAGCTAGTATCGCGCCTCTGTTGAACTCAGTTAATCCCTTCTCGAATTAAGTTAATTTATGATGATGTTTGTAAAAAAACTGTTTTTCCCGCCTAAAAAAAGTACCTCTTTTAGCTTTATTGCTCGAGGCACTAAACTCACGGGAAATATCGAATTAACAGGCGACGTGCTTGTTGGCGGTGATATCCAAGGTCAGCTGCTTTCTGAGGCCAATATCACCATAGAACAAGGCGGTATAATTCAAGGTGAAGTAAAGTGCCATGAATTTATCGTCGATGGGCACTTCAAAGGCAGACTTATTTGTGAGCGTTTAGTGATCCAACGTAATGGTGTTGTCGACGGCGAAGTGGCAAGTACCTCAATGCAAATCCTTGAGGGTGGCCAATTTATCGGGATGCGGATTAAAGAAGATGCACCAACCATTTACTCCCATGCAATAGGCCATACCCCAACAGCAGATTCACTCAACTTACCGTCCGTGCAAAACGACGTCATAGAATCTCGCTAATCCTAAATGCATCACTATCGTTTGCTCGCCGCCTTAGGCGAGCAGACTTTGACTCACTCTTTTAGCTCAATCATTCCTTTCCGCTCGACGTTAAACATAGCGCCTACTCATCTAACTCCCCCCCCTCTCTTTACAATGGTTAAATAATTGTTATTTTGCCGAGAGGGATCACAGTTAATCCGCATGCTGAATGTTAATATTGGCAGTTAGTATCCATGATATTTGATCGCGGTGGTTCGGGTAATCGCAAGGACACAGAACTCCCCTAATAGCGCCGCAAAAACATTTAAGACTCATACAGGGCAAAATACAAAATGAGCAACTTATTACTAAAACAGATCTGTGAACTCGATGTTTTTACCTTGCTTGTATTTAAAAGTATTTTCGACACTGGGCACGCAAATAGCGCGGCCAAAGCGCTAGATGTTTCTGCACCCAAAATAAGCCGCTGCCTCAATGCATTACGCCTAACCTTTAACGATGAACTATTTTATCGTCGTCAACAGGGGCTTAAACCGACGCCTTTAGCAGAAAGTCTCTACGTTGCTATTTGCCAGTTTACTGAATCGGTTTATCACCTCGAACAATCTGCAATCCAGATACAAAATGCGGCCATCAATACCGACTTACCGCTGCATATCGCTGCTTGTAATGGCCTGCTAAGCTTTTTAGCGCCTCAGTTAAGCACTCCTGAACTTGCCCAAAAGCTAGGACAAATACGCTTACATAAATGGCAGGAAAATAGCGCTGAGTTGATCCACGCAGGTGCGCTTGATTTTGGGATTACGTTTGAAAGTGCTGAAAATAAAGAATTAAGTTACACCAAACTTGGCTCAATCAATGGCATTTATATCGTTGCAGCCAAGCAACACCCACTTTGGGACGTTGAGACGAATATTACCTTAGAGCAAATTTGTCGCCATCCGTTTCTGTTTCAAGAACTCAAGGGCTTTAACAGTAAAATCGATCCCTTAGAATTATTTTGCCAGCGCCAAGGTATCTTATTGCCTACCGTAGAGAAAGTGATAGACAGGGAGGAATGGTATGCCCATCTATTAACCATGAAGAGTGTGGCTTTTTGTTCTAGCATTGATATGCACACAGTTAAACATATGCCCGGATTACATCTCGAGCGCCTTAGCGACACAGAGCTTAATAGACTCCACGAAACTATGATGGCGCCACATTATTATCTGATTGAGAAACCTGCAGTTCATCGGCGTTACAGCCAAAGCCAGTGTGATCTCGTCGTGCGCTCCTTACTTGCCGCACTCGAACCAGCACACTAATACAAAAATAGATTACACACTAAGTTCATCAACCTAGCTTACGTCATGGATGTTAAGTGGGTTTACTGGGCTATGGCTTCTATTTATCCAAGGCACAATTAAATCACTTTAAAATGCCATATCTTCCCCCCATCCTCGCCCTCTTATCCCATTGCTTTTATGCTCAAAACCTTAAGATAACGACTTAAGATTTAGGCTCTCTTAACATCGTTCATTTTGCTTAACCGAAAATGAATTCATCATTTCGGCCTAAGTTTAAAGATTAAAATCGTGATACACATCATAGGCTAGCGGCTTAATTTCACTATTTAAAATATCAAAATGCAAAGTTTAGAATTACCATTCACGGGTGTTAAATCATCGTTCACATATCAGATACAAATTTGCAAATACCACTTTATAAGTAGATGAATCCTCCTATATTAGAGGCACTGCACACGCAGTCTTATAGATAGAAAAAGGGACGCGATGATGAAAAACTACAATAAATCTCTACTGGCACTGGCTCTCGTCAGTACCTTAAGTCTTACCGCCTGCGGGGACGGAAGCGATGGTCAAGATGGGGCACCTGGCACACCAGGTACACCCGGAACACCAGGCACTCCCGGAACACCAGGTACACCCGGAGCCCCTGCGGGTTCCTTCGCAACGACAGCTCAATCCATTACAGATCTGGCATTCACTTTAAGTCCTGCTGACATTAAAGTAACCAGCAGTGAAGGCTTCAGTGTTAAATTTACTGTTACGGGTAAAAATGCAGGCAAAGTAGTCCCTTTCAAAGGACTGGATAAAATTGCAATTTATTCTTTAACAGCAAATGAAAACACCTCAGGTACTGGCGCACCGATTGAGTGGCAAAATAATGCCACGGCAAATGCCGCTGGCACTTCGTTAACTTGTACTCTAAACGGCCTGAACGGAACTAAAAACGCTTGTACTTTAACCGAAGATACAGCGACGCCAGGCACTTACACAGCAACTTGGACTTATGGTGGCGCAGCGCCAATCATCAATCCAAATGATAATCCAAACGCAGTACACAGAGTCTTTTTACGTGCTTACAACATCGCCGATAGTACAGGTGTCGTCCTATCTGACAAGATTTTGTCTGTACCCGTTGATTTTATCCCTGCAACAGATGAATTAGGTGTATCGGGTAAAGACACAGTATCTAGTGCGGCATGTAAAAACTGTCACGGTGAAGTAGACGGCCATATCGCGAAGATTGAAGCCCACCATAACTACCAAGATGTTAAAAACTGCGTAACTTGTCATAACCCTGATCTCGTTCCAAGTGACGCACAACTGGCCGAAGGTTGGGTATTTGATTTTGCTCCCATGATCCATAGGATCCACGCAGGTCATCACATCAGTGACAGCTTAAGTGGCGAAGCAAAAGAATATTTCGGTGAAGTTGGTTTCCCATCTGATTTGAAAGAATGTAAATCTTGTCATGATGGTGCACCAAGTTATAACACCAATATTTATGCACAAGCTTGTGTGGGTTGTCATATCAATGTGAACTTCACCACTGGCGAAAACCATTCAGAATTTGGTTTAGCCCAAGCTGATGATACTCAATGTAAATCTTGCCATGGCAGCGGTAGCTTAACACCTGAAGCTGTACACAGTGTCGGTAAACGCGCTGAGTATGCAAGCCTATTCAAAGTTGACTTTACCAGTGCTGCAGTAGTGACTTCAGCAGCACCTGGAATGAAAACATTGACATTAAAAGCCAATGTGACCATGAATGGCGCTGCAATTCCTAACGGAACCGATTTAAAAGTGTATAACGCGACAACTAACCCTACTGGTATGTTTGTGGCTAACGGCTTATTACTGGGTAACGTAACCACTGATGGTACTGTTTATGCTTGGAGAGATGTCAAACCAACAGCAATCGCTCTTAAGCTTGAAAATGGTACGCTGGTCGATGGTGTATTAACCTTCGTAAAAGATATTCCCGATGCCCAAGCTGTAGGTACTATCTACGTCAGTTCAGAAGCCAACGTCTGTATCAAAGCAGGTAAAGTGAGTAGCTGTAATGCCACAGGACTTGAATTTGGCCCAACAAATCCAATTGGTAACACTGCTCCTGTTAAATTCTATAGCTTAGATGCTTCTGCAGTAGTTAAAGCTCGAATGACAGATCCTGCTCGAATTACCGTAGAAGAAGCAAAATGTAACGCCTGTCACGGCACCTTAGATTATATCAAGGGCACCAGACACGGAACTTACACTTTTGATCAATGTATGAACTGTCACAACGATACAACAGGTGCATCAGGCCATAAAACAGTGGTTTCTAAAGGTGAAGACGGTAGCAAAGTCATTAATCCAGAAGTCACTTTCAATAACAAAGACCTATTCACCGTCGCCCACCGCTTCCACAGTGGTAACTTTGATGTTATCGCAGGAATCTTCCGCGATGCCAATGGTGAATTAGTCGGTTATCCATCACCAGAAACTGCATGTTCTGCCTGTCACAAAGATGATGCAAAACTGTTTGCGACTGACGGTGGTTTAGCCTCTGAGAAACGTTCAATCAAAGTGGGTAGCAACTACATTAGCCCAGTAGCTGAATCATGCCGTAGCTGTCACGCTCACTCTGATGCAGCGGCTGTCGCTCACTTTAGAAGCAACGGTGCTGTGGTTGAAGCTGACGCAATGACAGATCCTAACTTACCAGTAGAATCTTGCGCAACTTGTCATGCTGAAGGTAAAACCTACGGTGTAGATAAGGTACACGCAGAGGTAGCACACTAGTACCTTTGGGTTGCCCCTGCACAACCCAAACTTTAATCTCTGCAACTCATTGGGGACCCTAGGGTCCCCTTTTTTATTGCTGATGATCTTCAATTGAGATTGTAGATTTAACCAGCTGAGCGGCTACATTGTGCAATACGTTGTCTAAGTAACTTAATAAAGTCCTTAGGTTCCCTATCTAAACTGTCATGGGGAATATACAAGTGATACCCTAAACGCGTATCTAACATCACGCAGCGATGCCCAAACATAGCCAATACACCACGATAACGATCCCCTTCTATCACTAAAGGGCCAAACTCAGCGCCGAGATAAGTTTCTAAAGTCGCTAAGTCTGCATCTTGAGAGGCGGCTGTCACCAGCAAAGGTCGCTGTTCAGTTAATAATCCTGTTGCTAGACGCAGGGAAATATTATCGAGAATGGGATTTAAATGTTTCAGTTTAATGCCTAAATAAGATAACTCTATAGTATCTAAACCATTAGTCACCCGCGGAATATCGACCCGCTGAATATTATCCCAATCGATAGCCACTTTGCCGCGGCGATGAAAATAGGTCAGCCCCTTGTCATCTAGTGCTAGAGTCGTTTCCGGCTCATACACCTTGGCTAAACCGAGAATGAGTGAAATAGCGCCCAAACTAAAAAACATCAAACCGACAGCAAACAAGGCCGGCCACGTCAGAAACAGTCCCAAACCCAGCACCAGACTTAAGCCTCCCAGCCAAGTTAAGGTTAACCCATTTCGTTTCGATAAAGGACGCACAGATACTATTTCTGACTCAATTGTCATTGTTCATCTTCCTGTTAAAACTCACTATCTTTAGACTGAACTTGGCAAACCACGCCTTTAACTTACGGCCTTTATCCATAACCACAAACGGCCAATGTATTCGTGAATCGCCCGTTGAGAAGCCACTAAATTATCGGCGGTTAACCGCCACCAAAAATCATCTCGGCCAATAAAATCCGTTGGGGCAGCATCGGGGTGTAAGCCTTTAGTGGCGAAAATAGCCATCGCCCTTGGCATATGAGTGGCCGATGTGACTAAGCGAAAGGGCTCCTCCCCTAACTCCCACTTTAAGTATTGCGCTTCTTCTATCGTATCGCGCGCCAGTGGAAATTGAATAATTCGGCTTTTATCAACACCTAGCTCTACCGCGGCTTTAGCCATCATTTCAGCATGGGAAAATTGAGTGAGTTCACCACCCCAGCCGCTGACGATCAACATACACTCTTGACCCAACTTAAGTTGCCGAATTCCTTCAGTTAACCTTGTAAGGGCGACGTCCGATAAGGATTGCACCGCCGTCGCTCCCGCTATATCAGCATGCCCTGAACCTAATACCATCACAAAACAAGCGCCTGCGATGGGCGTGGAATTAATCGGGTAAGCTGATTCTAACGGCCGCACTAAGGTATTCACACTCAGCTGACTGCTTAAAAACAGTAAGAGAAAAAAAGCGCAGGATACTAAGTATTTTGCCATACTGCGACGGCGCCATACTAGAAAAGAAATCAGTAATAACAATAGGATAAAGGGAATCGGCATCATCCCCTGTGAAACAACTTTCTTAACCCAAAACATGATGTCCATGCCAAGCAATCCAAAGGAGCGCAATCATAGCATCAAAATACGGGGGGAATACATCGCACATAAAGCTAGCCCAGCGTTTTACTGGGCTATTGTTTACAAGACTCTAATATCACTAGACGTTGATTTCATAGCGTAATGAGTTCACTGGTGGAGTTTATATCTTCAATAATGGATCACTTTTCCCACAACCAAGCGGCACCGCGCACACCCGATGAACAACCGTATAGATTCTGCACCACAGGCGTATGACACTCACGCCCCACCACATAATGGGCCAGCAATGCCGGTAATCTTGGGTAAATCGCCGCGACATTCGACATTCCGCCGCCCAACACTATGGCATCGGGATCGAGCATATTGATCACATGGGCGAGTGAACGAGCGAGCCTATCCATATAACGATCAAATGCAGCAACCGCAATGGCGTCACCTTCATCGACTAACAACATAATATCGGCACCTGATTTGGCAGCAGCGCGCACTGTACCCGCAGCCGTCAAAGCCGCATTATAATCACGCACAAAGCCAGTGCCAGAGATAAAGGTCTCGATACAATCGGGATTACCACAGAAGCAACGGGTGGTATTGAACTCTTCCTTAGTCATCCAAGGCAGAGGATTATGACCCCATTCACCGCCGATACCATTACCACCACCGTGAACTTTGCCGTTAATTGCCACACCCGCGCCGCAGCCAGTACCAATAATCACGCCAAACACCACAGAAGCGCCAGCGGCTGCCCCA
The DNA here is from genome assembly GCF_018224605.1 of Shewanella sp. M16. Lineage (NCBI taxonomy): Bacteria > Pseudomonadati > Pseudomonadota > Gammaproteobacteria > Alteromonadales > Shewanellaceae > Shewanella > Shewanella sp. M16. The sequence goes on along the minus strand of NZ_JAGTUL010000008.1, from coordinate 81,869 downwards.
TCGACCGCCTCTGATACCGCAAAACAGTTTGCATCATTGGCAACCCGTACTTCACGCTGCAACAATTCCCCTAAATGTACATCGAGGGGCTGACCATTGATCCACGTCGAGTTAGCATTTTTGACTAAACCTGAATAGGGCGATACCACACCTGGAATACCCACGCCGACAGTGCCTTTCTCGCCAAGAGTCGCTTCCGCTTCCTTAACTAAATCAACCACCGCAGCAAGCGTGCCCTGATAGTCACGTGGCGTCGTCACACGTTTGCGAAATAGCTCATTGCCCTCATCACTCAGTGCGACTAATTCTATTTTTGTTCCGCCTAAATCGACGCCCATGCGCATCATGAATTACTACTCCAGTGTTTAGCTTGCCCTTTCATCAAGTGAGATTGATGCAAGGCAATCGTTATTTTACCCAGCCAGGAGCTGTGGCAATAAAGTAAGGGTTTAAAATGTCAGGTTTTTGATTATAAGTTAATGGTTCACCTGAGTCATAACAGACAACTGTACCGCCAGCACTTTCGAGCACAGCTTGCGCCGCTGCGGTATCCCACTCACTGGTAGGACCCAGTCTGGGGTACAGATCGGCACTGCCTTCTGCCAACATACAAAACTTAAGCGAGCTACCCATGCTTAAGATGTCATGCTCACCAAACTGTTGTAAATATTGCGCTAAGCCAGGGCTCAAGTGCGAGCGACTGCCGACAATCATCGGCATTTCGCGTGGCGTGTTGGCGCCCAATAAGGGGCTCTCTTGACCCGCTTGTTGGCGCCATGCACCTAAATGTTTAGCGCCGTAATAATAGGTATCGAGCACAGGCGCATATACTACACCTGCGATAGCAACCCCTTGATGGATAAGCGCAATATTGACGGTAAACTCGCCATTGCGTTTAATAAATTCCTTAGTGCCATCTAAAGGATCAATCAACCAATAGGTTTGCCATTGACGACGCACGTCCCACGCGATATCCGCCGCTTCCTCAGACATAATAGGAATACCGACAAACTGCTGCGCCAATGCCGCCACTATCACGTGGTGCGCGGCTAAATCAGCCGCCGTCACGGGGCTATCGTCCCCCTTATGGCTCACCGAAAAGTCATCTTGACCATAAACTGTCATAATGGCATCGCCTGCGGCTTTGGCAATCGCGACCACTTGCAGTAGATCTTGTTTGGTTAATGTCTGCGCTATTGTCGTCTTGTCTGTCACTGAAACTTCCTTAATGCATTAAATATCTTGGCATTATGCCATTGTCATCCAAGGGGAATTTAGAACAAATTCATCATACATCAAGCAAAATAGACTAAGACTCGCAGCTTAAACCGCGGTGCACAAAACCACAGATAAACAAAGTGATTACGATACTAAGGCAAGCCATTGGCGCTGAGAAGAGGCTTAAGTCCAGCTGCATTCGTATTCACAGCCTATGTTTTCATATTGATAGTCTAAAGCCGTCGCTTAAATCTGATTATTGGCGGGCTTTTTGTTTTCGAAAGTGTTAATCACTACGATGATGTAAACGCTTAACGCCTGATTAAACATGCCTAAACCCAAATGTGAGTCACGCTAATTATCGTCATGATAGCGTCGCAACATGCAATTCAGTTGCTGACGCCAATCTTGCCATACGACGTTATCAGGTATAGGCAGTGTGGTATTGACAGCCAAAGCGGACTGCACTTTGACACTATCCAACACGCTATAACTCGGCCTCTTTGCCAAACTCATGCCGCGATTTAATGCCTGTTTAGCATAGTGAGCGCTGGTAATCGGCTGGATAACCACAGGTTGACTTAACAGATTGAGCGCTAGGGCTTGTCGCTGGATTTCACAGGCAAATTCATACCAACTGCATTGGCCTTGGGCGCTGTAATGAAATACGCCCGAGCACTGTTGCATGACTAATTGCCAAATCACCTTAGCGAGTGCATCACTCCACGTCGGACAGCCGATTTGATCGACTATCACCTGCAATCTTGGTTGAGTGCGCATCAAGTTCAGCATGGTTTGGACAAAATTATGCCCATCTTGACCGTAGAGCCATGAGGTGCGCACAATCGTTGCACGCTCGCCCAGAACCGCTAATACCTTCTGCTCGCCGAGCAACTTACTCGTACCGTAAGCAGACAACGGCTCGGGAGCATCGAGTTCAACAAAAGGCCTTGGTAAATGATTTGGAGCTGAGTCTTGATTTTGATGCTGCTCAACGCCAGTTTCTCTAACATCACGAACAGCATGACCACCAAACACATAATCGCTCGACACATGCAGTAGGCGCGCCCCCGACAGCCAACATTGCTGCGCCAATAACTCAGGGCCGAGTGCATTCACGCGATTGGCTTCGATTGCATCATGCTCAGCTGCGTCGACCGCATTATAGGCCGCACAATTGATCACCCAGCTTGGTCGATATTGAGTAAACACTGCGGCAATATTGGCGGCATCGGTAATGTCTAACTGACTACGACTTAGCGCATAAAGCTTAAGTGGTACGACTGAGTTTGCACTTGTACTTGTACTTGTGCTGGTATTTGGGGCTAGCTCACCAATATCGGCAGCGACTCTCAGCAAGGCCTGAGCGAGCTGACTCTTCGCGCCAGTGATTAACACCACTTGAGGAGTGTTAGCGACTGTGGCACTCGCCGCCCCGCATTGAAGTGGCGTCACTTTAGTTGCCACTATTTTCATCACTAATCAACAGCATGGCTCATCGTCACTGAATAAGGGGATCAAATCAGCAACGGTTTCATGGCCACGGGCGGCTAAAAAGGCTAAGAGTGCTGAAGGACTACGATTGAGTAATCGTGATGGCGGATAAGCCACTTCATCGATAATCGCTTGCGCCCGCGCAAAACCGCCTAAGCTAAAAGCCACATGGGAATCAGAGCCCATAACTAAAATCGTGCCAAATTCCTTGGCCGCTTTGGCAATCGCAGTGCAATTGGCTTCGCTGCCCTTACGGGACACTTCAAAGGAGGAATTGTTAATTTCGAGCGCCACACCGTATTCAGCAGCGGCGCGGGCAACGGCTTCAATATCAATTGGATAGGCGGGGTTTCCCGGATGAGTAATGATATCAACCTTGCCGCTCTTAATCGCATTAATCATGGCCTCTGTGTGAGTTGCTTTATCTGACGGAGGATAGACGGGCTCATGAAATCCTGCGAGCACAATATCGAGCTGCTTTAAATAATCGCCAAAGAAATCAATCTCGCCGTCGATATTTTTGATATTGGCTTCGATACCCCGCAAAATCCCGACGCCATCAACCATACGTGGCAAAACTCTTAAATTCACAAAGTGCCAAAAATGCGGCGCATCGGCCATCGCAGGCCCATGATCTGTGGTGGCAAATAGGCGAATCCCCTTCTGCTTTGCCACCGCTAAGTAGTCATGAATCGTGCTATAAGCATGGCTCGAAGCCACAGTATGGGTATGAGTGTCGACTTGGTACTGCATGGTTCACCTCAGTCAAATGATTCAATCAATTTAGAAAAACTGGCCACGATTTAGCTAAAGAGCGATAACAGTTCATCGGCGCTTCCTTGCCATGTGCCCTTGCCTTTACCTTCGAGAATACTGTCCGCCAGACTTTGCTTATGCTGCTGCATTTCTTGGATTTTTTCTTCGACTGTACCTTCTGCAATCAGCTTATAGACAAACACGGGCTTATCTTGGCCGATACGATGGGCTCTATCCGTAGCCTGTTTTTCCGCCGCCGGATTCCACCAGGGATCATAGTGGATCACAGTATCCGCCGCGGTGAGATTGAGCCCAGTGCCGCCCGCTTTTAAGCTGATTAAGAACACAGGCGTATCGCCCTCTTGGAACTTATCTATCTGCGCTTGGCGCAGGCGAGTTTGTCCTGTGAGTTTACTGTAATCGAGCCCCAGGTCCACCAGCTCAGCTTCAATCAAGCTGAGCATGCTAGTGAACTGGCTGAAGATCAATATCTTACGTCCCTCTTGCACCATCTCGGGCAAGTTCTGCTTCAGCCAGTCTAACTTAGCATTATTCTTCACTTTCTGCGCTTGCTCTAACTTCACCAAGCGCGGATCGCAGCAGGCTTGGCGCAACTTAAGTAAGGCATCGAGAAACTCGATATGACTGCTACCAACGCCTTGAGTGGCAAATAAATCCCGCAGTTTTTTCTCCATCACCAGTCGAATACTCTCGTAGAGATTTCGCTGATCTTTTTCTAACTCTAAGCTCTGGGAGATTTCGGTTTTAGGGGGTAATTCACCGACCACTTCATCTTTGGTTCGGCGCAGCACAAAAGGCGCAATCCGTTGACTCAAGATTTGCGCTTGTTCCATATCGCCATAACGTTCAATTTTGTGCCTAAAGGATTTGTTAAAGAAGGCATTCGTGCCGAGTAGTCCGGGCAAACAAAAATCCATTAAAGACTTAAGTTCGCCCAAATGATTTTCAAGCGGCGTACCCGACAGGCACAATCTAAACGGCGCTTTAAGATCTTTAATCACTTGAGTCACTTTCGCCTGCGCATTTTTTATCTGCTGCGCTTCATCCAGCACGATATGTTCAAACACCTGCCGTTGATAATAGTCACTGTCGCGCACGATCAGCGGATAGGTCGTCACCACAATATCAAACTCATTTAAGCGTTCGAGCAAAGGCTTGCGTAAAGCACCATGAATAACGACTAGCTTTAACGAAGGCGCAAATTTCGCGGCTTCTTTCGCCCAATTACCCACCAAGCTCGTTGGGCAAATAATTAAACTCGGTGAACAACTTGCCACCGTGGATTTTAGTTCTTGCTGCTTGAGTAAAAAAGCCAAGGTTTGAATGGTTTTACCCAGCCCCATATCATCGGCCAAAATACCGCCAAGCTGATATTCCTTTAAGAAACAGAGCCAATTCAACCCTTGCTGTTGATACTGACGTAATTCAGCATGTAAGTTGTCTGGGACTGCGACCTCTAACACACCGTTAAAATTTTCGAGCTTAGTCGCTAAACTGCGCACTCGTTCACCATTAAGCAGACGAATATCACTGTCGGCAAAATCATTTAATAGGTGGGCACGGTATTTAGGCAAAGACACGCTATTGCCTTTGTGGCTATCGAATAGTTCTAAAATAATGCTGATCAGCGGCTTAATCACGCTGGCTTTGACTTTTAACCAATCACCATTTGGGCTGGGTAACAGCAGTTCTGCATCATCGGCGGGCTCACCGTACTGCTTAAGCCAAGTGGCAATTAAGGGCAGCATAGGCACTATTTGACCATCGATATCAGCATTCAGTGACAGAGAAAACCACCCCTCTTGCGTATCATCCAGCTCAATCGCCAGCGGAGTCTCAATGACATTTAAGCTGAAATTGTCGGCAAAATGCACTTGGTAGCCCACCAAGGCCTCCAGGATCGGGATTTCCTGTTGAATAAAGTGCAACCAAGCATCAATCGTTTCAGGCAGTGAACCTAACCCCCAAATACTGACATAGCTGCCACTGTTAGGGATAAAAGAAGGCGCAAGCTCCACCAGTTCCAATGCCATCAAACGATTAATCGCATCCATTTCCGCATCGAGTTGACGCGCGATTTGATAGGTTTTGCCTTGATGGGTGACTAAGGACAAGGGCTCGTCGGGATACTGACCGCCGAGCACCACATCTTGGTAGATAAACTCCAGCAGCACTAATGGCTGCGCCATAGCAAACTCAGGTAAATCCTGCGATGTTAAGGTCAACCTAACTTGAAGCGGCACTTGCAGCTCGACAAAATCAATCAAAGCCGGCGTAGGTACCGTTTTCGCCGAAAAATGCTTAATCAGTTTGTGGCTCACCAGTTCAATCTGTGAGCTAGGCACTGGCGGCATCTGACTGAGTAATAACAGCTTTTCAACACTGATCTCTGTGTCCAATGCACCAATTTTAAAATAATCTAAATCGATATAAGTCGGTGGCTCACAGGGGATCAGCTCCCAATTGTCTTTATTGGGCAGCATTAACTGCATTTGTTTATGCTCGGCATCCTTATCTAGCCAAATGAATTCAGGCTTGCTCGCTTCACCTCGGGTGAGCGGTAAACGGCTCTCCTCCCAAAAACACCGCCCAGTGACGAGCATTTTTTCCAGTGCCATGGCACCTAACTGAGCTTTAAGATACAGACGCGAGGCCCCGTGGCGGCGGGTCGACATAATGAGATTGATGATGAGTACGTCTTCGGCGCCAATCCAAGCGGGCATGTAATATTGCACATCGGATAACGCGATTTTAGAGCCTTTGTTATAGCCGCCCTTCTTCGCCAGCTTGCCTTTTCTTAGTTCAAGGTAAACGCCGTTATCATCTTTGGATAACACGTACAGCACGCGATCGTCATAGAGTAAATCGACATTTGAAACCGTGAGATCATCACTTTCGTCTAGCAGATGTAACCACTGGGTAATACGTTGATCTTCAACGGTTCTATCACTCAGTAAACTGTAAAGCACGGCGGCAATATGCTTGCAATGCCCAGTGGCGGGGCATGAACAGAAGCCATTCATGATCAACTTATGGTTAACACTTACGAGGCGAATATCTTGACGATAGGGCTGGGATTCCGTCCCCATGACGCGACCTTCAATATGACGAAAATCGGCATTCGCTTTGGCGCTCAACACCCGTCCCTTCATCACATAATCACGGGCGCGCATTAAGGTTGGCGGCGTGAATAATGACTCAATCGTGGTTCGAGTCAATTGGATAGGATCTTGGGGGGACAAGCGATTCATGTAAAAACCTTGAAACTAAAAATATCAACTCCGAGCAATAGTAAGCCATTGCCGCGCGACATTTATCAATAAGTTGTGTGGGATTGTATTGAAAGCCTTGGCCGAAAGCCAGAATGATAGCCACGATAGACAGCCCCACCATGCCCGCAGGATAAAATAACAAACTTATCCGCAGACAGGGAATGGGTCTCATACAGAGAAAAGTCATTGATAAGTAATACTTTATTATCAATTACTGAGCATTAACTGTTACAACCAAACGCTAAATTTTCGCTTTAGCGTCAGTGGCTTTAGCGTCAGTGGCTTTAGCGTCAGTGGCTTTAGCCCCAGCACTTTTTTTATCAGCAATGTAGCGGTCGACCAGTGTTTCTAAGATATCCAAAGGAACTGCACCATTCTTCAGAACTACATCGTGGAAATCCCTGAGATCGAACTTATCACCTAAGGCCAACTTGGCTTTTTCGCGCAGTTCGAGAATGTTCATCATGCCGACTTTATAAGCCGTCGCTTGACCTGGCATAACGATATAACGCTCAATCTCAGCCGTGACATCGCGATCGGACATGCCAGTATTTTTCTTCATATAGTCAATCGCTTGCTCGCGAGTCCAACCACTATGATGAATACCCGTATCCACCACTAGACGCACAGCGCGGAACAACTCAGCCTGCAGACGACCGATATTATCAAAGGGATCCTTTTGAAAACCGAGCTCCCAAGCCAAACGTTCGCTATATAAAGCCCAACCTTCAATGTACGCCGTAAAAGGCGCCATCTTACGAATAAGTGGCATACCTTCTAACTCCATCGCCACTGCAATTTGGAAATGATGCCCTGGGATCCCCTCGTGGTAGGCTAAAGTGCGCATACCGTATTTAGGCGTGGCCTTGATGTCATATAAATTGGCATAGAAACGCCCTGGACGACTACCGTCTATCGCGGGCTGCTGATAATAGGCACCCGGTGCTGTTTTCTCTTTAAATTCAGGAATGCGCACCACTTCCATGCCTGCTTCGGGTCGAATACGGAAGGCATCACCGAGTCCCGCATTCACTTCATCAAGAATCGCTTGATAATCGACGAGGATTTGCGCCCTACCCGCATCGCTATCCTCGTAGTAAAACTTAGGATCGGCGGCTAATGCTTCAATCGCGACCGAGAAACCTTGGCTCACATCGTAACCTTCAGCAGCTAAAATAGTCATGATTTCATTTTGAATGCGATCTACCTCAGCGAGCCCTTTGGCATGGATTTCATCCGCAGTGTAATTAGTGGTCGTAAAGAACTTCAGCAATTGCTCATAGGCAAGGTTGCCATTTGGCAGCGCCCAATAACCATCATCCGTCCCAGCTTTGGCTTGTAGCTGGGTAAGGTAGTCGATAAATAATTGATACGCTGGATGCACGTAACCTTTAATGTCCGCTTCCACCGCTGCCAATAACCGTGCTTGCTCATCGGCACTGATATCCGTGTCAGCCAATTTAGTTTTGAAGGAACTGTAGAGAATATTGTCTTGAATCGGCGTCGCGACAAACTCATTCATCTCGGTCAGAACACGCTCAATCACAAACTTTGGCGGGATAATCCCCTTAGCCTCACGAATTTTTAAGCCTTCGAGAGTTTGCGCAAACTTAAGTTTCACTTTTTGTAAACGCGACAGATAGTTTTCAGCATCGCCCACAGAATGCACTTGGTGCTGCGCCTGCATAAAGCTGGGATAACCGTTTTGCACGCCAAACAACTGATTCAGCGGATAGTTATGGTAACGATACGGCTCAGAGATCAGCGCAAAATCGGCAAGATATAGGGCGATATCCTTGGAGATACGTTGATTTTCATCTAAATCCGCATCGGAATAGCTCAATAGGGTTTCACGCAGATCTCGCACTTGCGCGAAAGTCTTATCCATCGCCTCAGGACTATCGTCATCCAACTCTGCGTTATGGCCTGTAATCCCTACCGATTCCAAGAATCCCAATGAAGTCAAGGTCTCAGGGCTTTCGAAAGCCATCTTGACCACACTGCGGTCTAGAAATGCGCGAAAGAAAAACGGCTTTTTCGCAAACCATTCATGGACGGCCAGCGCCACTAATAACAGCACTAAGACTAAGCTGCCAAGTCCAATCCGTTTTAGTACTGTTTTCAACGTCATTCTCCATTCTTAATTATATTCAATCTAAAGTTATCGCCCTGAATCCATAGCTCAAGCACGTTTTTATTGGATGACGAGAATACCATTAACCACAAATAAGCAACAATTCAATAACGTAACGAATCATGACAGAATCCTTACCTAAGCATACAAGCCGCATTTAAACCTAATGGAACGGATTGAAAGGTTAATCGCAAGTCAGTCATGGCAAACATAAAAAAACTTTCACACTAGATAACAATCAAAAACAAAATCTAAATAGTTGAATATTAATAGTTATATCTAATTCCGCACTCAATAAGTCGCAAAAAAGCAGTTTCAATATGAGAGGTATTTAAAAATAAAACTATACAAACCCCTAGAGTATGTTAATCTGCACTCCGGCCTGTGATTCAGACCTATTTATAAGCAATATTATGTATTTGAAAACCTTCGCTACGCCTGTAATATTTTTTTTGCTGTCATGAAGCTTTCCACTCATAACTTATCATCAATGTAAATAATTCTATTTCTGGCTAACATACCGCATAATTGCGAATTATTTGTTTGAAAATTTTGGAGACATTCATGTCTAAAACTACTGGTGTAGTTAAATGGTTTAACGAAGATAAAGGTTTTGGTTTTATTTCTCCTGACAATGGTGGCGCTGACGCATTCGTTCATTTCCGCGCAATCGTTTCAGAAGGCTTTAAAACTCTTGCTGAAGGTCAAAAGGTTTCTTTTGACATCGAACAAGGCCAAAAAGGTCCTCAAGCTGCGAACGTAGTTATTCTGTAATTAGACTTTGTCTAATTTAAGTTAACAAGTTCCAGACAAAAATGCCGACACTATGTCGGCATTTTTATATCTGCATTTTCATCCATATCAAAAGAGTGAACCTCAGGCCTTTAGCCATGTAGGAGCTTAGCCTCAGCTTTCTCAAGTCGCCGTGGTTTACCCACTATCAGTAAGATATCCCCTGCACGAAAAACCCAGTCCTGCTCAGGATGTTCCACTTCGGCGCCATTGCGACGAATCGCCCTTAACTCTACTTTCAATGTTTCCCACAGGATATCGGCAACGGTTTTACCAATCGCATCAGCCCCACGCGGTAATGCCACCGCATGCAATGACTCTAAAGTAAAATCAGTTTCTGTGCCGGAAAAGAAGCCGTGTAAAAATTGATAATGATTGCGCCGCTCAGATTCTAGCCGTTTTAGGATCCGTGCCAATGGCACACCACATTGGTGTAATACCTGCGATACTAACATCAAGCTCCCCTCTAAAGACTCAGGGATCACTTGATTAGCTCCCGCCTTTTTAAGCAAGTCTAGATCGCTGTCGTCTTTAGTTCTAACTAAAATTTTAGCCTCTGGTGCCAATAATTTACATAAAGGTAAGACTTCTTCTAAACTACGTGACTCACAAAAAGTGATAACGATCATCTTAGCCTGTTTAACGCCCATTTGTTTTAAAATTGCCCGTTTACACACATCACCGAAATAAATAGGTTCGCCAGCACGACGCGCTTCAGTGACGCGCGTTGGATCGAGATCCAATACCAGATAAGGTACAGCTTCAGTTTTTAAAAAACGGGCAATGGTTTGTCCTACTCGGCCGTAACCAAAAATCATCACCAGCTCATGATCATCCATCATCAATGGCACAGCTTCATCCACATGCTTTGCCTGACGGATCCCCAGCGCCCATTTAGCAATATCCACACTATGACGAACTAACCAAGGAGCTATTGCCATGGAAAGCACGGCGACCATGACTAATATGGTACTGATCTCATTATTTAAAAGTTGATAGTTGACCGCTAAAGCCAATACAACAAAACTGAACTCCCCCACTTGAGCTAAGCTCATAGCCGTACTCATCGCAATTCGAAAAGGCTCGCCTACTAATCTTAAAATGCCATGAATGATCAGCGCCTTACCTAGCACAACCGCCACTAAGATCAGCAGTATCTGCCACCAGAAACGCATCACTAAGGTAAAGTCCAGCATCATGCCAATGGAGATGAAAAACAGCCCCATCAATAGATCGCGAAACGGCCGTATATCCGCCTCAAGTTGTCGGCGGTACTGGCTTTCTCCCAGCAACATACCCGCCATAAATGCCCCCAGCGCCATAGATAATCCTAGCCACTGAGTAAAAGCCCCTGTGACAAGCGCAACGACTAAGGTCGATAATACAAACAGCTCATTGGAGCGAGAACGCGCAACCTCATCAAATATCCGCGGCAACGCCCACTTACCAAACGCCATTAAGAGGAAAAAGGCCAAAATACCTTTTAGCAAGGCGAAGGCGATGTCCGCGACCATCAAAGGTTCGCCGCCATTGGCCAGTAATGGCAATAGGATCAACAACGGCACAACCGCTAAATCTTGGAACAAAAGCACGCTGACGGAGAGTTCGCCGTGGCGGCGCCTCAGCCATCCTTGTTCATTGAGCAATTTAAGGACAATAGCAGTAGATGACAACGCGATGGCAGCACCGATAACCAAGGCTTCAACCCAATTCAGGCCGCACAATAGGGCCACGCCCATGGTCAACAGGGTCGTTATCACCATCTGTGCACTGCCTAAGCCAAATACAGTCCGGCGCATGGCCCACAGCCGCGGCACAGAGAACTCTAAGCCTAAGGTAAACATCAGCAGCACTACGCCAAGTTCGGCGACAGATTGCATTTGATGCTGGGTAAACCAGTGAAAACCACTCGGGCCACTCACTACCCCTGTGAGTAAATAAGCCAGAATTGCGGGTAGGCCCAAACGGCGCAGCACAGCAATGGCCACAATGGCAATCACGAGCATAAGTAATACTTGGATTAAAAAGCTATGTTCCATTGGGCGCTATGACTCCTGTCAAAATGCTGACGAGTCAAAAAATTTAACTCTCAGTTTTAAGCTTAACTGAATGACTAACAAAGACAAATTTTATTAACAAATATTGCGGCACGGTATTTGCTTAGACTAGGTTAGAGATGTATCGCACTAACATTTGCTGGAGTGATGATTATGGACTTTGGCCTAGCGACCGAGCTATATCCCGACGAATATCGCTATCAAACAGAACATTATAGTCCCAATGATAATCCATTGGACTTGATACAAGTGATCCAACAACTGCACGCCAGTTTAGATCCTAGGACAGTCTTTGCCTGCTATGGCAAAGTGCTGGGACAACACTTGCCGATCCAAGGCGTGCGCTTAACCTATGGCGAGCACAAATTCAGCTGGGGCAAACGTTATGGTATCAGCGTCAAACGACAGCTCATGTGTGCAGGAATGCCATTAACGATTCAGTACCAACTGGTGACGCCATTTACGCCATCACAAACCTCAAACTTACAGGATATTGAACCGCTGTTATTGCAACCTTTATTAAATGCGTTGCAATATCAAGAAATGTCGATGCAAGCTATGTTTGACTCGCTCACTGGCTTAGGCAATCGCCATTATTACAGTCAGAGTCTCAGCAATGCGACCGCAAGAGCCCATCGAAAACAAGGAGCCGTCGCTCTCATAGTGCTCGATCTTGATAACTTTAAACAACTTAATGATAAATTCGGCCATAAATGTGGTGACTATATTCTGAAGGAATTTGGTGACATCATTCGTGCAACCATACGCAATACAGATCAAGCCTTCCGGATTGGTGGTGATGAATTCGTCATTATTGTCCAAGGCAATATTCATGCGGCTGGCTTGTTATGTGAACGGATTGTCTCGGTAATCAATCAGCACAGTAGTTTCAATCAATTTGGGGTGAGCTGTAGTTTAGGGGCGGCAGAATCACACGATACCATTGAAGCCGAACAACTTTATGAACTTGCCGATAAGGCGCTTTATCAAGCCAAAGCCGCCGGACGTAACTGCTATAAACTCAGCCAAAATCAATTAGTTTAACACGCGCAGGGATGCCAAATGAAATGCGATAACTCACTCGCAGCGCGTACCCCATAAAGGTCTAAATCAAACTGACGCGCTGCGTTCCACTCTCCTCTCGCTTTCCTAGAACACACCAATATTCCAAGATTGACTCTCGACTAGAATTCCTTTGCTTCCTCAACAAACACCTGTAAACCAAGTCCATTCGACTCAACAATAAAGCCCTTTTCAACCCACAGTCCAATTGCCATCACCAGTTGCTCGCCATAAAACACAAACCCCACCTTTTCGCGTACCCAAGGCGGAATGGCAAACTCTTGCCACAGTTTCTTTAATTCTCGCCCCTTACCCCGAGAATGCGGGTGGCAGCGAAATTGTCCCGCAAGTTGATAACGCACACTAACGACTTCATCAGGCCAAGGTAAACGGACTCTGGGACCTTGTTTTATCACTATCAGCCTAATCTGCTCACCATTCGCTAAGCCCTCTAGCGACACGACTAATTCGGTACTATCTCCCTGTAATAAAGAAATAAAGTCATGCTGTGGCAATGTCCAACTCACAGGCTGAGTGTGACGTTTGTGAGTTTGATACTTGAATAAATAGACTTGATTAGCAAAGCGACGGATTTCACACTCACCCACTCGAATATGCACTTTAGCATCGTCTTTCGCGTTAAGAAGCTGAGTGATGATTTGCTTAAGCTGCACCTTTGAGGGCAAGGCGAACCCTTGGGATTCAATAAAACCCCGCAAGAGTAACGCTTGCCAGTCGGCTGACTGTTCGGCAAAACCATCGAGCTTGAATACACTTTGAGTATGGTAAGGGGCTTGGGTTAACCATAAAGGTAAACGTTCACTCACCTGCACATCCAACGTTGCCTGTTGCTCGGCGCACAATGCCGCGCTGCGACTCGCGGTTGTCGCAATACTCGGCCAGCGTGCTTTTAAGCGGGGAATGATTTCTAAGCGTAAAAAATTTCGATCGTACTTATCGTCTTGATTACTTTCATCTTCGATATGCACTAAGCCTTGCTGTTTTGCGTAGGCTTCAATTTGCTCACGGCTGATATCCAATAACGGCCGCAGTTGTCTGCCTTGTGCTAATGCTTGAACTTGTCCCATGGCCGCCAGCCCTTTCGGTCCCTGACCACGTTTCAGCGCCAGTAAGATAGTCTCAAGCTGATCGTCTTCATGGTGAGCCGTCAGCAACACATCATTGGCACTTAAATGCCGCTCAATCGCTTGATAACGGACTTTTCGTGCTTCGGCTTCAAGGCTCAATCTTGGCCCACGATTAACCGCGACTCGCTCAACCGTCACGGGCAGATCGTAATACAGGCCCCGCTCAAGGCAATGCAGTGCCCAAGCCTCAGCGTTATCGCTTAGGCCATGGTGTACATACACTAGCTGATAATTAAACTCCGGATGTTGCCGTGCAAACTGGCTTAAACCAAAGGCCAAGACTTCGGAATCAACCCCACCACTGTAAGCCAGTACTAACTTGCTGTCAGGCGCTAAGGATTGCGCTGCCAAAAAATCACAGATATGCGCGCTGAGATCGCCAGCAGTCAACGCTTCGTCACGCTTAGCCGACATAAGTTAACTTCATCTGTTTACACCTAAGACATTCGCCAACATTAGAATAAAATTCTCACCTTGTTTGGCCCGAGCAGCGATTCGAGCGAGAGCATCAAGTCATCGGTCGGATTCACTCGCCAAGCATCGGCTAACCTAAACTGACCTTTGGCTTGAGCTTGAGTGTAATTGATCACCACAGGCACGGCGCCGTTACGCCACGGGTTTAGGGCTTGCTCGAAAGTGTCTAACGCCGATGGCGTTAACTCGCTGCCATCCATATCAATTTCCAGCGCCTTGGCAAAGTGGCTGCGCGCCTCACTGATATCTATGATGTTACGCGCCGTCATGCGGTTACCGCCGGCAAAATCATCGTAACTCACCTCACCTTCACAAATGAGGATGCGGTCTTTCTCCAGCAGATGATTAAATTTTTCAAAGGCTTCGGTAAACAACATGATTTCGAGACGTGCACTCTTATCGTCGAGCGTCAACAGGCCCATTTTCGAGCCGCGCTTGGTCAGCATCACTCGCGTTGCCACCACTAACCCAGCAGCCTTAGCGGTTTTACCGCGTTCGGTAGGATGCACATCTTTCAAACGACCGGACGTGTAATGCTTCAGCTCTTTTAAATATTGATTGATCGGATGACCGGTCAAATACAAGCCTAAGGTTTCGCGCTCGCCTTCGAGCCAAATTTTATCTGGCCATGGGGTACATTCGACAAACTGCTGCTTACTGTCTTCTGGTTCACTGTTGAGCAAACCAAACATATCGTGTTGGCCAATCGCCTCGGCTTTGGCATGTTGATCAGCAGCGCGAATCGCTTCGGGCAAGGTTGCCATCATAGACGCACGATGCGGCCCTAGAGTATCGAGTGCGCCCGCGCAGATCAGCTTTTCAATCACGCGCTTATTGAGCTTTTTCAAATCGATACGGGCACAGAAATCGAATAAATCCACGAAGGGGCCATCTTTACGCGCCTCTAAAATCGATTCAACTGGACCTTCACCCACGCCTTTAATGGCGCCAATGCCATAAACAATGCGCAAATCATCATCGACGGTAAATTTGAACAAGCCTTTGTTCACATCCGGAGGAATGAGCGGTAGCCCCATACGCTCACATTCATCGACCAAAGTCACAATTTTATCTGTGTTGTCCATATCGGCCGACATTACCGCCGCCATAAACTGCGAAGGATAATGGGTTTTTAGCCATAAGGTCTGATAAGACACAAGCGCATAGGCGGCTGAGTGAGATTTGTTAAAACCGTAGCCGGCGAACTTTTCCACTAAGTCGAAGATCTTCATCGACAAGTCGCCGTCGACACCGTTATTGATTGCGCCCTCTTTAAAGATACTGCGCTGCTTGGCCATCTCTTCGGGCTTTTTCTTACCCATAGCACGGCGCAACATGTCGGCGCCGCCAAGGGTGTAACCCGATAACACCTGTGCAATCTGCATCACTTGCTCTTGATACAGAATAATGCCGTAGGTCGGTGATAACAGTTCTTTTAAGGATTCATGCTGGTACTGAGAATCGGGATACGATACTTCCTCGCGCCCATGCTTACGCTCGATGAAGTTATCTACCATGCCCGATTGCAAAGGCCCAGGGCGGAACAATGCCACCAGTGCGATCATGTCTTCGAAACAGTCGGGCTGCAGACGTTTAATCAAATCCTTCATACCGCGGGATTCCAACTGGAATACCGCTGTGGTTTCATATTTTTGCAACAAGCGGAAAGATGCAGCATCCGTTAACGGAATCGCTTCGATACGCACAGGTGGGCGACCGTTTTTGACCTCGACCTTGTTCACCATCTCCAGTGCCCAGTCGATGATTGTCAAAGTACGTAAACCCAAAAAGTCGAATTTAACTAAACCTGCGGTTTCGACGTCGTTTTTATCGAATTGTGTTACTGGGTTTTTACCTTCAGCGTCGCAATAGAGCGGCGCAAAATCGGTAATTTTAGTTGGTGCAATCACCACACCACCCGCGTGTTTACCCGCGTTACGCGTCACACCTTCGAGCTTGCGACACATGTCGATCAGATCTTTTACGTCTTCATCGGCATCATAGGATTCTTGCAGGGCTGGCTCGACCTCAAACGCTTTCGCCAGCGTCATCCCAGGTTCTGGTGGAATGAGTTTAGAAATTCGGTCAACGAAGCCATAGGGATGACCCAGCACACGGCCAACGTCACGAATAACCGCTTTTGCCGCCATAGTTCCGAAGGTGATGATTTGCGATACCGCTTCGCGGCCGTACAATTCGGCCACATGGTCGATCACTTCATCACGTCTATCCATGCAAAAGTCGACGTCAAAGTCGGGCATAGAAACCCGCTCAGGGTTGAGGAATCGCTCGAACAGTAAGTCAAATTCCAATGGGTCTAAGTCGGTAATCTTAAGCGCATAGGCCACGAGTGAACCCGCGCCCGAGCCACGACCAGGCCCTACTGGAATACCGTTATCTTTACCCCATTGGATGAACTCCATCACGATCAAGAAGTAACCGGGGAACCCCATCTGGTTGATCACTTTAAGTTCAATGTCGAGGCGCTCATCGTATTCGCCGCGTTTCTCGGCGCGCACCTCAGGATCAGGGAACAAAAACTCGAGCCGCTCTTCAAGACCCTTCTTCGAACAGTCGACCAGAAAGTCTTCAATGGACATATCGCCCGTCGGGAAATTAGGCAGGAAATATTCGTATAAACGAATCGTGACATTACAGCGTTTAGCGATTTCGACACTGTTCGACAACGCCGCAGGAATGTCGGCGAATAGTTCACACATTTCCTCTTCGCTACGTAAATACTGCTGTTCACTGTATTTTTTAGGTCGGCGAGGATCCGCAAGGGTAAAGCCATCGTGAATTGCCACCCGAATTTCGTGGGCATCAAAATCTTCGGGTTTAAGAAACACCACCTGATTAGTAGCCACCACAGGGATGCCCTTCTCCTGCGCTAAGGCCACAGCCATATGCAGATAACGCTCTTCATCGGGGCGACCTGTGCGGATAAGTTCGAGGAAATAACGGTCAGTGAAATGGGTCTGATAAAAGTCGCATAAAGATTCGACTTGTGTGCCATTGCCCTTGAGCAGTGCCTTACCCAGATCGCCTTCTTTGGCGCCAGATAACAGCAAAATGCCTTCGTTATAAGTGAGTAACCACTCTTGGTCTATCACTACACGGCCGGCCACTTGGCCACGCAAATAAGCCTGACTGATGATTTGGGTCAGATTTTGATAACCGACATTGTTCATCGCAATAATGGTTAAGGCGCACAATTCGCCTTCAAATCCGGGCACTTGCATCCAAAAATCGGCACCAATAATCGGCTTGATCCCCGCACCATGGCAACCACTGTAAAACTTCACCAAACCACAAAAGTTATTTTGGTCAGTCAAGGCGACCGCAGCCATTCCCTGCGCTTCCACCTGCGCCAAAATAGGCTTGACCTTGGCCACGCCATCGGTCATAGAGAAGTCACTGTGGACACGAAGATGCACAAAACGAGGATCGGACATAATTAGGATTATCTTTGAATAGCAGGTTAACAATAACTAGAAAGCAGACTAACAAAGTCACGCAGCCAGAGCCAGTGACTTTGCTGGATAACGGGAACTTATACCCAAACAACCTGAAACTCGTATCTTCAGGTAGCTTGGGAGCACAGCTTATAGTCCCAGTAATGCCTTGACGGGTTTAAAACTTTTACGATATTGGTCAAACACCCCATGTTCGGCGATGGCCTCAAAATGCGCCTTAGTCGGATAGCCCTTATGCTTAGCAAAACCGTATTGCGGATAAGCAGCATCGAGCACATCCATCTCACGATCCCGCGTCACTTTGGCGATAATCGATGCGGCACTAATACTGGCAATTAAACCATCACCTTTAATGATGCTGTGACTGGTAAGCGAGGCGCCATTATGGGCAACAAATGCTGGACTGCGATTGCCATCGACTAACACCAACGCAGGCGCAATCTTAAGCCCAGCAACCGCACGCTGCATCGCCAGCATAGTGGCGTACAGAATATTCAGCTCATCGATTTCAGCAGGACTGGCGCGGCCCACGTGATAACACAGGGCTTTTTCACAAATCTCATCAAACAAAGCTTCGCGGCGCTTCTCACTGAGTTTCTTGGAATCATTCAGACCACTGATGGGCTTGTTTGGATCTAAAATCACAGCGGCAGTCACCACATCACCAACTAAAGGCCCACGGCCGACTTCATCCACACCAGCAATTAATCCCGTCGAAAAGGCCAGCAAATCGGCTTCGGTTAAACTTTTAAAAGTTGCCACTAGTTAGCCTCCAGCGATTTAGCATGACTTGGTTTAGGCTCAACCAGTGCCATTACCGCTTCAGCGGCTTTTAAGCTCGCATCACGGCGTAACACTTGGTGCAGGGCATCAAACTCAGCTTTGAGCGGCGTAAAATCTCGATTTAACTCGACTGTGACCGCTGCAGCTATTTTCTCTGGCGTGCAATCTTCTTGAATGAGCTCAGGGACGAGATCTTTTCCAGCCAGTAGATTCGGTAACGAGAAACGCTCGACCTGCATCATGCGCTTAGCAATCCAATAGGTCATAGGGCTAACACGATAAGCCACCACCATTGGACGCTTGACCAACATGGCTTCTAACGTCGCGGTGCCAGATGCTAATAAAATGCCATCGGCAGCCGCCATGACTTCGCGCGACTGACCTTCGACCATATGAATTTCGAGATCCGGTGCAAAATCCTTCAGCGCTTGCTCAAATTGCTCACGGCGTTTTTGATTGACCAGTGGCGTCACAAAACGTATATCAGGGAAGTTCTGTTTAATCAGTAAAGCCGCCTTCACGAAAGGCTCAGCCAGTTGCTTTAACTCGCCACCACGGGATCCCGGTAGAATAGCTAAATATTCTGCATCGGCATCGAGTTCAAGTAACTGACGCGCCGCCGCTTTATCGCTTCGCAACGGAATATCATCCGCTAAGGTATGACCCACAAAGGTGCAAGGTACTTGATGCTTGTCATAAAAAGCTTTCTCAAATGGCAATAACGACAACACCATATGGGTCGCCTTCGCGATTTTGAATATACGTTTTGGGCGCCATGCCCACACGGATGGGCTCACATAATGGACGGTTTTAATACCGCGGGCTTTAAGTTTAAGCTCGAGGCCTATATTAAAATCCGGTGCATCTATGCCAATAAAACAATCGGGCTTAAGCGCGGTGATCTCTTTAATCAAGGATGACCGCACTTTTAATAAGCGAGGTAGACGAGATAACACTTCAACGATTCCCATCACTGCGAGTTCTTCCATCGCAAACAGGGATTTGAAGCCTAGGGCTTCCATGCGGGGTCCACCGATACCGACAAAGCGCGCATCGGGATGGGTCTTTTGCAGCGCAGCCATTAAACCTGCACCTAAAATATCGCCTGAGAGTTCTCCGGCAACCATGGCAAACACTAATGGAGTTTTATTGCTCATAAACCAATCACGTCTCATGAATTAATGGCATTGGATGAAGAGGTAAACCACACCTAAAATGCATCGTTCCAAGCCTACACTTATGTTAAGTTAATGATTCAATTAATGACTAAGCTCATTTATGGTCGAATGCATTGATGAATAAACGCATTTTTAACGACTACGTCTACCACAAAAAAGGCTTAAACCAATAATACAAAAGGGCATAAAAATGCCCTTTTGTTGTCATGTGGTCATCAAGTTAGCGAATAATGCCGCGACTCGATGACTTTACAAACTCAAGCAGTAATTTGACTTGCTCATCGTTCTGCGCATCTTCAGCTAATGCTTCAATCGCTTCTTCTACCGTTAAGCTGCTACGATATAACGTTTTATAAGCACGACGCACGGCTAACTGGCTTTCTTTAGAAAAACCGCGACGCTTCATACCTTCGCTGTTTAAGCCGCGAGGCACTGTCGGTTGACCCGCTGCCATCACAAAAGGAGGCACATCCTGCAAAACTAAAGAACAACCGGCAGTAAACGCATGGGCACCAATATGCACAAACTGATGTACGCCTGTCATACCGCCTAAAATCGCCCAGTCACCGACGTGCACGTGACCTGCAATAGATGCGTTATTCGCCATGATGACATTATCGCCGACCACACAGTCATGGGCGATATGCACATAGTTCATAAACAGGTTATTCGACCCAATACGGGTTTCACTGTTATCTTGAACTGTACCGCGGTGAATGGTCACGTTTTCACGGATGACGTTATTGTCGCCAATGATCAGTCGTGTCGGCTCGCCAGCGTACTTTTTGTCTTGGCATTCTTCACCAACGGAGGCGAATTGAAAAATACGATTCCCTTTGCCGATAATCGTTGGACCTTTGACCACCACATGGGAACTCAACCAACAATCATCACCAATTTCGACGCCCGCACCGATATAGGTCCAAGGGCCAATAGTGACGTTATTGCCAATTTTTGCATCGGGATGCACAAACGCTAATGTATCTATCACTGACTAATCTCTCTGCGGGCACACATGATTTCAGCGGAACAAACCACTTCACCATCCACTTTGGCCTCACCGTAGAAAACGCCAATCCCGCGGCGCTCTTTAATCATTTTGACATCAAAATGAATTTGATCTCCTGGCTCAACCACACGTCTAAAACGCGCATTATCAATACCAGCAAAGTAATACAACACACCTGGTGGTGGTACATCACTACTCATTGTTTTAAAGGCTAACAGGCCAGTTGCCTGTGCCATCGCTTCTAAAATAAGCACACCTGGCATCACAGGTTGTATCGGGAAATGTCCCTGAAAAAATGGCTCATTTATTGAAACGTTTTTGATCGCCTGCAGACTAACACCAGGAGTGTAATCAAGCACACGATCGATCAATAGGAATGGATATCTATGGGGTAGATATTTAAGTATTTCTTTAATATCCATAGTGTTCATTTGATTAGACACGAACCGAGTTCCTCAAATTGCCTTGGGGCAATTAATCTGGTGTTTTTAAATTTTTTTCCAACGTTTTAACACGCTGGAACAGTTCATCTAACTGACGGAAACGAACTGTATTTTTACGCCAAAGTTTATTGTCCATTGCCACCGTGGCAGAAGAGTATAAGCCAGGCTCACGCATGTTAGTGGTGATATTGGTAGCACCAGACACATGCACACCATCGGCAATGCTCAAATGACCTGCGATGGCACAGCTACCGCCAATAATACAATATTTACCAATAGTGACACTGCCAGCAACAGTAGTACTGCCTGCAATAGCAGTATTTTCGCCGATTATATCGTTATGGGCAATTTGTACTTGGTTATCAATAATCACACCGTCGTGGATCTCTGTATGGCCTAATGCCCCACGATCTACCGTTGAATTAGCACCAATCTCAACCCGATCGCCAATACGCACGCCACCTGTCTGCGGAATTTTAATCCACTGACCACGTTCGTTAGCATAACCAAAACCATCTGAGCCTAATACGGCACCCGAATGGATAATACAATCCTGTCCTAAATGCACATCGTGATAGACGGTGACATTAGCCCACAAACGTGTTTTTGAGCCAATAACCACATCTTGTCCCAGCACAACACCGGCACCAATCTGCACATTTTCACCTAAAATGACGTTCGCACCAATCACAGCATTCGCGCCAATAGCGACACCTTCCCCTAAATGAGCTGAAGGATCAATTTGTGCCGAAGGATGGATACCCACCGCCGCTTTGGGTGTAGTATCCAAATACTGAGCAACACGAGCAAAACCGACATATGGATCTTTTACAATTAACGCAGTACCTTGATAATCCTGCGCATCTTTAGCTGACAATAACACCGCACTCGCTTGAGTTGCCTCAAGCTGAGAGCGGTATTTACTGTTGGCTAAAAAAGAGATCTGACCCGCCTTGGCATTTTCTAAGGTCGCCACACTATTAATAATTAGCGTTTCGTCGCCTTGGATATCACCGTCTAATAACAGGCATAGCTCTTTTAAAGTCACACTATTCATCTATTACTTGCCTTTGCTTAAGGCTTCAACCACTTTGCCACTGATGTCAGCGTTAGGCTTAACATAAATGACAGCACCACGTTGTAATACCAAATCATATTGGTCTTTTTCAGCGATAGTGTTGATGGCTTTTTGCACTTTAACTAACAGTTTATTTTGCTCTTCACCTTGGCGACGACGTAGGTCTTCATCCAATGCTTTGCCTTTTAACTGATATTCAGATTTTAGCGATTCCATTTTACGAACCAGCTCAGTTTTTTGTGCATCGTTCATTAATGCACCATCACGTTGCTGTTTCTCCATCAGAGAACGCATTTCTTCTTGCATTTTTTGGACATCAGCTACGCGATCACCAAACTCTTTCTTCAGAGATTGAGAGATCTGTTCACGTTGTGGGAGCTGTTCAAACACAGCGCCCATATCCACTACGGCAATTTTCTCAGCATGTGCCACTAACGGCGCGCCTAACAAAACTAACGTCATCAGCGCACAATTTACCATCTTGTTCAAAATAAACTCCTTGTTACCTTGTTATTGTCAGCAAAACTTGCCGAGTGTATGCCTTTTAAAAAGTTTTGCCAATATTGAAAGAGAAGATCTCCGTTTGGTCACCTTCATATTCTTTAAGCGGCCACGCCAAGCTGAACACCATAGGTCCCATAGGTGATAACCATTGCACACTCAGGCCCCAAGAGGCGCGCAGGCGTGCTGGATCACTAAAGTCCTGTAACTTAGCAAACTCTTCCGCAGGCAAACTATTTCGATAAAAATCATAGTCAAACTCAGTATCCCAGACGTTACCCGCATCGACGAAGAAGCTAGTACGAACTGAGTTAGTGTAAGCCTCATCCAAGAATGGGGTTGGTACAATCAACTCCATACTTGCCGTTGCAAGAGCATTACCACCGATAGAGCGGCCAGAACTGACTTGAATGCTATCAGGATCCGGTTGAGGGAAGTTACAACCATCACCCGATGGATCCAAGCAAGGTTCGCTACCACTATACATATAGAAGGAGCGAGGACCGACCGAGTTTGACTTAAAGCCACGTAGTGAGCTACTACCACCTGAGTAATAGTTTTCCCAGAAAGGCAAAATTTGGTCATTATCATTAAATTGACCATAACCGTTACCATAACCTAATCGACCACGGGCCAAGAGCACAACGCTCTGACTGCGGTTAACAGGAAAATAGAAGTTAGTGTCAAAGTCTGTCTTAAAATACTGTAAATCAGACCCTGGCGAAGTCATTTTGCCATTCAGACGCTGGGACGAGCCATCTGTTGGGAAAGTGCCACGGTTCAAGGTACTACGATACCAGCCTAGGCTGAGTTCGAAGTTATCAAAACTTAAGTCGGCATTCGGATCATCATCACGATAGATGTTATAGAAACGACGTGCCTGCTCATAGGCAGAAATTTCAGAAATCGTGTTGTGACGATAGCCAATACCACCATTGATACGGTTGTATTCGTTAATCGGGAAACCCGAGTTAAGCGCCACACCATACGAACTGTTTTTATAGCGTTCTAAGTTAGCTTCATTGGCGTCAAACTCACTCCAATAAACGCTCCCGCCTAAACTCACTCCGTCTTTTGTCCAGTACGGATCGGTATAGGATAAGTTAACGTTTTTAGAGTACTTATTTGTACTCAAGCTAATACCCGCTTGATTACCTGTACCTAAGAAGTTGTTTTGCTGTACGCCAAACTGCAAGCTCAGACCTGATTCAGTACCATAACCGACACCCGCGTTAAATGAGCCCGATGGCTGCTCTTTCACTTTAACCGCAACATCAACTAAGTCATCAGTACCCGGCACTTGAATGGTTTCAGTGTCAACGGTTTCGAAGAAGCCCAAACGGTTCAGACGCGCTTTAGACTGCTCAACTTGCGCAGAGTTTAACCAAGCCCCTTCCATCTGACGCAACTCACGGCGCATCACTTCATCTTTAGTCACTGTATTACCAGTGAAGTTAATCGCCCGCACGTAAACACGTTTACCCGGTTTGATATTGATGTTTAAGGTGACTTCTTTAGTCTTATCATCAATTTCAGGGTAGGTTTTCACTTCAGGGTAAGCATAACCGAAGCGGCCTAAATACTTGCTGTACATTTCTTCGGTGAAAGTTACATCACCGCCGTTGTACATATCACCCGCTTTGATTGGCAGAATTGATTTCATCAACTCTTCACGGCCCATCAAATCACCCGTCAGGTTTACTTCTTTAACTTTATACTTCTCACCTTCATCTACGTTGATGGTGATATATAAACCTTTACGGTCAGGCGTCATGGCCACTTGAGTCGAGGTGACTTCGAAGCGGATATAACCTTTATTGTGATAATAGGTTTTGATGGTCTCGAGATCGGCCTGCAGTTTTTGCTTCTGATAACGACGCTCACCAAACAGATCCCACCAAGCCACATAATCTTTAAGTTCCAACATGCCGATCAGTTCAGCATCGGTGAACTCTTTGTTACCGACCACGTTAATTTGGCGGATTTCGGCCGCTAAACCTTCGGTAAACTTAAATTTCAGCTCAACCCGATTACGGGGTAAGTTAATCACTTGGGCTTCCACTTTCGCGCCGTATTTACCCACGCCGTAGTAGAAATCCTGCAGACCCTTTTCAATACCAGTCAACATAGTACGATCGAGCGACTCACCGACTTTAACGCCAGAACCGTCCAGACTTTCCTGTAACTGTTCGTCTTTAATGTCTTTGTTGCCATCGAATGTCACGGCACTGATAGTTGGACGTTCAGTGACTTTCACCACTAATACGCCGCCATCTCGGCTCACGGAGACATTTTCAAAGTTAGTCGATGCATACAAGCTTTTAATCGCTTGCTGGATTCTTAACTGGTCAACAGTGTCACCTACTTTTACTGGTAAGCTTAACAAGGCAGCACCGAGTGCAACTCGTTGCAAACCTTCAACTTGGATGTCGGTCACTTCAAACGGTTGGAAAGTATCAGCCAACACAGTCCCTGAAAACGACGCACCGACGAATAACATCGAGGCAAAAAGTTTATTCAATCTCATAGAGCACTTCTAATTATTAGTCTGTCCTTGCTCAGAGTCGGGCAAAATCATTGAAAAGCGCAACGCTCATCAACATCAGCAGTATTGCTGCCCCAAATCTGAATCCTATTTCCTGCACCTTTTCAGGTACAGGTTTACCAGTTATTACTTCAATAAAGTAATACAGCAGGTGTCCCCCATCGAGCACAGGTAAAGGCAGCAAGTTAATGATGCCTAAATTGACGCTGATGAGCGCGAGGAACCCGAGAAAATAGACCAAGCCATAGTTTGCACTACTGCCCGCACCCTGTGCGATCGAAATGGGTCCACTCAGGTTTTTCACCGACACATCGCCGGTAAATAATTTACCAATCATCTTAAAGCTCACAGCAACAAGTTGCCATGTTTTATCCGCTGCTATACCGAAAGAATCGATTGGTCCATATTCAAGTTGTAAACGCATATTGTCTGGCCATTGTGCTTGGGTCGGGCTCACTCCGAGCATACCTATCTCTTGGCCATCGGCATTTTTACTGCTTAAGGGTGTCACTGCCACATTAAACTGTTCGCCATTGCGACGCACAGTTAAACTCACAGGCACATTGGCAGAATGTTGAATAATGTCAACAAAAGCCTGCCAATCGGTGTAATTTTTACCATTTATTGCGACTAAGGTGTCACCGACTTTTAGCTCACTATTCGCAGCGGCACTGTCAGGACTAATCGCAGCAATGGTGGGGACGATTTCGGGACGATAAATCCCTAACCCTAATGCCGTAATCGGGGATTCTTTTTCAGGGTCAAAACGCCAATTACGCGTATCTAAGGTGTAAGACCGCGCACTAGAATCCAAACCTTGCAAACCATTCAATGGCATCAGCGATACACTCAGACTTTCATCACCTATGTGGCCGACTAAAGCTAAATTCACTTCTTCCCAGTTACGCACTGCCTGACCGGAAATGGCCGTTATTTGCATTGGCTCTGTGATTTGAATTTGCGCAGCAGCAGTCCCGGGGGTCGTCGAGGTGATCACAGGCTTAAGTGATGGCACACCAATCAGATACATAAAATACAGGGCAACGATGGCAAAAATAAAGTTAGCAATTGGACCAGCGGCCACAATCGCAATACGTTGCCATACGGTTTTACGATTGAACGCTTGATCTTTTAATTCATCGGGAACGTCTTCAACACGCTCATCGAGCATTTTGACATAGCCGCCAAGGGGGATCATGGCTAACACATATTCAGTGCCGTCTTTACCAACACGGCGCCAAATAGCCTTACCAAAACCAATGGAGAAACGTTCGACTTTCACGCCACAACGTCGCGCGATATAGAAATGGCCGTATTCGTGGGCAGTAATTAACAGACCCAGTGCAACGATGAAAGAACCTAAGTTCCATAAAAAATCTAACATCCCACTCCTTACGTTATAAATTTAATCACTCAGCTATTGCTAAGCGATGCTTGCTAATGTCTCACACGCATAGACGCGGGTTTGCGCATCTAAGGCTAAAATATCTTCTATGCTGCCCATAGGACGTTTAGGCACAGTGACTAAACAAGCCTCATTCACTTTTGCAATTTGCGTAAAACCAATTTGCCCCTGCAAGAATGCTTCAACAGCGACCTCATTGGCAGCATTTAATACGGTTGTTGCCTCTTGGCCTTGGGCACACGCCTCCATAGCCAAAGCCAAACAGGGGAAACGTTCAAAATCAGGTTCATAAAAGCTTAACTGTCCGACTTTGAAAAAATCTAAAGGTTCAACGCCCGAATGAATTCTTTGCGGATAAGCCATGCAATGGGCAATCGGTGTGCGCATATCTGGGTTACCCATTTGGGCGATAACCGAACCATCACGGTACTGCACCATAGAGTGGATCACGCTTTGCGGATGAATAACCACTTTAAGTTGCTCAGCCTGAGTGTTAAACAACCACCGCGCCTCAATGAACTCTAAACCCTTATTCATCATAGTGGCGGAGTCAACAGAGATTTTAGGTCCCATGGACCAATTAGGGTGTTTACAGGCTTGGGCAGGCGTCATGGCCGCAAGTGTCGCAAGATCCGACCGCAGGAAAGGTCCGCCAGAACCGGTTAACAAAATATGGGATATACCCGACGCAGCTAAATCGCAACGGCCGAGGTTAGCCTGCACTTCTAGGGGTAAACATTGAAAGATAGCATTATGTTCACTGTCCACGGGCAAGAGCACAGCACCAGAGCGCTTAGTCGCCTCAATAAACAACTCACCCGACATGACTAAAGCTTCTTTATTGGCCAGTAATACTCGCTTTCCCGCCTTCACGGCTTCAAGGGTTGGTACTAGCCCTGCCGCCCCGACAATCGCTGCCATTACAGTATCCACTTCGGCAGCCGTCACTAAACCGAGTAAATCGTTCATGCCAGTAGTGACTTGGATATTGAGCGCAGCGGGTAAAACGGCGCGTAACTGTTTCGCAGCCTCTTCATCCACCATATGCGCGACTTTCGGTTTATGGGCTACACACAAAGCCAGCATCTTATCAACGCTCGCATTGGCCACCAATCCATAGATGCTATAAGCCAATGGATTAGCCGAAATCACGCTTAAGGTACTAGCACCAATTGAACCGGTAGCACCCAAAATCACCATATTTTGCATAGCGTTACATCCAGAATGCAATGTAGATCAGGGTAAACACCGGCAAGGCTGCAGTCAGGCTGTCGATGCGGTCGAGCACGCCACCGTGACCGGGCAAAATAGTGCCAGAATCTTTAATACAGGCCGCACGCTTAAACATACTCTCAGATAAATCGCCCAGCGCTGACACTAAAGCAACAAATAAGGTCACTGCCACAACTAAACCCAGTTCTTGCTCTGGCGAATAATACATAACACCTGCAACCACGAGCATAGTCGTCACTAAACCACCAACTAGGCCTTCCAAGGTTTTAGCAGGGCTCACTGCAGGCATCAGTTTCGTTTTACCTATCGCTTTACCGACGAAGTAAGCCCCAGAATCTGCGGCCCACACAATCAACATCACTAACAGTACTAACACTGGGCCGTAATAGGGAGAAGTTTGTGAACTAATGGATTTGAGCGCGATAAGAGCAACAAAGCAAGGCACTAAGGTTAACTGTCCAAACATGGACTTAAACATAGGATTCTTTTGCCAGAACTTAGCGCTTTTAGGATAAGTTACCACTAATAATAGTGATGCTAACCACCAGAATGCACCAATATAGAGAATGGCCAAATAGATAGGATGTAACTGGTGGCTTAACCAAACGGCATCAATTGGCACAATCAGATTAATTGCCACCAATAAGATACCAACTGTGAAGGTAAAGCTCCACTGAGTGACATCACACTGATTATCGATAATTCTTCCCCATTCCTTTGCTGCAATAAGGAAGACGGCAACTAAGGCCCAGGCGAAGTAGCTGGCAGGGAGCAAAAATATCGCCCCTAAAACTAATGGAACTAACCAAGTTGCTGTTATTATTCGTTGTTTTAGCAAAAAAAATCCCTCATGAGGTTTTACAATGCACGCATCTCATCAATCTGACTTCCAGTCAGACCAAAACGGCGCTGGCGACTTGCAAAAATGGCTATCGCTTCATGAAAAGCCTGTTCATCGAAATCAGGCCAAAGGGTGTCGGTAAACACCAATTCTGCATAGGCCGCCTGCCACAGCACAAAATTGCTGATGCGACAGTCCCCGCCCGTGCGGATCATTAAATCAACTTCACTCTGATTTTGCATGCACAAATGTGCACTTAAGGCTTCTTCGGTGAACTGACTGCTGGTCATTTCGCCAGTTTCGACCTTTTCCGCTAATTTTTGTGCTGCTTGAAGTATGTCCCAACGGCCACCATAGTTAGCCGCAACATTTAGAATCAAGCCAGTATTGCGAGATGTCTTCTCTTGAGCAGCAGCAATTTGCTTCTGTAATCGCGCCGAAAAGCGGCTGATATCGCCAATAATGTTGAGCTTAACCTGATTCTTATCCAGCAATTTAATTTCGCGCTGTAATACGGTAAAAAACAACTCCATCAGCAAGCTGACTTCTTTATCGGGTCTACGCCAATTCTCGCTAGAAAATGCGAATAAGGTTAGCGATTCAATGCCTAATTGGCTTGCCGTGCTTACGGCTCTTCTAACGGCCTTAACACCAGCCTTATGTCCCATCACTCGTGGTTTACCTTGGGTTTGTGCCCAACGCCCATTGCCATCCATGATAATAGCAACATGCTTAGGTAACGACTGTTTCACGAGTTCGGGTAATTGTCCCGGCAAGGTCGTTTGAGTGTATAAATCACTCTCACTCGTCCTAGGGTGCGGATCAAGTTCCACTGTGGATGACATCTAATACAGCCCTTTAAAATAGACAAACGCCGTGTAGTATACCCCTACACGGCGCATCAACTCTAGCTTATCGAACTGAGATTAGACTTCCATCAACTCAATTTCTTTGGCCGCTAAAATCTCATCGACCTTTTTAATGTGAGCATCGGTGAACTTTTGCACTTCTTCTTCACTGCGACGCACATCATCTTCAGTACAAGCTTTAGCTTTTTCAAGCTTTTTCACTTCAGAAATCGCATCACGACGCACGTTACGGATAGCAATACGACCGTTTTCAGCTTCGTTACGCACCACTTTGATGAAGTCTTTACGACGTTCTTCGGTCAGCGCGGGTAATGGAATACGTAATGTCGCGCCAGCTGACATAGGGTTCAGACCTAAATCAGAGCTCATAATAGCCTTTTCAACGGCTTGGATAGCACTACGGTCAAACACAGTCACAGACAGAGTGCGTGAATCTTCAACGCCCACGTTAGCCACTTGGTTTAGTGGCGTCATAGTGCCGTAGTAAGAGACTTGAATGGAATCCAACAGGCTTGGGTGGGCACGACCGGTACGCACTTTTGCCATTTGGTTTTTAGTCGCGTCTACGCATTTACCCATACGCTCTTGCGCATCTTTCTTAATATTCTCAATCACGTTAAATGTCCTTCTTGGTCATTAAATAACTTTTTTCGCTCTGATCAGCGTGCCTTCTTCTTCACCCATGATAACGCGGCGTAGAGCGCCAGGTTTATTCATGTTGAAGACTAAAATAGGCATGTCGTGATCACGCGCCATAGTAAAGGCGGCTAAGTCCATTACTTTTAATTCTTTTTCCAGAATTTCCGCATAAGTCACTTCATCATACTTAACGGCGTCTGGGTTCTTCATTGGATCTTCGGAGTATACACCGTCGACTTTAGTGCCTTTCAATACGACTTCAGCTTCGATTTCAATGCCGCGTAAACAGGCCGCAGAATCGGTCGTGCAGAAAGGATTACCTGTACCGGCAGCAAAAATAACCACTCGGCCAGATTTTAGCAAGCTGATCGCTTCAGCCCAATTGTAATCATCACACACACCCTTTAACGGGATAGCTGACATCAGACGAGCATTAACATAGGCACGGTGCAGGGCGTCTCGCATTGCCAAGCCGTTCATAACCGTTGCCAGCATACCCATGTGATCGCCCACCACACGGTTCATGCCTGCTTTTGCTAGGCCTTCACCGCGAAACAGATTACCACCACCAATAACCACACCCACCTGAATACCCAGCTCAACCAGCTCTTTCACTTCCTGAGCCATGCGATCTAATACTTTAGGGTCGATGCCGAAGCCTTCGTCGCCCATCAGTGCTTCGCCACTTAATTTAAGAAGAATGCGTCTAAATGCGGGTTTTGGATTGGTGCTCATAATTTTTATCCTGGTCATAACAAGACCGCAGCTATTGCCGCGGTCTTGGGGGTATTTAGCGTTGGCGATTAAGCCTTTTTAGAAGCAGCGATTTGAGCAGCAACTTCAGCCGCGAAATCTTCTTCTTTCTTCTCAATACCTTCACCCACTTCTAAACGAATGAAGTTAGTGACTTTAGCGCCTTTCTCTTTCAGAATTTCGCCAACAGTTTTCTTTGGTTCCATGATGTAAGCTTGACCAGTCAGAGAAATCTCACCAGTAAACTTCTTCATACGACCTAGAACCATCTTCTCAGCGATCTCTGCCGATTTGCCTTCGTTCATTGACATTTCGATTTGCAGAGCTTGTTCTCTTGCAACGATTTCTGCAGGAACATCTTCTGGGTTCACGTATTCAGGCTTAGAAGCAGCAACGTGCATTGCGATGTGCTTTAAGGTTTCTTCGTCAGCTTCACCGGCAACAACAACGCCAATGCGCTCACCGTGACGGTATGAAGATAGGTTTGCACCATCGATGTACTCAACACGACGAATGTTGATGTTTTCACCGATTTTAGTTACCAATGCAACGCGTGCATCTTCAAACTGTGCTTTTAAATCTTCAAGAGTCACTTTAGATGCAGCAGCGGCATCTAATACTGCGTTCGCGAATGCTAAGAAGTTTGAATCTTTAGCAACGAAGTCAGTTTGACAGTTAACTTCTAATAGCGCAGCGAAACCTTCGCCATTCTTGATCAGAATTGTACCGTCAGCAGCGATGTTACCCGCTTTTTTAGCCGCTTTAGCAGCGCCAGACTTACGCATGTTGTCAATTGCTAACTCCATGTCGCCGTTAGCTTCTGTCAGAGCGTTTTTACAATCCATCATGCCTGCGCCAGTACGGTCGCGCAGTTCTTTAACTTGGGCAGCAGTAATTGCCATTGTTAAATCCTCTATAAAAAATCGACTAATTTGCAGATATAAAACAGGGGCCGAATGGCCCCTGTTAACCAATCAAAAATCTTGGTTAATAAGGGTGATGATAATCATCCCGCCTTATTATTATTCGGCTTCTACGAAACCGTCTTGCTCAGCTTGAACAGCCAAATCTTGACCACGGCCAGCTTTTGCAGCAGCAGCAACAGAAGAAGTGTACAGGCGGATAGCACGCATAGCGTCGTCGTTACCAGGAACGATGTAGTTAACACCATCTGGCGCAGAGTTAGTATCAACAACTGCAACAACAGGGATACCCAGGTTGTTAGCTTCTTTAATAGCGATATGCTCATGGTCAGCACCAATGACGAATAATACGTCTGGCAGGCCGCCCATGTTTTTAATACCACCTAAAGATTTTTCCAGCTTTTCAAGCTCACGAGTACGCATCAGCGCTTCTTTCTTGGTCAGCTTGTCGAAAGTACCGTCTACTGATTGGCTTTCCAGTTCTTTCAGACGTTTGATTGACTGACGAACGGTTTTCCAGTTAGTCAGCATACCGCCTAACCAGCGGTGATCAACATAGTACTGGTCACAAGACAGAGCAGCTTCTTTGATCGCTTCGCCAGCAGCACGTTTAGTACCAACGAATAATACTTTACCTTTCTTTGAAGCTACGTTGCTGATGAAAGCTAGCGCTTCATTGAACATTGGCACAGTATGCTCAAGGTTGATGATGTGAACACCGTTGCGAGCACCGAAAATGAATGGCTTCATTTTTGGGTTCCAGTAACGGGTTTGGTGACCGAAGTGGACACCGGCCTGAAGCATATCGCGCATTGAAACTGTAGTCATTTCTATTACCTTAAAATTTAGGGGGTTAGACCTCCACGTATCCCATGTCTTCGACCCCTTATATAACAACTGAGGGCACCCCGAAGAATGTGTCGACACGTGTGTGATTTAGTATTTAGACAAATAGCCATGTATAATGACCGCCATCTTTAGTCTTGCAAGTATCAAAGCAGCGCAAAAGCTGGCTTGGACAATTCATCAAGACTTAAACATAACGGCGCGCTTTATACCATAAATAGCCCTAAAGCACAAATTTTTGCATTAGGTTGCGTGGCCAACAGACATTAAAGACACAAGAGAAAACGCAATGAGTATAGTCATCAAGACCGCTGAAGAAATTGAAAAAATGCGTGCTGCGGGCAAACTAGCCGCACAGGTATTAGAAATGATCGCGCCGCATGTTAAACCGGGCGTGACCACCAATGAGCTCAATGACCTCTGCGCCAAATATACCGAAGAGCAAGGTGCGATTTCGGCGCCGCTTAACTACCATGGTTTTCCTAAATCCATTTGTACTTCTGTAAACCATGTGATTTGCCACGGCATTCCAAACGACAACCCACCATTGAAAGAAGGCGATATCCTCAATATCGACATCACAGTGATTAAAGACGGTTATCACGGCGATACCTCGATGATGTTTTTAATCGGTGAAGTGAGCGCGAAGGACAAACGTCTGTGCCGCATTGCGCAAGAAAGCTTGTATTTGGCTATTCGTAAGGTGCGTCCAGGTTTAAAACTGGGTGAAATTGGCAATACTATCGAAAAATTCATCAAAGCAAGTAAAACAGGCCTTGAGAAATATTCCATCGTGCAAGATTATTGTGGCCACGGTATTGGCTCGGGTTTCCATGAGGAACCTCAGGTTATGCATTACCGTAACGGCGATAACACTGTATTACGCCCAGGCATGTGTTTCACCATTGAACCTATGATCAATGCTGGTCGCCACACGACCATACTCGATCGCGATGATAAGTGGACGGTAACGACCTCCGATGGTAAAAATTCAGCCCAGTGGGAACATACCTTACTGGTGACTGAAAAAGGGGTTGAAGTACTTACCCTGCGTGAGGATGAGGATTTCCCACGTATCATCAATCACGAGCGATAGGCCATACTAACAAGCATAAAAACAAGGGACTCGATGAATATAGCTCTGCTCGCTAAACAATCATTAATCGAACAGAATCAGATTCTTTTGGCCAGTTTTAAGGCTAAAACCCCGATTGAAGAGCTCGTCACGCAGCGCTGTCAATTTGTCGATGCCCTTGTCAAGCAAGCTTGGGAACAGCACGGTCTAAGGGAATATGATATTGCCTTGATTGCCGTGGGCGGCTATGGCCGTGGGGAGCTGCATCCCCACTCAGATGTCGACTTGCTGTTCCTGTTTAATGATATCTTGTCACCCGCCGCCGAAGCGGCACTCAGTCAGTTTATTGCCTTTCTGTGGGATGCCAATCTGGAAATCGGCCACAGTGTCCGTACGTTAAACGACACGATTATCCTCGGCCGTGAAGACATCACCATAGCCACCAATCTGTTAGAGGCACGATTGCTCGAAGGGCCCGAATTTTTATTCGATCAACTTTATGATGCGATTCGTCAGAGTGACTTTTGGACTTCAAGCGATTTTTTTATCGCAAAACGGGATGAGCAAAATGCCCGCCATGCCAGAGCCAGCGCCTTCGATTTAGAACCCAATATCAAGAGTTGTCCCGGTGGTCTTAGGGATATTCAAACCATTGCTTGGGTAGCCATGCGTCACTTTGGCGCCGCTCGCCTCGAAGAATTAGTCCAATACGACTTTTTAGAGCCTGGTGAGCTAGAAGAGCTGCTCGAATGTCAGCACTTTTTGTGGAAGATACGCTTTGCCCTGCACATGGTGGTCGGTCGCGATGAAAATCGCTTACTCTTTGATGTACAGCGCCAAGTTGCCGAGCTAATGGGGTATGAAGACGCCACCCAGCTTGCTGTTGAGCAAATGATGAAACGTTACTATCGCACGGTACGCCGAGTGATGGAGCTAAACGAAATGTTGCTGCAGCTGTTTAAACGGGCAACATTAGGCCATACAAAAGCTTTAGAAATTCAATCGATAGATAAACACTACCAGCGCCGTGGCACTTTTATTGAAGCGCTAAGCGATGATCTTTTCGATAGCGGCGAAGAAATTGTCCGGCTGTTTTTGTTAGTCGCTAAAAACTCCAACATCAAAGGCATTTACGCACCAACGCTGCGTTCGCTGCGCCGAGCAAGACGCGCACAATCTCAAGCCTTGCAAGAAAACCCGCTTTGTCGCCAAGCCTTTATGGAAATTCTGCGCCACCCTCGCGGCATTGTTGCTTTGTCTTTAATGCATAAACACGGCGTGTTATCGGCCTATTTACCCGCATGGCGAAATATTGAAGGCCAAATGCAGTTCGACCTGTTCCACGCCTATACGGTCGATGAACACACCCACAGATTACTGCTCAATATCGAGCGTTTTTCCCAAGCCGAACAAAAAGAAGAATTTCCCTTAGGCTCGATTCTCATCAACCAACTGCCTAAAAAAGGTTTACTCGTATTAGGCGCTATCTTCCACGATATCGCCAAAGGTCGCGGTGGCGATCACAGTAAACTAGGCTCAAGCGATGCCCTCGCCTTTTGTAAGCTGCACGGGTTAAACGATCACGATGGCCGTCTAGTCGCTTGGCTGGTTGAAAATCATCTGGTGATGTCTGTCACCGCCCAGCGCCGCGATATTTCCGATCCCGATGTGGTGGCCGACTTTGCCAATAAAGTCCGCGATGCCGTGCATTTAAGCTATCTGTACTGCTTAACCGTCGCCGATATCTGCGCCACCAACGAAAAAACCTGGAACAACTGGAAAGGCTCACTGCTGCGCGACTTGTACTTTTCGACCCAAAGAGTGCTCGCCCGCGGTAAAGAAAAACCCGTCGATATTCGTGCCAGAGTGCGTGAATACCAAGCCAAGGCAAAAAAAGAGCTGCTGCGCCGCGGATTGAAAGAGAAAGATCTCGATGCCCTGTGGCAACGTTTTAAGGCAGATTACTTTTTACGCCACCAGCCAAATCAAGTCGCGTGGCACGCCGAAGCGATTTTAAAGCACAAACAACAGGATGAGCCCTTAGTCTTAGTGTCCAAACACACCACCCGTGGTGGTACTGAGCTATTTGTCTATTGCCAAGACAGACCTAAATTGTTCGCAACTGTGATGGCGGTACTCGACAATAAAAATATCAACGTCCATGATGCCAACATCATGACGTCAAAAGACAATTATGCCCTCGATACCTTTGTGATCTTAGAGCAGGATGGTGAGCCCGTTAGCCAGCTTTCACGCATCCAAAGTATCCGTAAGGCGCTTGAGAAGGCCCTGTCGAGCGACAGTCCAAAACTGCCGCGCTTTAGAAAACTATCGCGCAAGATGAAACCTTTTAATGTGCCGACACAAGTGAGTTTCCTCGAAAGCAGTCGTCATGGTACAAGTATGATGGAGCTTATCGCCTTAGATTCGCCAGGATTACTGGCAAAAGTCGGGGATATCTTTTACCGTTGCAACACAACATTACTCGCGGCCAAAATCACCACCATTGGTGAGCGAGCCGAAGACTTTTTTATGCTGCAGACCAATGACGGCTTGCAACTTAACGAAGCCCAAGAGAATGCCCTCAGGGACGCTTTAATCAGTGCCCTGAGTGCAAAGAATATCGAATCAGTTAATTAACGAGACCAGTGGGAGAAGTAAATGGAGGCTTTACGCCAACGTATTGAAGCGGCTTTTGAAGCGCGCGCCGACATCACACCAAGCACAGTTGACGCAGGTGTGCGCAGCGATGTGCAACATGTCATCAATATGCTCGATAAAGGTGAAGTCCGTGTCGCCGAGAAAATCGACGGACAATGGCATGTGCACCAATGGCTGAAAAAGGCGGTATTACTGTCCTTCCGTATTTTCGATAACGTGGTTATCGATGGCGCCGAAACCAAATACTTCGACAAAGTGCCGTTAAAATTTGCCGAATATGATGAAGCTCGCTTTAAAGCGGAAGCCATTCGCGTGGTGCCTTCGGCTACAGTGCGTAAAGGCTCATTCATAGGTAAAAATACCGTGTTGATGCCATCTTATGTGAACTTAGGTGCCTATGTTGATGAAGGCACTATGGTTGACACTTGGGCGACAGTTGGCTCATGTGCACAAATCGGTAAAAATGTGCATTTATCTGGCGGCGTAGGTATTGGTGGCGTACTTGAGCCATTACAAGCGGGCCCAACCATCATCGAAGATAACTGCTTTATCGGTGCGCGTTCTGAGATTGTTGAAGGCGTGGTGGTTGAAGAAGGCTCAGTGATTTCCATGGGCGTGTATATCGGCCAAAGCACTCGAATTTACGATCGCGAAACTGGCGAAGTGCATTACGGTCGTGTACCAGCAGGCTCTGTTGTTGTTTCTGGCAACTTACCATCAGCCTGCGGCAAGTACAGCCTCTATGCCGCTATTATCGTTAAGAAAGTGGATGCAAAAACCCGTAGTAAAGTGGGTATCAACGAATTACTGCGTATTGTTGATTAACAGTCACAGCATTTGTTCGATAACATGAGTTCCATAAAAAGATGCCTAAGGGCATCTTTTTTATTGTCGGTAAAATTTAGCCTACGGTTGCGCTGTCATTATCAGGCTTAAAAATAAAGTGTTTAATAAGACACTTAAATCAAACGCTCTACTTCACGGAATGCATTTCTCGTCATTGCAATGGCCCGCCAGCCGATAATCCCCAATGGCTGCTGCGCTTTGTTCACCACCACAAGATATTCTGAGTCTAGTAAATTCAACTGCAGTAATGCATCTTCCGATGTGGCCACCTCACTGATAATAGGCACTGAATGCTCCATGATCTGATGAGCTTTTTTATGTAAAGATGCCCTATCCAGTTCACGCTCAGCCGCAGTGCCAAGTAATGGGCTAAACCAATGTTCCAGTAAGCGACTCGTGATCACCCCTAGTATCTTATGTTGCTCATCCAATACCACTGCCACCTTAGCATGGGCAGTCGTAAGTAAACGCTTAATATCAACTAACTCATGGTCGAGTGAAATCGTGACTAAAGGTTCAAGCGGCGCAGCACCAATATGATCGCTAATACTCAACTCTCGATTAATCAAAATCGCTAAACAAGTTTCGACTATCTCAGGATCAAAAAGAGTCCCTTTACCTGCACGCAGCACTTCAGTCATTTTCTCCAGCCCTAACGATGGGCGATAAGGCCTATGGGACAATATCGAATCGGCAACATCGGCGACGGCAATAATTTTCGCCTCATATAAAATCGCCTTATCCTTTAAGCCCGCGGGATAACCTGAGCCATCGAGCCGCTCATGATGCTGTAAAATCATCTCTTTAATGGGCCAAGGAAACTCCACATCCTCAATAATTTCAGCACCATGGAGCGGATGGGTCTGTATTAATGCGTATTCTTCTTTTGAAAGTTTTGACGGTTTTGTCAAGATCTGCGATGGAATCGCTAACTTGCCGATATCATGGACTAAGGCACCAATCTTCAGCCCTTCTAAACGCAGCGGGTCTAAACCTAATTTCTCACCAATCAAATAACTTAATTGCGCCACCGACTTTTGATGCCCTGCGGTATAGGCATCTTTCAGTTCTAATGCCTCAGAAATAGCACTAATAAGCTGGGTTAACGATTGAGATAATTGCTCTTTTTGCGCTTTAATGATTTTGGACTGGCGGGATACCGCGCGCAATGTGCGTGGTAGTTCAATGCTGTGCCATAAAATGCTGGCAAAAGTCAGTAATGATCTCGCATCATTACGACTATAAGGCTCGTTACGGTCGACCACGCACAGCATGCCCACTAAGCGACTGCGAAATAAAATCGGCACCGCCAAGTAACGCCCTCCAAGTAGCAGTTTATCTAAGGGCAAATCCCCTAAGCGCCTTTGGGAGTCGGTTTGATTTTGGATAATCGGCTTATAATCTCGCACACATTCGAGCCATACGCGGCTTTCAAGTTCTGACACTTGGGTATTATCTTCAACAAAATCGGCTTGATTAGCCTCTGCGTGGGGATACTCAGAACGCGCAGCAAGTGTGAGTGTTTTTAACTTTTCGTTATGCAACAGAATAAAGCCATATCGACTGCCAGTGAGCGACATAGCCTTAGAAACTGCGACTTTAAATACTTCTTCTTGGGAGGATTTAATCACATCTTCTATGTGTTGCAACCAAGCATCGCTGGCTTGAATCGCTCGACGATAATCCGAGTGCAACTCCTTCATCTGCGGATCTTCAAAATTGATGTCGGATAGAATCAAGTACCATCCCATTTCAGGCAAAGAATGCAGCGCGAGATGCACACGTATGCCGCGATGATCTTGTAATTGAAAACCGATTTCTTGGCCGCGCCGCCTCACTATATCGGCGCATAGTTCAGCATTAAAAGCACTAAACAATTGGCTAATGGGTTGATTAATGATTTGCGCCGCAGAGCGTTTGCACCTGCTGTAAAAGGCTTGGCTCATCCGTAGCACACAAAACTGCTCATCTAGCTGTGCCCAAGATAAATTCAAACTATCGGGCAAGTCTTTCATTCCAACGATAAGGCTTTGACGAGTTGACATCCAGCACTCCGACCTGTAATTCGAGCATGGGTAATACACTATACCGCTATGTTCACCCCAATGTGAGCACTATAAAATCTCCAATAAACATAATGATAGCTGATTTCATGACAGACGCGGGTTAAAATAAATGCCGCTGAATGTCATGCCATTGCCACGACTCACCTACATCTTAGAAAACGATCGTTTTATTGCCGTACACGACCACTTGTTCGTTGAGCACTAATTGCAGCGCTTTACTCAATACACTCTTTTCAACATCGCGCCCAGCACGCGCCATTTCTAAGGCACTATAACTGTGGTCGACGGGAATCACGTCTTGCTTGATGATCGGCCCTTCATCGAGGCAATTATTCACAAAATGCGCCGTCGCACCGATAATTTTCACCCCGCGCTCCCAGGCTTGGCGATAGGGTGCTGCGCCGATAAAAGCAGGTAAAAAAGAATGATGGATGTTGATGATGCGATTAGGATATTGCGCCACAAAATCTGGAGTTAGCACCCGCATGTACTTAGCCAACACCAGATAATCTGGCTCATATTGCGATACCGCAGCCAACAGTGCTTGCTCGTGTTGAATTCGGTCTAAGCCTTCGTGGCTCACCAGATGAAAGGGGATGTTAAACTTCTCTGCCAATTCACGTAGTGCATCATGGTTGCCCACCACAGCGGCAATCTCGACACTTAAACCACCGTAATAGGC
The DNA here is from genome assembly GCF_018224605.1 of Shewanella sp. M16. Taxonomy (NCBI): domain Bacteria; kingdom Pseudomonadati; phylum Pseudomonadota; class Gammaproteobacteria; order Alteromonadales; family Shewanellaceae; genus Shewanella; species Shewanella sp. M16. The sequence continues at coordinate 41,589 of NZ_JAGTUL010000008.1, read as the reverse complement.
TTTCATTAACAAATCGCCTAAACAGTGCGCTTCCTTTGTGACTAACACCACAATGCGTTTTTTACCCGCGCTAACTAACGTCATATGATTTTGCGTAGGCAGTACGTCACGCAGATCCTGCAATAACTGTTCGCTGTTAAAAATGCCCTCTAACTCAGTTCGCATAAAGAAACGCCCTTGGGCATTATCCACAAACTCACTGTTTTTGATGATATTCAGTTTATGAGTAAAACAAACACTGGTGATTTTAGCGATGAGGCCTTGGGCATCAGCGCAATCCGTCAGTAAGATTTTACGCTCTATGGATGGCGAAGTATTACCGCGAGTTTCAGTCATTTGTTGCAAAGTTGGCTCTCCTATATTGTCCCTACATCGAGTTTGCCATAGCAAATCATGCTGAACAGTATGAAAACCCTATAATGCGAAAATAAAAATGATATTTCAGAGGCTTGAATCAATAAAATGTAAAAATTAAGCAGTTAATTTTGTAAAAACACAATCCTAGCGGCGAGTATCTAAGTAACGCTGCAATACTTTACGCAAAGTTTCGGCCTTAGTGCCGTAAACCACCTGCACACCTTTGCCCATAACGATCACGCCCTTAGCACCCAACTGACTCAAACGCACCTTATTGACTAACTCAGGCTTGTGCACGCTCAAGCGTAACCGTGTCAAACAAGCATTAAGTTCAACGATATTTTCACGCCCGCCGAGCGCCGCAATAATCGCCCGTAAACTTTCTTTGGGTCCTTTGCTGTCATTATGCTCAAGCCTACCGGGAGTTTTCAAATTAAAGGCTAAAATACTCAGCCTAAACAACAGGTAATATATTATGGCGGTTAAAGGCCCAAGGAAAATAAACCAGCTGGCATTACGGGACAATGGAAATAGCAGCGTAAAGTCCACCAGCCCTTGGGAGAATACTATGCTGTGGTGAATATCCAGCATAATACAGACAAAATAAGCGAGCCCAGTGAGTAAGGCGTGAATAATAAATAGAATCGGCGCCACAAACATAAAAGCAAATTCGATAGGTTCAGTCACCCCAGTTAACCAACTTGCCGCCCCCGCCGAGAGCATAATACCCGCCACGCGATTCCGCTCTGAGGGATCAGCACAGCGCCACATTGCCAGTGCAGCCGCCGGTAATCCCCACATTTTAATCAGATAACCACCGGCAAGGTTTCCCGCCTGCGGATCGCCCGCTAAATAGCGCGCCACCTCACCACGAACGACTTCATGTCCCAATAACTGATATTGGCCCACCTCTAAGTAAAAAGGCGCATTCCAAATATGATGTAAGCCAAGGGGAATAAGTAACCGCTCTAATGCGCCATACACGCCAAAAGCAATGGCTGGTTTTTGATAAACCGCCCAGTCAGATACCCGCTCAATCAATAAAGCTAAGGGTGGCCACACATGGACGAGTACATAACCTAGGCTCATCGCTAGGGGAATAATAAGTAAAGATGCACTGCGACGTCCCTCGAAGAAAGAGAAAATCGCAGGCAAGCGAATATATTGACTCCAACGGACTGCGAGGCAAGTGATACCACCGAGCATCATGCCACCTGCAATTCCAGTATCTAAGGTATCCATTCCTAATAAAGGTTGGGTTGGAAGTCGATACAAATCGGCCAGTGCGGCTAACGTCGCCGTCATCACCCCATAACCAAACACTGCCGAAAAGGCGGCAATGCCTTGATCGCGGCAAAAGCCAATAGCGACAGCAACGGCAAATAACATCGGCATAATGGCGAAAATGAGTTTGCCTACCGCCAGCATCAGCACTGTCAGCTCTTCGGGCATAAAAGGAATTGGACTAACGGTTAAGCCGAGCATAACCCCAGCGGCGGGTAAAATGGCAATAGGAATAAGCAGCGCTTGGCTTAAGCGCTGGGCAAATTTAAACCACTGTAGATTGACGAAACTACCTAAGCGACGAGCTCGGTTTTGACGACTTGATTCCAGCGTTTTAGCCATTTTATCGCTTCAACCTCAGGTTCCATGGTTTCACAGGCATCAATTTCAAGTAATTCCACCAACGGCTTAGCGCCAAGTTCACTCAAGAGTGCATTTACAGACTTACCTGCACCGCAGAAAGTCTCATAACTTGAATCACCTAGAGCTATCACACTGTATCTAAGCTCAGGTAAATAGGGTGCTAGATGTTTAAGATTATGGTACCAAGACTGAATATCATCGGGTAAGTCCCCTTGCCCGGTCGTCGAAGTCACCACCACTAACAATTCATCCTGAGGAGGAATAAAGCTTGCTACCTCATTAGGTTGCCACAATGTGACATCATAACCTAAAACTTGCATTTCTTTCTCTAGGGTTTCAGCGGCAAATTGTGCACTACCATATACAGTGCCAAACACCAGATTCACCTTTTTCATGATACACTCCACATCGCGTTGCAAACCTTATTAGGCTGACCTTACTTTATTGTTCAGCGTATGAGCAAGCTAAGGCGCAAATTTTTTATAAATCAAGCCATTGAGCGTGAGAAAATATCTAATGCGACAGTCCACCCGCCAAAAACACCTCAAGCAGCACCACAAAACAACCCATATTCGACGTAAAAACTACTTCCACTCCGCCCAGCAAAATCTCATATTGCCACTTGCACTCACGTCTGGATTCTCAACCTTAGCCGTTATGATGCAAGAGCTGCGGCCACAAACAGCACAAACGCCACAACTCCTCGATTAAGCAATCCACCTCGTTTTAAATTCGATGACTTTAGTTTCAATAACAAAACAAAGTGAATGCTCTTAATTTTATTCACGCGGCTAAGTTGATATCACCATATCAAGCATTGGCCGCTTGCTGTTCACGCCTCTTGGGCGATGAATAACTCTGCTTGCTGACTCAAGGTCGCCTCGTCCCAACCTAGCTCGGCAAACACAGTTTCCCACTCGGACTCGAGCTCGGTTTCTATGCTGAGCCGAGTTTGAGTTATAGGGTGTGTAAAGGTGAGTTTTTTTGCGATAAGCCACAGGCGATTAATACCGAAATGCTCACGAAAAAATGCATTTTGCTTACCATCGCCATGGGTGGTATCACCGACGATAGGGTGGCGTAAATGCGCCATGTGTCTTCTGAGCTGATGCTTACGCCCCGTTTTAGGACTCAAGCGTACCAGTGCGAACCGGCTAGTGGGATATCGACCTGACGGATACGGAATTTCAGTATTGAGTAACGGCTCATACGCCGTCACAGCCTCCTGCGCGGCTTTGTTAGGATCGGCATTCTTATCGCCTAATTCATCCAACTCAACCTTAAGCGCATAATCTAAAACACCGCTCTCATGCATATTACCGCGCACTAAAGCCAGATATTGTTTTTCAACCGTATGGGAGGCAAATTGCTCACACAGAGCATTGGCCACTTCACTACTCTTGGCAAACAAGAGCACGCCGGATGTCGGCCTGTCGAGACGATGTACAGGAAACACATGGCAGCCCACTAAGTCACGGGTCAGCTGCATGGCAAAAAATCGCTCCCGACGCGCTAAATAACTGCGGTGGACCAATAAGCCTGCGGGTTTATGAATTGCCACTAAATGCTCATCTTCATAAAGAATTTCAATCTCAGGCGCCTGCTCTTCTGAATCATCCTCTTGGGATACATTCACTGCATTTTCAGGCGTTTCAAGCCAGATATCATCTTGATTCATTTAACAACATATCCAATTCATTCAATACGCTAATTAAAGTTTGGCGCGGAGGCATATCCTGCCAAACATGTTCAGCCATAGGGGCAATCGCAATTTGCGTCGGCAATGGCGCACCCGTTTCGATTAAAGTCTGCATTTTAGGCAGCAAAATAAACTGCAGCCACTGCTCAAGGGGCATAAGATCACAGGCAAAAGGTGCTGTGCTTGCCATTGCAGCGGCAGAAGGCGCTTGCTCAGACCACAACTCGGCCGCTTGCAGCGCGTGGGTAATCTGAGCCAATTTAGCTTGGGTTTGACTGTATAACATAACTTTCAGATCCATTCTCATATTAGCCCTGTGTGATTCGAAAACTTCCCACAATTCACTGGCCGAATAGGTAGATTAAAGTGCCGCAATCATACCATCCAGACGCACTTCCCCCTATAATGGCGCCAATTTATTGAGCCTCTTTGATTGATATGGCAGCCAAATGACTGAAATTACTACTTTAAGCCAGTTTTTAACCACAGCCAAAACCCAGTTCCAAGTGTATGATCTTGGCCGTAGGGTGCAACATATTGATATGCTCGCGTTTCACCAAATCGAATCTCTGTCAGCCCCTTATCCTTATCCCATTCAAGGGCATGCACAATTTGCTATTGTCTTTTGGGATGCTAGCCAGCAGCACTTTATTTGGTTTCTAAAACTGGCGTTAGATGAGCAAGGATTACTGTCGCCCGCGCCTCGCTCACAATTTATCGAAATGATATTAGCGGCACTAGGGCAAGATCCCACTCAGCCGCTCAATGATGAGCAGCAAGAACGACTCGCAAATAATCCCTTTAATTTCAAGCCAAGCCAGGAAAAACTGGCCGTATTTAACGCACTCGTTCGTAAACAACTTGGCCAACGCGCTTCATCACAATACGAATTTGCCGTGCAATATCTGTCAGGCCAAGTTGCCCCATCACAATGGCAACATATTGGGATGCAAGGCATAGCCGATGTGTGTGTACGCGCAAAAGAATTTGATCATGAGCAGCACTTGGTATCGAGTTTTAATACAGCCGCCATTGAAGTGCAAATCGCCCTATGCCAATGTCTTGAACACTTACTGATTAGCGACACTCTCGCCGATAAGATTCTCGCGAAACTTCAAGAAGCAGCGCCAGAACACCAAGCCTATTTCCTTCGCGCTTTGGCTTCTAGCGCCAAACACAGCCAAAAAGCGTTTGCGCATCTACACGGCCAATCCTCTTTAGATACCAATGCCCTCATCAGCATTGCCGGACGTAACTGGTCGGTATTAAAACAAGATTCAAGTCGCAGTCTTTACTTAGAAGCTCTGGCACTGCAGCCCCAAGCCTTTTTTAATCAGGTCTTTGCTGATATTGTGGCAATTCCTAGTTTGCGCAATCAACTACTAGGCGAATTAAGAAATCCCAATCGAAGTGTTCAACTATCACAAGCCATAGGTGGTTTGTTTAAGGCAGCTAGCAAATGATGTCAGATTTACTGTTAATTATTGGCCTCGTCGTGATTGCCGCATTCTTTTGGCAACTACGCCAAATGGCAGAGTTGAGCCGTATTTTTGCCGAAAAAGAATGTTGGCGACAAAAAGTTCAACTGTTAGCCATTGCCATGGAAACTGCCCGCCCTAGCATTGGCGGCACGACGGGGATCTGCTGGAAGGCGAAATATTTATTTGAATTCAGCACCGACGGCATTAACCAATACCGTGGCCATATTTGGATGCAAGGCAAGAAAATTCAAAAGATTGAATGGCCTATCTTCCCTGAGCCCGAATGGCATGAAGCGCCGACGTCACAGGGTAAGTTTGGCGGGTGTGGTACGCAAAGTGGTTGTAACTCAGGCAAATGCCATTAAGCTTTTATCGACAATGTTGGCTCAAATAAAATGTGAGCCAACATTGAGAATAATCAGTCATTCTCTGGTGCTACAAAATAACTCACTGTAAAAGTTAAAAAAGAAAGGGCGCGGCCCTAAAGCCACGCCCTCCTATTCTCTGTTAAGCTATCCCGCTATTTTTGTGCTCCCTGCACCATCCATGCGTCAATCTGCGTCCTGCTTCATCCCTGCTCAATCCTTGAGGTCCTTGTACTCATGTACTTCCCTATCTCTTGGTCATCCAGTCCCAAGCTTGCTCTTTCCTGAGCGGTTCCATCATCATCCATGAAACGGGTATTGCATCCATTCAATTGCACTCCCTGTGCCATTGCCATCCTATGCAATGAGTCTATCAATCCTTGATAGTCTCCCTTCCTTGGTATTGGCTCTCTTTCATCCTGAAAGGCCTATATCCCTATCTTTCCTTAAGTCACATTCCTTAGTCACTGTTCGATCATCCTGATCGCCAACATCCTGTTGCCCGCAATTCCTTCTACAAGATGAATTCTACGCCAACCAACGAAAGTACTCATTGTGGATTATTTAAAATGTTAACGAAGATGGTGAGTTCAACTGACAAAAAATAGACTAACTTACTGATATAAGTAAAAATAATAACCAGCCACAAGACGTAACCACCCTTTTGACTTACAAATTACTTACATACTTGTGAGAGATATCTTACACGGAGGATGGCAATTCAAATCAAAAGTAAGCAAAGCGCTAGATGTTCTCCCCTGAAGGACTTATGCATAAACCGCTATCGCTCAAAATTCGACAAGCATTCGGCGCATGACCAAAACACAGTCAACACAGAGTAAATCATTGGGCAATAAGAGAAGTAAGACTGGTAAACATGTTTTACGGTGAGAAGTCTTTAAGCAGCGTTAAGATAAAGTCTGTGTGAATAGCGTTATAGCGTGAATAGCGTTATAGCTTGGCAAAGCCAGATTAATGCTGAAAATGAACCAAAGAAAAGGGCGCAACTAAAGTGCGCCCCATTTATCCTTTGTAAGCCGTCCTGCTCGATTTGTGCTCCCTGCACCATCCATGCGTCTGCTTGAGTCCTGCGTCGTCCCTGTAATCCCTTTTCGTCCCTGTGTATCAAACTTACGTGAGATAACACTCAGTCCCTTGACCTGTAAATCCTTTTTACAGAGCCTGTCACTTCCTATGACGTATTCCTATTGCATCCTGCAAAATTTATTTTCCATAGATTAGTACAAGCTGTTCACCCTTATACTTTATCCTTATCTCGACACATCCTGTTTCGAGTTCATGCTTAATCCTTAAGCGTGTCCTGTATTCTTCCTGAAATTCATCATCCTGACGATACAACTCACTGTCCCTAATCATCCTTGAAAAGCAATCCTGCTTTTCCTTAGCCTATCCCAAGCGAATGACAGTTTTCCTACCGTCAGCGATTTCAACCTTGAAATCTTAATTCGTTGCTTCTTGCGTCCCTTTGGCCTGTTTCGCTTTCCTTGCTATCCATTTGCTTTGGCCATGAGTGAATTCTACGTTAACCCTAACTTTTTTGTTCGGCTCAAAGAACGGACTACAAAATTAATTACGGACCAACCAAAGGAAAATAAATACAACCCAATGATTCTATTTAAAATTAAATGTCGCAGAACAAAAAACAATCAAAAAGAAAACATTATGTCCTACAACGTTTGTAAGCGATCTCTCACACGGGCATGGGCATCTCACTCTGGCAATTTTTTTAACGTTTAAAAAAGCGGCGGATCATCTGCGCAAACATCACCCAATCTGCCATCAAACTGTAAAAAGGATACTGAAATGTCGCGGGTCGATTCTTCTCAAATACGAAGTGTCCCACCCACGCAAAACCATAACCAACAATAGGAATGAACCAACATAGCCACCAGGCTTGTGAAACCAAGGCAATGCCAATCAGCAGCAGAACTAAACAACTGCCAACAAAGTGTAATTGCCGACAAATCGGGTGCTGGTGTTGGGATAAATAGAAAGGATAAAAATCGGCGAAACGTTTATAAGAGTTAGTCATCTTGTTGAACCGAATAGAATAAAAGTTGGCCATGAATACTGCCAATACTCAGCTCGCCTATGGATACAAAGTCATGCTGAGTAAACAGTTGCAAGTGGTTCTCCTGAGCGATAAACACACCAATGCCATCCAAATCAGGCTGCTCATCACACCAACTCACCACAGCTTGTACTAACTTATGTCCAAGTCCTTTGTGCTGTTCATTTGGTGCAAGAGCAATAAACTGCAAAATACCGCAGTGCTTACTGGGTAAAAGTTCAATAATACTGGACTCTTTGTTCATTAGCGCTTGAGTCGATTGCCAACCTGTACCTAACAACATCTTTAAGCGCCAATGCCAATAACGCCCTTCCCCTAAAGGCACTTCTTGAGTAACTACACAGGCTAACCCAAAGAGTCTTTCATGGTCGAATAAACCAATGAGGGCTTGTTTTTGTTGCCATAACGTATTGAGTTCTTCCCTGATTGCGGCGCGCAATTTTTGCTCATAAGCGGCTTTGTCTGAGGTAAAGAGTGAATCGACAAAAAAAGGATCATCATGGTAAGCGTTATAGAGAATAGAAGCGGCAATGCGTAAGTCTTCCGCGGTCAAATAGACTGCGCGGCAGTCCTCCAGAATTTCATTGTCCATCGTTAGCATTCCTTGACTTAGCTCACACTTTTTTATGCGTAACTGTTAATCTACCAAGGAAACTAAAAAGTGCAAATTTTAATCATAGATTGCATTTTTCAATCAGGCGCTTACTCTAAACGAAGGCACTATACTGAAAAGGAAATAATGATGGATACAACTCCAGTAGACTTAAGCCACTTGTTTGAGCAACTCGGTTTAGACAGTAGCGACGAGGCCATAGCGCAGTTTATTGCAACCCATGATATCGACCATCACATCCATTTAAGCCAAGCGCCCTTTTGGACCCCTGCCCAAAAGAGCTTTATCATTGAAGGTTTAGAAGCCGATGCCCTCTGGACTGAGCCCATTGAGCAATTAGACACTCAGCTACGTAAACGATAAGACTCGTTGGTTCAGATTTTACCGTAAGCCGTTTCACCCCAACCCACTAAGGCATTGTTGCTCAGCACGATAGGCGTGCATTCATCCTTAGTGGTTTTTCCATCGCCATTATTACGCTGGGTACGATAAAACAACACTAAGACTTCTTTATTGGCTTCACCTTGTTGAGCACTTTGTTGAATATAGGCTTCACTAAAATCAGCGGTGCCCATTAAGATTATCACTTGGTCTTTAGGCATGCCTAAGCTCAGCTTGGTTAAGTTAGTACGATTTTTATCCTGCACTTTCTCCCAAGATTCGCTGCTATCCCAGCCCGATTCTCCATCACCGACATTGACCACGCAGCCGCTAAGACCTAAGCTTGCGAGCCCTAAAAAAGTGATGGCGATAAGTTTGTTATTCAATTTATGGTTCATCATGTGACATCCTGTGTAATTATTATTGAAGCTTAATAAATGGTATTTCGGCTGGACAATAAGCAAAATAAATGCCACAAGACAACACACTGTTTTTAAATGAAAAAATTAATTATTATTTTAAAATTGGTTTAAACAATTCAACAAATTAAGGAATTTTGCTAATTATGAGTCCCCTTGACCAAGTATTAGCGGCCGCACGTTCGCTCGAAGCTTGCGGTAAAGTACCGAGCCTTGCCTTAATTAAAACCCGTTTAGGTAGTAGCCTACCTTTACCGATATTAATCCAAGGCTTGCAACAATTTAAATCTATGCCTAAGGCGGATCGCGAGCGTTTAGCTGAGTTGCAAACTATCAGCCCTACAACTGACGTTCCCGCAACTAACGATACCTTAACCCTTGCAATGCTCGCCGAGCGCCTGCAGATGCAACAGGCGTATTTTGAACGTCATGCTGAGCAGCAAAAAACAGAAATAATGCAATTAAAAAACGAACTGCTTGAACTTAAACAACGCATCAACTTATTAGAAAGCCAAGGAAAAACAGCTTAATGTTTGTCACTGAACTGCGCTTCGAATGCTTCGCCGACACCACGATATCTGCCGCCGAGAAGGCCATTAATCAGCTCCTTGAAGCCTATCGAGCTAATGGCCAAATCTTAGGGCGAGAATTTGCGGTCGCCTTTAATGACGGTGAGTTTAGAGTGCGTTTATTGATGCCAGAGAAAAGCAGTTTAGCGCACAAATATCACAGCCCTTGGGTCAAAAAAGCCTTAGTAGAATTAACCGACGCTAAACTACTCGCGCCGCGGGAAAAGTTTATTGGTCAGGATATCAATTCTGAAGTAAGTAATACCGAAACACCCAGCTGGCAACTGCTATACACCAGTTTTGTGCATATGTGCTCGCCCCTACGCAGCGGCGACAATTTATTGCCCATTCCCCTGTACCGTATACCCGCAACCTTTAATGGCGATCATAAACGTATTATCCGTTGGCAGAGCGAATGGCAAGCCTGCGACGAGCTGCAAATGGCGGCGGCCACTAAGGCAGAATTTGCCGCGCTAGAGGAATTATCGAGTCCTGACAGTGATTTATTTCGCAGAGGTTGGGATTTGCGCGGTCGTATCGAATATCTCACTCAGATCCCGACCTATTACTACTTATATCGCGTTGGCGGCCAAGATTTAGCCACAGAAAAAACGCGACCTTGCCCACGTTGTGGCAGTCATGATTGGAAACTCGATGAACCTTTATTGGATATGTTCCATTTTCGCTGCGAGCCTTGCCGCATAGTGTCGAATCTGTCTTGGGATCATCAATAACACCTGTTTATCCCCTTGCAGAACTCAACCTAAGATAAGCCACGCTTAGGTTGAGTTAATACTTAGGTTGATAATAAAAATGTCGCTCACAGAAGTTAACGTTTACCGAAAAGGTTTTGCCACATACGTTTAAAACTGGCGAAAATACCAGGATGTTCTAATGCGGGCATAGGTAATTCTTCATGTTTAACGGGTGGTGCTATCCGTGGCGATAATGCTTCGATAAACGCAGTCAAACTCGAGGACAATTGCTCAGATTGCACTTCACCAGGGATTTCAATCCATACGCTACCATCACTGTTATTGATGGTGAGCATTTTATCTCCCTCATCTAACAGACCGATAAACCAAGTCGGTGACTGCTTCAGTTTTTTCTTCATCATCAGATGACCAATCAAGTTTTGTTGCAGGCAGTTAAAATCGTCATCATTCCAGACTTGCAGTAACTCCCCAGTGCCCCACTTAGAGTCAAATAATACTGGGGCGGAGAAATAATGACCGTAAAAATCATTGATCTCTGGCCATAAAGTTAACTCCAGTGCATGCTCTACATTGGCGAAACTGCCTTCAACTTTGCGTTTCACTGGCTGCCAAGAAACAGCCTGTTCAAGATCGGGTTGAAATTCGCCTTGAATACACACAGAAGGCTCACCCTGTGGGTAATAACGCGGTAGTTCACCTAAACTCGTTAAGTAAGCTTGATGATAGTTTTGCAAAAATTTATCGAGTGCGGGCAGACAAGACACTTAAGCACAATCCAATTTCAGGTATAATGTGCGCCTATTTTGACATGGAAACAGTATTGATGACACAGAATCACGATCCCTATAGTGATGCGCAAGCGCTTGTTGGCCTGACTTTAGGTAAAGCCACCGACTACCAAGCCGAGTATGATGCGTCGCTGCTGCAAGGGGTTCCACGCTCACTAAACCGTAATGCTATTGCACTCACTGGGACGTTACCGTTTCATGGTGCCGATATCTGGACGGGTTATGAGCTGTCTTGGTTAAATGCCAAAGGTAAGCCTATGGTGGCCATAGCTGAATTTCATTTAAGCTATGAAAGCCTGAATCTGATTGAGTCGAAATCGTTCAAACTATATCTCAATAGCTTTAATCAAACCAAGTTTGATAGCCTAGATTCACTGCAAAAAACCTTAGTGCAAGACTTAAGTCAGTGTGCTCAAGGTGATGTTAGCGTTAAGATTATCGAGCCCAAAAGCTTTGGTATTCAGCGTATTATTGAGTTACCTGGCACTTGTATTGACGATCTCGATATTGAAGTCAGCGATTATAGTTTTAATCCTGATTACTTAGTTAACAGTACAGACGATAAGCAAACGGTCGCGGAAACGCTTAATTCAAACCTGCTGAAATCCAACTGTTTGATCACTTCGCAACCCGATTGGGGCAGCGTGATGATCCGTTATCAAGGCCCTAAAATCGATCGCGAGAAACTGCTGCGCTATTTGATTTCTTTCCGCCAACATAACGAATTCCACGAGCAATGTGTCGAGCGAATTTTCGTCGATTTAAAACGTTTTTGCCATTGCACTAAATTGACAGTTTACGCCCGCTACACGCGTCGCGGTGGTTTAGATATCAACCCTTATCGCAGTGACTTCGAGCAACCTGGTGAAAGCCACAGACTCGCAAGACAGTAATGACCTTCTTAGGCGATTAGATTAACAATCTGAGATAGAAAATAAGGTTTAAAAACTGCAACAAAGCTCTGAATCGCTAGCCCTAGCTGCTCGCTAGATTCAGAGCTTTTTTATTCACAGTGTTTGCACTCGCATTGAGCAATAAACGCCGTAGCCATTGGTGGCTCGGGTTTTGGGTATATTTACTGCTCCACACCATATACAAATCAATTGGCCGAGTTTTCAGAGGCATAGGTAAAATCTGTAAGCCGAACATCTCAGCGTACTGACTGGCGTACCGCAAAGGCGCTATGCCTATCGCCTCACTTTTGCCAACAGTTGCAAACATACTCAATAAAGATGATTGCTCACTGTACATTTTGCGCCTTGGTAACACGCCTTCGGTAAACAAATCCCCTGCAGTAAGATTAAAGCGCCGCATATTTAAAAAGACGTGTTTCTCCTCAAAATACTGCCCATGGGTGATAGCACCTTGAATACGAGGATGCTGCAAACTGACGATACAAACGAGGGTTTCGGTGAAGAGTAATTTACTCGAGAGCAAACTTTGCTGCGCGGGCTTAATGTCTATGGCAACGGCGACTCGCTCAAGCAAAATATCGCGATATAGCTCATCCTCCTGCGGCGGTGACTCGCGGAAAATGACTTCAATATCCGCATTCTGTAACAAAGCCTGCACGCCTGATTGCAGCGCTTCGATAACTGACTCATTAGCATATACATAAAAGCGCCGCAGGCTCGTGTTGGGATCAAAATGCTCAAACCCCAGTAATACGGTTTCAATATCCGCCATGGGCTGCTCAAATTTACGGTACATCTCCCGTGCCACCGATGTAGGCTCAATTCCCCGTCCAACCCGATTAAACAGCGACTCCCCGACCCAAGCCCTAAACCGGCTTATCGCATTACTCACGGAAGACTGAGTTAAATCTAACTCCTGTGCCGCTTGGGTGAATGAACGAGTACGGTAAACCACCATAAACACGCGTAATAAATTTAAATCTAATGGCTTTCGTGTCGGCATAAGGGAGTGCACTCATTCACTATATGAATATTACAACCCAAGCTAACTCGAGTTATCTAAATACACAAGCTGGCTATACTCAAACCATCGACGACACTATCCCACTTTTCGGTAGGTAAAATAATGCAAAAATCTTTGATGACAATGAGTATTATCGCCAGCTTCTCTTTAAGCGCCGTGGCCGCTGAACACGAGCATGAACATATCAGCCTGCACTATCAGGGAAAGCCTGCCACCGAGCAAACCATTGCGGTAAATAAAGCCTCAGCAGCAAGCCTTAATTTTGCTGACAAAAAAGCCTTTGAAGAGTTTTCTAAAAATCTTATTGCTGAACTCGATGAACCAACAGCAGCCATTTTACGTGCCGATTTCAGCTTTATTGGCAACAAAACCCCAGACACAGTAAACCCTTCACTTTATCGCCAAGCTCAATTGAATATGGTGTCTAACGGCTTATACAAGGTCACAGATGGCATTTATCAAGTGCGTGGCACAGACTTATCGAACTTAACCCTTATCCGCGGTAAAACGGGTTGGATCCTTTATGACGTGCTGCTGACCAAAGAAGCGGCAAAATTATCCCTCGAATTTGCGCTAAAACACTTGCCAGAGGGCAATAACTTACCCGTAGTCGCAATGATTTATTCCCACAGTCATGGAGATCATTTTGGCGGATCCCGCGCCATCAAAGACATGTTCCCAAACGTCAAAGTCTATGGTTCCAATAACATCACCAAAGAAATTGTCGACGAAAACGTGCTTGCAGGTAATGCTATGAGCCGCCGCGCCGCCTATCAATACGGCGCAACATTAGAGCGAAACGATCAAGGCATTGTCGATGCCGCACTTGCTAAGGGATTATCCAAAGGCGAAGTGACCTACGTTAAACCCGATGTCACCTTAAATGCCAAAGACAAGTGGGAAACACTCACCATTGATGGTATCGACATGGTGTTTATGGATGCCTCAGGCACAGAAGCCGCCTCGGAAATGGCCACCTATATTCCCTCAATGAAAGCATTGTGGACCGCAGAGCTCACCTACCACGGCATGCACAACATTTATACCTTACGCGGGACAAAAGTTCGAGATGCGATAAAATGGTCTAAGGATATCAACGAATTACTGACTCATTTTGGTAATGATGCACAGGTTATATTCACTGCCCACTCAGCCCCTGTATTTGGTAATACTGATATAAACCAATACTTAAGAATGCAAAGGGATAACTATGGCCTAGTGCATAATCAAACCCTGCGTTTAGCCAATAATGGCGTGGGTATTCAAGATATTGGTGATGCGATTCAAACCACTATCCCTAAGGCTGTGCGTGATACTTGGTACACCAATGGTTACCATGGCACCTACAGCCATAATGCCAAAGCCGTGTACAACATGTACCTTGGCTATTTCGATATGAATCCCGCCAACTTAAACCCACTATCGACAAAAGATGAAGCGACGAAATTTGTGGAGTATATGGGCGGTGCCAAAGCCGTAGTGAAACACGCCAAAGCCGACTATGCCCAAGGCGAATACCGTTTTGTGGCCACCGCACTCAATAAAGTCGTGATGGCAGAACCTAATAATAAAGAGGCAAGACAATTACTTGCCGATACCTATGAGCAACTGGGTTATCAAGCCGAAGGTGCTGGCTGGCGCAACATTTACCTCACTGGCGCCCAAGAGTTACGCGTAGGCATTCAACCCGGCGCGCCTAAATCGGCCTCTGCAGATATTTTAGGAGAAATGGACATATCGACCCTATTTGACTTCCTCGCCGTAAAAGTCGATAGCCTCAAAGCTGCTGAACTTGGGCTAATCAGGCTTAATGTGATTAACCCCGACACCCAAGAAACGCTCTATGTTGAACTAAGCAACGGTAATTTAAGCAATATTAAGGTTGATAAACCGATAGAGGCCGATGCCAATCTTTATATTGATAAACGCTATATTACGGGGATTTTACTCGGAAAAGTCACACTTAAAGAGTTACTGGCTAAGGGTACTGCCAAGTTAGAAGGTGATAAAGATGCCTTCGGTAAGATAGCGTCGACCTTAGTAAAGTTCGATGAAAGCTTTGAAATCGTCCCACTACCAAGCACGAAATAACCAAATCAACGCCCTGAACCTTCAGGGCGTTTTTATGGAAAAATCACACTAGCACTAACCATTCTGACACTTGGCGAGTCGTGTTCGGTAAGCAAGAGTGAAGTACGGATAGCCATTTGCACGGCATGTTCTCTCGTGCAATCTTTAAAGGCCAGATTAAAGTAAGAAAATTAATTCGCAGACTCTGGCGTTGGGACTGAAGTTTTGCACTCAAGCAATAACTGCTGAAAATGCGCGCCTAAGTCTTGCTGGGCAAATTGCTCGCTCGCGGTCACCATTTGCTTAAGGCTTTGTAAGGCTTGATCTAAACCTTGTTGCTCGATAAGACTTTTAGCATAAGCCGCCGCATCGGCGCCCTTTTGTAACAAGCTCGCGACCTGATCAAAACTGATGTCTTGCTCCATTACTTTCTGTAAGTCACCCAGCAGTTCTGCCACCTTAGCAGACTCCACCAGCGAGCCTTCAACATTGACTAACTTACCCAGCGGATCTTGGCTGAGTTTTTCAGCCACACAGGCCGAAACTGTGCCTGCTGCCGCGCTTTGAGCCACAACATCTAAGCCATTGGTACGAATTTGCTCAACCACTTGCTGCAACTGTGGATCTTGGGCTAACCAAGCCTGCTCCAATTGCTGCTTTTCATCGCCACCAAAATAACCACAACCAGATAGCAACACCATCATAGTGGCAGGTATTAGGCACTTAATCCGTTTCATTGTTAAACCTCATTTATTTCATTCAAATTCAAAATATTATGGGCGTGACTATACCCAGCAATGTTTAACCGAAGATGAATAAGACAAGTTAACCATAATCGGCAAGTAAGGCTTCTATGTTGCTCAGTTGCGCCGTTAGCATTATGGAAATCTCGGTGTTACCAGCATGCCCTAAGCTCACGGCAAAACGGTATTCCTCGGTCAAACGCCCAAAATAGGTTTGCCAATACAATGAACTTGCATCAATGGTTTGCAGCGGAATATTAGGATAGACACTCAGCAAAGGCGCTACACCACAGAACGGCATCAACGCTGCATCTTGGCATCTAAGCTCAACCGATCCGGCCACCAATTGCTCGAATGGCTTAAGATGAAAGCCGAAGGATTTAAGCGACTGCGCTAAACCTAGGCCAGTCGCCTTAATATAGGATTCCTTTAACGCCCATAAATCGAAAAAGCGCTGCCGCTGACTCGCTTCATCGACAAGGGTCAACAAAGCCGCAGTTTCTTGGGCGGAAAAATAATGATTTAGGATTGGATAGATATCCGTCTTCGGCCGCGATCTTTCAATATCGACCCCAAATAAACCAGACTCAACACCATGAAACTGAGTCACACCAATCAATAACCAATCGCCGCTATGGCTTAGGTTAAACTCAAGCCCCGTTTGCTGTTGCAATTTTGCCGTTAAACTCGGCTTACCCTTAGCGCCATATTCAAAACACCACTCGTGTGGCGATAAATCCGCATAGCGAGATAACACGGCCCGCAACGCAGCCCTGACCTGTAATCCCTTCATTTGCGCCTTGGGATCGCGATAACGCGCGACCTTAGCGAGTTCATCATCACTTAACCAAGACTGAGCGATTGATGTTTGCGGTGATGAACTATCGCTCAGTGGAATAAAAAATAGATCCACATTCACGCCGTTTTTGCTAGATGTTCTGGAGTAGGTCATTTGAGGGCCTTGCAGGACAAAGCCTTGCGGCTGATGGTTATCATTGTCTGGCTTTTGGGAGAGCACTTAGCAACATTCTTATCTGGGTATTGTCTAGGTTCATCGTTATCTGAGTTCATTATGCATCTTAAATAGTTTCAACTAAGCCCTATTTCAATTCTTAGCCACACTCTAATAAGAGCAATTCTTAGCTGCACTCTAATAAAGCAATTCTTAGAACGACTCTGAACGCCATCCTAAGTGCAAATTTTTTGCTGCAATTGTGCCAAGGTTTTGCGCCCAAATTAACAGGTTTAGCTGCACAGTCTCATTCATGACGAAAGGGACGTAAGCCAATATTGGGCTATTTTACCCCGCGAACTCAAAAAAGCGGCCTTTATCGATCCTAAAAATTTAACTCTTCCACTATCAAAGTATTAAAAAGCCCAAGCGGTCAGCGAAAACCCAACATAACGCACAGAAAATACCATTACTCAACGAAAGCCAATAAATTCCAGTCCCAGATGATTGTATCGACCCGAAACCTCAGGTAATCTGCATCCCCATTAAGTGACACAGATGATAAGCACAGGTTTTACGATGAGTGTCACTATGTTCTTCAAGAGTGTCACAGCTGACTCAGCCAAAATGGCTTCTCAGTCCCAATAGATTATGTCGGATGATAATTATTATTAATGGCAGCTCGCGACTCTCAATCTAAAGCGCCGTCTTACGCCCCCAAAAGCACGACTCTAGCGGCGAAAAAAGACAGCGCACCTCGGCATCGCAACGCCACCACCACGCCTGAAATGCGACTCTTTATCCAGCAATCGGATCTGAGCGTCAGCCAGCTGGCAAAAATTTTAAATATTACCGAGGCAACAGTCCGTAAATGGCGGAAGCGTGAGTCCATTAGTAACAGTTCGAACACGCCCCATCACCTCAATACCACGCTCACGCCGATGGAAGAATATGTGGTGGTGGGATTACGCTATCAACTCAAACTCACCTTAGATAGATTACTTCAGGTTACCCAAACTTTTATTAATCCCAATGTGTCGCGCTCCGGCCTTGCCCGTTGCTTAAAGCGCTATGGCATATCGCGACTCGATGAATTTGAAGCACCGCAAGTTCCCGAACGCTATTTTAATCAATTGCCTGTGACGCAAGGCAGCGATATCCAAACCTATACGGTCAATCCAGAAACCTTGGCTAAGGCGCTCGCATTGCCGAGTACCGACGGCAATACTGTGGTGCAAGTGGTGTCACTCACCATACCGCCGCAACTCACTGAGCAAGCACCAAGCTCAGTACTATTAGGCGTAGACACAGCAAGTGATTGGATTTACCTCGATATTTATCAAGACAGTAATACCCAAGCGACCAATAGATATATCGCCTATGTCCTCAGACATGGGCCGTTTCATTTACGAAAGTTGCTCGTTCGCAACTATCACACCTTCTTAGCCCGTTTTCCCGGTGCCCATGGCACGCCAAAGACAAACGCGGCTGGATCCCAAAACAAGGTCACCGTATCCAGGTCGACCCGTGGAGACTCTTTATGAGCCATACCCCTTCTGTACCTAATTCTGCGACTGAGTCAAAAAAAGATAAACGACTCAACAAACGTTTAAAAGATATGCCCGTTGCCATCGTCGGCATGGCTAGCATCTTCGCTAACTCGCGTTATTTAAATAAATTTTGGGATTTGATCAGCGAAAAAATCGATGCCATTACTGACATCCCAGACACCCATTGGCGCGCCGAAGATTACTACGATGCCGACAAAAGCAAAGCCGATAAAAGCTACTGTAAACGCGGCGGTTTTATGCCTGAAGTTGACTTCAATCCGATGGAATTTGGTCTGCCGCCCAATATTCTTGAGCTGACGGATACCTCGCAGTTGCTGTCGCTGATTGTCGCCAAAGAAGTGCTCGCCGATGCTAATCTGCCCGCCGATTACGACCGTGACCGTATCGGCATCACCCTAGGCGTGGGCGGTGGTCAAAAAATCAGTCAGAGCTTGAACTCGCGCCTGCAATATCCAGTGCTAAAAAAAGTATTTAAAAGCAGCGGCCTGAGCGATGAAGACAGCGAAATGCTGATCAAAAAGTTCCAAGACCAATATATCCACTGGGAAGAAAACTCTTTCCCAGGGTCATTAGGCAACGTGATTGCAGGCCGTATCGCCAACCGTTTTGATTTTGGCGGCATGAACTGCGTAGTCGATGCAGCCTGTGCAGGCTCGCTTGCCGCCATGCGCATGGCGTTGACTGAACTGACCGAAGGTCGCAGCGACATGATGTTAACCGGCGGCGTCTGTACCGACAACTCGCCATCCATGTACATGAGCTTCTCAAAAACGCCAGCCTTCACCACTAACGAAACCATTCAACCCTTTGATATCGATTCAAAAGGCATGATGATCGGCGAAGGAATCGGCATGGTCGCGCTTAAGCGCCTTGAAGATGCCGAGCGCGATGGCGACCGGATTTATGCCGTCATCAAAGGCGTTGGCGCCTCATCGGACGGTAAGTTTAAGAGTATTTATGCACCGCGCCCCGAAGGCCAAGCTAAAGCATTGGAGCGCGCCTACGATGACGCGGGTTTTGCCCCGCACAGCATTGGCTTAGTTGAAGCCCATGGCACAGGCACAGCCGCAGGTGATGTGGCTGAATTTAATGGTTTAAAATCAGTATTTGCCCAAGGCAACGACACAAATCAACATATCGCGTTAGGTTCAGTAAAATCCCAAGTGGGCCACACTAAGTCCACCGCAGGTACTGCGGGGGTGATCAAAGCCGCGCTAGCGCTGCACCACAAGGTATTGCCTGCGACCATTAACGTTAGCAAGCCTAATCCAAAACTAAATATCGAAAGCTCACCATTCTATTTAAATACCGAAACTCGCCCATGGTTCCAGCGCGCCGATGCAACGCCGCGCCGTGCAGGTGTAAGCTCCTTTGGTTTTGGCGGCACGAACTTCCATCTTGTATTAGAAGAATACAAACCTGAGCACAGCCGCGATGAGCAATATCGTCAGCGCAGTGTGCCGCAGACGCTATTATTTGCCGCAGCCAATAAAGCCGCGCTGCTTAGCGAGTTAAAAGCTGCGCTGAGCCAAAGCGTGAACACTAGCGCAAACGCGAATAAGAGCAGCGCTGCGAGCCTGAACGCTATCGCTCAGCAATATCCGCTGCGCCCGCTGGCAGACACAGATGCCCGTTTAGGTTTTGTGGCTAAGGATATCGCTCAGCTGCAAGCTCAGTTGAATCAAGCCATCTCTCATCTAGAAAGCAGTGCGCATTTAGAAAGCGGGCATTTAGAAACTAATGCAAGCGAGGCGTGGCAATTACCTTCTGGCATCAGCTACCGCGCAAAAGCTTTAGTCACTGAAACCAATAGCAAGAATGACTCCAATAAAGTGGCTGCCCTGTTTGCTGGTCAAGGTTCACAGTACCTGAACATGGGCCGCGAACTCGCCTGCCATTTCCCGGAAATGCGCCAACAAGTGACGGCCAGCAATAAGGTATTTGCTCACCACGGCCAAACGCCGTTATCGAACATCCTTTACCCTATTCCGGCATTCGATGCCGATGCAGTTAAAGCCCAAGAAGCGGCGCTGACCAATACCCTGTTCGCCCAAAGCGCCATAGGCGCGGTTTCAATGGCGCAATATTCGCTATTAACGCAAGCGGGTTTTGCACCCGATATGGTGGCGGGTCATAGCTTTGGTGAATTGTCAGCCCTTTGCGCGGCAGGCGTGATTTCCAATGAAGATTACGTCGAACTGGCCTTCGCCCGTGGGCATGCCATGGCGCAAGTGCCGAGCGATACTGGGACTCAAGTTGATTTAGGAACCATGTTCGCGATTATTCTTAAGCAAAAGAATGATATCGATGCGATCAATAGCTGTTTAGCCCAGTTTGATGGCGTTAAAATTGCCAACTACAACGCGCCGACGCAATTAGTCATCGCAGGTGGCACAGAGCAAACTCAGCTGGCCGCGAAAGCCATTAGTGAACAGGGCTTTAAAGCGATTGCCCTGCCTGTCTCAGGCGCATTCCATACCCCATTGGTTGGACACGCACAAAAGCCATTTGCCAAAGCCATTGATAAAGCTAAATTCAGCGCGCCTTCAGTCGCACTTTATGCCAACGGTACGGGTCAATTGCACCCAAGCGATGGCAAAGCGATTAAAGCAGAATTCAAACAACACATGCTGCAATCGGTTCGCTTTAGCGAACAACTGCAGGCCATGTATGACGCTGGCGCCCGTGTGTTTGTTGAGTTTGGTCCTAAGAACATACTGCAAAAGTTAGTTGAAAATACCTTAGGTGAACACTTAAATGAGCTTTGCCTTGTCAGCATGAACCCGAATCCTAAGGGCGACAGTGACAGTCAATTACGCTTAGCCGCAGTGCAACTCGCGGTAGCCGGTGTGGCATTAACTGAGGTTGATCCCTATCAAGCCGTCACGTCACAAGAGATTGCCGAGCGTGAAGCGCCATCAGCGATGAACATCAAACTCACCGCCACTAACCACATTAGTGCTACGACCAAAGCTAAGATGGCCAAATCCCTCGCCACAGGCAGCGTGACTAGCCAAGTGCAATATGTGGATCGCATCGTTGAAACGGTTGTCGAAAAAGAAGTCGAAAAAATTGTTGAGAAAGAAGTCATCGTCGAAAAAGTGGTTGAGAAAATAATAGAAGTGGAAGCGAATCAAGTGGCAGCTGTTGAAATGAAACAAACATCCCCAAGCGTTACGCAAGGCTTAAGCAATCACCAGCAACAAGCGACGGCGCAGTTGAGCCCAAGTACAGCAAGCGTCAGCAGCGATGCGTTAACGGCATTTTTCAGCGCACAATCTCAAGCGGCGCAGTTACATCAACAGTTTTTAGCCATCCCGCAGCAATACGGCGATACCTTCACGACGCTGATGACAGAACAAGCCAAGATGGCAAGCCTTGGCATTGCAATCCCAGAAAGCCTGCAACGCTCAATGGAAATGTTCCACCAGCATCAAGCGCAAACCCTGCAAAGTCACGCCGAATTTATGCAGCTACAAAGCAGTAGCAGCCAAGCGGCCTTGGCGATGTTAAACAATGCACCGATTAACTTTACTCCAGCAGTTGCAAGTCAGCCACGAGCAACTGCGCCGGCTCCTGTTGCTCCAGCGCCTGTGGCTGCAACTGTGCACAATGCCACTCCTACACCAGTAGCGACTCAAGTTGTTGCGACGAGACCCGCTGTTAGCACACCTGTTGCGCCTGTTGTGCAAACGGCTCCCGTTGCTTATTCACCTGCTGTGACTGTACAAGTTGCGCCAGCAGCTCCTGCCGCTCCTGCATTAGTCATGCCTGCTGTAGTGATGCCAGAAGTGACACCTGCGGCACCAGCAACGAGCGGCTTAAGTGCTGCACTTGTTCAACAAACCATGATGGCTGTGGTGGCCGATAAAACAGGCTACCCCACTGAAATGCTGGAACTTGGCATGGATATGGAAGCCGATTTAGGTATCGATTCGATTAAGCGCGTTGAAATCCTAGGCACAGTGCAAGACGAGCTGCCGGGCTTACCTGAACTCAGCCCAGAAGATTTGGCTGAGTGCCGTACCTTAGGTGAAATCGTTGACTATATGCAAAGTAAGCTTACAAAAAATGACAAGCTTCCAGCAGTGGGTTCAATTATCGTAGCGCCTATTACTGCTGCAAATGTGGCAACTCAAGTGGCAACAGCCGCACCTGCCGTTAACGGTTTAAGCGCTGCGTTAGTACAACAAACCATGATGGCTGTGGTGGCTGACAAGACAGGCTATCCGACTGAAATGCTGGAGCTCAGCATGGATATGGAAGCCGATCTCGGTATCGATTCCATTAAGCGCGTTGAAATTTTAGGTACAGTACAAGACGAACTGCCGGGTTTACCAGAGCTCAGCCCAGAAGATTTGGCTGAGTGCCGTACCTTAGGTGAAATCGTTGACTACATGAACAGCAAACTGCCAGCGGCTGGCCAAGTTGTAGTTTCTACAACAGCGCCAACAGCTCCTACCGCTAATGGTTTAAGCGCTGCACTTGTTCAACAAACCATGATGGCTGTGGTTGCCGACAAGACAGGCTACCCCACTGAAATGCTGGAGCTCAGCATGGATATGGAAGCCGATCTCGGTATCGATTCAATTAAGCGCGTTGAAATCTTAGGTACAGTGCAAGACGAGCTGCCGGGTTTACCTGAGCTCAGCCCAGAAGATTTGGCCGAGTGTCGCACCTTGGGTGAAATCGTTAACTACATGAACAGCAAACTGCCAGCTGTAGGATCAGTTATCGTAGCAACTCATGTGACAACTGCCGCGCCTGCCGCCAGCGGTTTAAGCGCTGCGTTAGTGCAACAAACTATGATGGCAGTGGTGGCCGACAAGACAGGCTACCCCACTGAAATGCTGGAACTCAGCATGGATATGGAAGCCGATCTAGGTATCGATTCTATCAAGCGCGTTGAAATCTTAGGCACAGTGCAAGATGAGCTACCGGGCTTACCTGAGCTGAATCCTGAAGATCTGGCCGAGTGTCGCACCTTAGGCGAAATCGTTGACTACATGAACAGCAAATTGCCAGTAGTTAGCGCGGTAGCAGTTGCACCAGCGGCAAACGTTGAAGCAACGCCAGCACAAGTTCCAGCGAATAACGGTTTAAGCGCTGAAAAAGTCCAACAAACCATGATGTCAGTGGTGGCCGACAAGACAGGCTACCCCACTGAAATGCTAGAACTGAGCATGGATATGGAAGCCGATTTAGGCATAGATTCCATCAAGCGCGTTGAAATCTTAGGCACAGTACAAGACGAACTACCGGGTTTGCCTGAACTCAATCCTGAAGATCTGGCCGAGTGTCGCACCTTAGGTGAAATCGTTAGCTATATGCAAAGCAAGCTAGGCCAAAACGCGGTAAGCCAGAATGCCGCGCCAGTTAGCGCAGTCGTTCAGCCTGAACCTACTATCGATTTACCGCCACACAGTGAGGTAGTGCTAAAAAAGTTGCCAGCGGCGGCTGAGCTAACGCAACTATCGCCACAGCAATCGTCAAAGCAATCAGCGCAAAAAGCTCTGCCACGCGTTTTTGCTAAAGATGCCTGCATTATCATTAGCGATGATGGTCACAATGCTGGCGTACTTGCCGAGAAATTGCATGCTCAAGGTCTAACGGTTGCGGTTGTGCGCTCGCCAGAAAGCCTTGTAGCCAGTGCATCACCGCTCAATAGCCACATTGCCAGCTTCACATTGGCGGCGATTGACGATGCCAGCATCAGCGCAGTGATTAATGAGATCAAAAGCTTAGGTACAGTTGCAGGCTTTATTCATCTGCAACCACAACATAAAACCTCAGCAGATACTAAAGGTTTAGTGTTGTCCAGTGCCGCCAAAGCGTCGGTCGAGCAAGCATTCTTGTTCGCCAAGCACTTACAACCCCTGCTAACAACAACAGCAACCGCCAATACTGGTAGTAGTTTTATCAGCGTCAGTCGTATCGACGGTGGCTTTGGTTATCTTAACCACAGCCAAATTGCCCGCAGCGAGTTAAACCAAGCGGCATTGGCAGGTCTGACTAAAACCTTGAGTCACGAGTGGCCAAGCGTGCATTGCCGCGCCTTAGATATCGCGCCAGCACTTGATGCCAAGCAACTGGCCAATGCAGTGATCGCTGAGCTCTTTGCAACCGATAACGTATTGGAAGTCGGTGTTAGCCAAGGCGCAGCCCAAGCACTTGAGCGCGTAACCTTAGTTGCTGGCAAGGCTGATACCCGCCACAGCGCGGCAAACTTGACGAGTGCAGATAAAATACTGGTGACCGGTGGCGCAAAAGGCGTGACCTTTGAATGTGCCTTGAGTCTGGCAAAACGCAGCAAGGCGCACTTTATCCTTGCTGGCAGAAGCAGCCAACAAACCATTCCCGCTTGGGCACAGGGTAAAAATAACAGCGAACTTAAAGCCGCAGCTATTGCCCACATTCAAAGCTTGGGCGAGAAACCCACGCCAAAACAAGTGGATGCCTTAGTATGGCCAGTTCAAAGCAGCCTAGAAATTGCAGCCGCACTAGAAGCCTTTACCGCCGTGGGCGCGAGCGCCGAGTACTTAAGCCTCGATGTTAACAATCCAGACGCAATCGCCAGCACGATAGTGCCGATTACCGAGTTATCACCTATTACCGGCATCATCCATGGTGCGGGCGTACTCGCCGATAAACACATCCAAGACAAGACCTTAGATGAGTTAGCACGGGTGTACGGCACTAAGGTCACAGGCATTAGCAATCTGCTTGCCGCACTGGATTTAGATAAAGTAAAACTGATCGCCCTGTTCTCTTCGGCGGCGGGTTTTTACGGTAATACCGGCCAAAGCGATTACGCCATGTCCAACGACATACTCAACAAAGCCGCACTGCAACTGGCGCAGCAACTGCCAAATGCCAAAGTGATGAGCTTCGATTGGGGTCCGTGGGACGGCGGCATGGTGAATCCTGCGCTGAAAAAGATGTTTATGGATCGCGGTGTTTATGTGATCCCGCTAAAGGCGGGTGCTGAGTTATTTGCTAGCCAATTACTGAGCAACACAGGCGCACAATTGCTGGTCGGTACTGATATGCAAGGCACAGTTCCAAGTGACGAGCAAGCAACTCAAGGTAGCAATCTAAAAAAGCCTGAAGCGGATCTGACCACTGACGCGTCGGATCCGCATGCTTTGGCATCAACACTTGCTGCAATCGCTTTCACACAAACAGTAAAACTGCAGCGCACACTGGACCCTAAGGCAATGATCTTTATTGAAGATCACTGCATTAACGGTAATCCCGTATTACCGACTGTGTGCGCGATTCAGTGGATGCGTGAAGCCGCCTTTGATGTGCTCAAGCAGCCTGTCAAAGTGCAAAGCTATAAGCTATTGAAGGGCATTATTTTCGACACTGCCGTGTTACAAAATGGAGTGTTAGAAAGTGCAGCCCCCATCACGCTGGAACTTGAACTTGCACCGATTGCGTTAACGGATAAAGCCGCGAAAGATTTTGACGAGTGCTTGAGTGGACAATTCAATGCCTTAATCAGCTTTGAAGGTCGTCCGCAATATAAAGCCATCCTAGTCGTTGATGATGCTGTTGATGACGCGGCGAGTGATAACTTAGCCACTAACAGCAAAGCAACTGCTTTTGACGCGCACAGTTTGGCAGGACTTTCTGTCATCACAACCGCGAGCAGCCTTTACAGCGACGGCACGCTTTTCCACGGCCCAAGACTGCAAGGTATTGAGTCGGTGGTGAAGTTTGACGATGCGAGCTTAGTCGCTAAGGTGAGTCTTCCCCATGTTGCGTTAGCGGACTGCGGGGATTTTGTGCCTAATCTCACGCCTAAAGGCTCACAAGCTTTTGCGGAAGATTTGTTGCTACAGGCGATGCTAGTGTGGGTGAGACTCAAATATGGCGCGGCGAGTTTACCATCAAGCATTGGTGAGTTTATCTCCCATGCGCCGTTTGCCTTTGGCGATAAAGGGTATTTAGTGCTCGAGGTGGTGAAACACTCAGGCCGTGCCCTTGAAGCCAATATCACGCTGTATCATCAAGATGGCCGCTTAAGCTGCGAGATGAACAACGCCAAAGTCACCATCAGCAAAAACCTTAACGGTACATTCTTAGCCAACAAAGTTGTTGCTAATCAAACCGCTGCGAATAAATCCATTGAAAGCGTGGAGGCAAAAGTCGAGTGAATTTAGCCCACCCTTTAGCAACGACCCATAGCGGCCAAACTGAAACGTCGATAGCTGACACGGCTATGACTGAAAAGCTTGCCAAGCCACTGCGTATTGCAGTGTTGCTTGGCGATGCCGTCAACCTTGACTCTCACTCAGCCCAAGTATTAGAAACGTTTGCGGAACGTGAAAGAGTTCAGATTTGCGCTGCCGATGCCAACCAATCAACAGTACATGTGCCGACAGCTCATGAACCAAGAGGGCATAAACCGTCAGTGCATGAGCAAAGGTCGCTCACTGCCTTGTTAGGCCAAGCAACAACAGCCATTGAGCAAGGCAAGCTCGTTGAACTTAAATTCAATGATGGCAATCTGCCCCAGCCTTTGACTCAGTCCCTGTATTTGCTTGATGGTTTACGCGCCGCCAAACTGCGTCTTCACGCCCACGCGTTTATTGCTGGCTTTGCCGCTGGTAATGAGACAACAGGTGTTGCTAATGCAGCGGCGGTTGCTAATGCTGCATTAGCGGCGGCAAAGCGTAATCCAGCTCAAACCGTTCAACATCAGACTGTCGCCAACACTCTCAACGAGGCCTTTGTTGCGCTGCGCCAAGGCGTAACCGCCCTCGCTGCGCGAACACAAGCGCCGCTTAAAGGCACTACTGATATAAAACAGACAAACGACACCAATCATCAAACTGGCTATTGGTTTAGCGACCAACATCAAGCGCGGGTTTTATGTCTAAATCTTGTAGCAAAGAATCTAGCGGCAACAAGATCAAACCCAGCAGATACCTTGCTGGATTCAGGCCAAGATATTTGCCAAAGCCTAGTACTGACCCAAGGCACACAAGTTATCGCGCCCAAAGCTCTTGTTGATGAAAACCGGCTGTTTGTGCCGATAAGTGCTGACAATATTGATTCACTCATCGCGCAAGTATTGCAACTAGTTAACACTCTGGAAAATGGCGCCGGCTTGCACGCTGACTTTCGCGCTGAGCAACTCAAACCTTGGTTTGAACGCTATGATGCCAACGCACCACTGGCATTAGTCTTGATGGCAGCATCGATTGATGACCTCAAACTTGAAGCCAAAGCTATGCTTACGGCGCTTGAAAATGATGCAGTGCGTCATCATGGTCAACACTTTAAGACGCCAGCGGGTAGCTGTTTTACCGCGAAGCCGCTAGGGGATGCGGGGCTGACCTTTGTATATCCCGGCGTTGGCACTGTTTACGCCAATATGTTCAATAACTTGCATGAGTATTTCCCCGCGCTGTATCACCAACTGGAGCGTGAAGGCGATTTAAGCGCCATGCTGCAATCACCGCAGATTTATGCCGAGAATATTAAAACCGCAGCAAGCATGAGCTTAAGCCAGCAAGCGATTAGTGGCGTGGGCGCCAGCTACCTATTCACTAAGCTGTTGACCCAAGTCTTTAATATTAAGCCAAAAATGGCGCTCGGTTACTCAATGGGCGAAGCAGCCATGTGGGCCAGCCTAGATGTGTGGCAAACACCCCATGCTATGATCAACGCCACCGAAAATAGCGATATTTTCAACCATGCCATTTCTGGCGAGCTAACCGCAGTGCGCCGAGCATGGCAGCTTGCGGATAATGAATCCATAGTGTGGAACAGCTTTGTGGTGCGCGCCGACAGCAATGAAATCAAGGCATTATTGCCAGAGTTTCATCGTGCTTATTTAGCCATCACCCAAGGTGATACTTGCGTCATTGCAGGCTGCGAAACAAGCTGCAAAGCCCTACTTGCCAAGTTAGGCAAACGCGGCATTGCTGCCAATCGCGTCACGGCAATGCATACTGCGCCTGCCATGTTAGTCCACGGGCAAGTACAAGATTTCTATACTCAAGCGCTAAAACCCGAGGCGCTAAATCCCGAGGCATTAAAACCTGAGGCGCTAAAAGCGGCGGCGCAAGACTCGCCGATCCGCTTTATCAGTGCAGCGCAAACTGCGCCAGTCACCCTTGATAGCACAAGCATTGGCCGCGCGATTGCCGATACCTTTTGTTCGCCACTCGACTTTAGTGCGCTCATTCAAAATGCCACTGAGCAAGGTGCAAGACTGTTTGTCGAAGTGGGCGCCGATAGGCAAACCAGCACACTCATAGATAAAATCAGCCATGCCCATGCAGGCCAAAGCACGGCGAACGAGGCAACAGCAGCCATTGCTTGCAATGCCAAGGGTGCTGATGCGATTACCAGCTTACTCAAGTGTTTAGCTCAGCTGATAAGCCACAGAGTACCGCTTTCGCTCGCGCCGCTTATTCAGCCATTAAGTGCTAATGCAGCCCCTTTATCATCAGCTGTATCACCAAAAGGAGAACCCCTGTGAGTTCTCAGCATTCCCCTACGATTGATAAAACTAACGTGCCTACCATTGCGTCAAACCGCGCATCAAAAAGTGCGTCAAAAATTGCGATTGTCGGTCTTGCGACTCAGTATCCTGACGCCGATAATCCCCAAACCTTCTGGCAAAATCTGCTGGATAAAAAAGACTCTCGCACCCAAATTAACCGTGAAAAGCTCAATGCCAATCCCGCCGATTACCAAGGTGTGCAGGGTCAGTCTGACCGTTTTTACTGTGATAAGGGCGGCTACATTCAACACTTTAAGTTTGATGCTAGGGGCTATCAACTGCCTGAGTCCGCCTTTGACGGGTTAGATGAAAGCTTTTTATGGGCACTCGATTGCAGTCGTAAAGCCCTGCAAGACGCAGGGATTGCCCCAAGCGATGCCGTACTGGCGCGCACTGGTATCGTAATGGGAACCTTGTCCTTCCCCACCGCCCGCTCCAACGAACTGTTTTTGCCTCTGTATCATCAAACCGTTGAAAAGGCGCTGCAAAACAAACTTAACCAAAGCGCATTTCAGCTGGCTGATTTTGGCAACTCAGTTAACGATCTCAATGCCAATAGCCAAGCATTAAACGTCGCCAATGGCGCGGTTGCTCACACAGCCTCAAAACTGGTCAGCGATGCACTCGGTTTGGGTGGCACTCAGTTGAGTCTGGACGCCGCCTGCGCCAGCTCGGTTTATGCGCTCAAACTCGCCTGCGATTACCTAACAACAGGCAAGGCAGATATGATGCTTGCGGGCGCAGTATCGGGCGCCGATCCCTTCTTTATCAACATGGGATTCTCGATTTTCCACGCCTATCCAGATCATGGTATCTCGGCGCCCTTTGATAGCAACAGCAAGGGCTTATTCGCTGGAGAAGGCGCTGGGGTTTTGGTATTAAAACGCTTAGAAGATGCCGAGCGCGATGGCGACAACATCTATGCCGTCGTTAGCGGCATTGGTTTGTCGAACGACGGTAAAGGCCAGTTTGTATTAAGCCCCAACAGTAAGGGCCAAGTGCAAGCCTTCGAGCGCGCCTATAGTGCCGCAAACACACTGCCCGCCAATATCGAAGTGATTGAATGCCATGCCACAGGCACGCCGCTTGGGGATAAGGTCGAACTCGCTTCGATGGAACGCTTTTTTGAGGACAAACTCGCGGGCTCTGCGGTACCGCTGATCGGTTCGGCAAAATCCAACTTAGGCCATTTACTCACAGCCGCGGGCATGCCGGGGATCATGAAGATGATTTTTGCCATGCGCTCGGGTCGACTGCCGCCAAGTATTAACTTATCAGCGCCGATATCCTCGCCTAAGGGCTTATTTAGCGCTAAAAATCTGCCAACAGAATTGCATGCTTGGCCAGATAAAGCCGGCAATGACCGCCGCCACGCGGGTGTTTCCGTGTTCGGTTTTGGCGGCTGTAACGCGCATTTATTGCTGGAATCCTATGTTGCCAATACAAACAAGAAGAATGAACAAGCCGCAGCCGCAGTAAGTTACCAGCACACGCCATTAAATATCATTGGCTTAGCATCGCACTTTGGGCCTTTAACCTCCATTAATGCACTGGATAACACGATTCATGCTCGGCAACATGCCTTTATCCCGCTGCCCGCTAAACGCTGGAAAGGCTTAGATAAACACCCTGAGATCTTAGCTAACTTTGGTTTGCCTGCTGTACCGCAAGGCGCGTATATCGACCAGTTCGATTTTGACTTCCTGCGCTTTAAAGTGCCGCCCAATGAGGATGATCGCCTGATCTCCCAGCAACTGCTGCTGATCAAAGTGGCCGATGAAGCGATCCGTGATGCCAACTTAAAACCCGGTGGCAAGGTTGCTGTATTAGTAGCGATGGAAACCGAACTGGAATTACACCAGTTCCGTGGCCGCGTAAATCTGCACACTCAACTGGCAGACAGTCTTAAAAAACAAGGGATAACACTCACACAAGCCGAGTATCTCGCCCTTGAAAAGATCGCCATGGACAGTGTGCTCGATGCCGCCAAACTGAACCAATACACCAGTTTTATTGGCAACATAATGGCGTCACGTATCGCATCCCTTTGGGACTTTAACGGCCCTGCCTTTACCATTTCGGCGGCCGAGCAATCGGTCGCCCGCTGTATCGATGTGGCCGAAAATCTGTTGTCCCAAGAATCCTTAGATGCCGTAGTGATCGCCGCCGTCGATTTAAGTGGCAGTTTAGAGCAAGTGATCCTTAAAAACGCCGTATCGCCAGTGGCATTTACTGCCACTGACACAGGCTGGAAAGTCGGTGAAGGTGCTGGCGCGTTAGTGCTCACAACAGCGCAATCAAGTGCAGCCCAGCCAAGTAATGCCGCTGACAATGCTAATGCCAATAGCAGCTATGGCGACAGTTATGGTCACATCAGCGGCCAAGTATTTGGCGCGATTTGTGACATACAAGGTAATAGCAACACTGCGCGTATTTGCGATGACTTGCTAACCCAAGCCAAGGTGAATAGCAGCCAGATTAACTTGATTGAAACCAGTATTGCGGTTGAGCAACTTGCCGATTCAGAGCTGGTACTCAATACCCTGTTGCCGAGTGTGAACCAGCGCAGCCAAGCTGCTGATACCCTAGGCCACAACTTTGCCGCTGCGGGTATGGCGAGTATTTTGAGCGCGCTGCTTCAGCTTAAAAATCAGGTGCAGCTTAAAAACCAAACGCAACTTAACAAGCATTCTTCTCAAGCTCAGCAGCACGCGCTCGTTGCCACGTTTAGCCAAGGTAAATGCTCGCAGTTACTGCTCAGCCAAAGTACCACGCAAGCATACAATTTGCAGCAAAGGCTTGAACAAGATTTAACGCTTTCTGAGCAAAAACACTTAATAAAACAAGTAACGCTCGGTGGCCGCGATATCTATCAGCATATCCTAGATACCCCGCTCGCAGGCCTTGATGCTATACAACAAAAAGCCCAAGCCATGACAGCACTGCCAGCGCGCAGCCAACGCAAACATTTGGCCCAAATAGCGAGCAAAGACACGAATAGCTTTGCAACAAGCAGCCCAACCACGGCTCAACAAAAAGAGACATTAAGCAGCATGCCAATGAATGCCCTAAGCACCAATAAAAACGCCACTCAAGCAGAGCTAAAAGACGCGGCATTTTTAAGCAATCAGCAACTCGCCCGTGAAGCCCATTTAGCCTTTTTGCAAACTCGCGCTGAAGGCCTGAAACTGGCCGATGCCTTGATGAAGGCCCAGCTTGCCAGCGAGTTAGCCGTCAATGGCCAAGCTGCGCCAGTACAACAGCAAGCCATTGTTCAGGCATCTGCGACAGCGGTTCTTCCACCTCCGGTGCTTTTTCCCAATCATGCAAAAGTGCCTGAGTACACGCCGCCAACACCGATAAGCAAGCCTTGCATTTGGGATTATGCAGATTTAGTCGAGTACGCCGAAGGTGATATTGCTAAAGTATTTGGCCCAGATTACGCCATTATCGACAGCTATTCGCGCCGTGTACGCCTGCCAACCACTGACTATTTGCTGGTATCTCGGGTAACGAAATTAAACGCCCAGATGAACCAATATCAGCCTTGCACTATGACCACGGAATACGATATTCCTGTGGATGCACCGTATTTGGTCGATGGCCAAATCCCTTGGGCCGTGGCGGTCGAATCGGGTCAATGCGACTTGATGCTGATCAGCTACTTAGGTATCGACTTTGAAAATAAAGGCGAGCGCGTTTATCGCCTGCTCGATTGCACCCTGACCTTCCTTGGCGACTTACCGCGCGGTGGCGACACCCTTCGCTACGACATTTCCATCAATCACTTTGCCCGCAATGGTGATACCTTGTTGTTCTTCTTCTCCTACGAATGTTTCGTGGGCGACAAGCTGATCCTGAAAATGGATGGCGGCTGTGCCGGTTTCTTCACCGACAAAGAACTGGCCGACGGCAAAGGCGTTATTCACACCGAAGCCGAAATCAAAGCGCGCAACCTTGCGCTCAATAATCCCAATAAGCCGCGCTTTAATCCGTTACTTAACTGCGCGCAAAGCCAATTTAATTACAGCCAAATCCATAAACTGCTCGGCGCCGATATCGGTGGCTGTTTTGGCGGCGCCCATGCGGCGCATCAAGCCCAATATGGTTTGCAGCCCTCTTTATGTTTTGCATCCGAAAAATTCCTGATGATTGAACAAGTCAGCAATCTTGAGGTGCATGGCGGCGCGTGGGGCTTAGGCTCAGTTCAAGGCCATAAGCAGCTCGAAGCTGATCATTGGTATTTCCCGTGTCATTTCAAGGGCGACCAAGTGATGGCGGGGTCGTTAATGGCCGAAGGCTGTGGTCAATTACTGCAATTCTTTATGCTGCATATTGGTATGCACCTCGGTGTAAAAGACGGTCGTTTCCAACCGCTAGAAAACGCGTCACAAAAAGTGCGCTGTCGTGGTCAAGTCTTGCCGCAATCTGGCCTGCTCACCTATCGCATGGAAATTACCGAAATCGGTATGAGCCCGCGCCCGTATGCTAAGGCGAATATCGATATTCTGCTCAATGGCAAAGTGGTGGTGGATTTCCAAAACCTTGGGGTGATGATCAAAGAAGAAGCCGAATGCACCCGCTACCTCGCGGATAATCATGCCAGCACAGCTAACAATACAACTAAAAATGTAGCTAAAAATACTGCTTCGGCTGCGCCGCAGGTTTCAACAACACCCGTATCATTAGCCGCGCCGCTGATGGCGCTGCTGCCCGATTTAACTGCGCCAACCAACAAAGGCGTAGTGCCTCTGCAACATGTGCCTGCACCGATTGCGCCTGCGGGTTCAAAGTATGCTAACCGCGTGCCCGATACCCTGCCGTTCACGCCGTACCACATGTTCGAATTTGCCACTGGCGGTATCGAAAACTGCTTCGGCCCCGATTTCAGCATCTATCGCGGCCTTATTCCACCGCGCACGCCTTGCGGTGATTTGCAGCTCACGACTCGCGTCATTGCGATTGACGGCAAACGCGGCGAGCTGAAAAAGCCCTCTTCATGTATCGCCGAATACGAAGTGCCCGCAAACGCTTGGTATTACGATAAAAACAGCCATCACGCTGTGATGCCCTATTCTGTGCTGATGGAAATATCACTGCAGCCAAACGGCTTTATCTCAGGTTATATGGGCACCACCTTGGGCTTCCCCGGCCAAGAGCTGTTTTTCCGTAACTTAGACGGTAGCGGTAAGTTGCTGCGCCATGTGGATTTACGTGGCAAAACCATAGTGAACGACTCACGTTTGTTATCGACTGTGATTGCCGGCAGTAACATCATCCAAAATTTCAGTTTTGAATTAAGCTGCGATGGCGAGCCTTTCTACCAAGGTAAAGCAGTATTTGGTTACTTCAAGGGCGATGCGCTGAAAAACCAGTTAGGCATAGACAACGGCAAGATCACTCAGCCTTGGCATGTGCAAAATGGCATAGCAGCCGATAGCCAAATCAATCTGTTAGATAAACAACATCGCAGCTTTAATGCGCCACAAGGTAAGCCACATTACCGTTTAGCGGGCGGTCAACTTAACTTTATCGACAAGGCTGAAATCGTAAAAGCCGGCGGTAAAGCGGGCCTTGGCTATTTATACGCCGAGCGCACCATTGACCCGAGTGATTGGTTCTTCCAATTCCATTTCCATCAAGATCCTGTGATGCCAGGCTCCTTAGGGGTTGAAGCCATTATCGAGCTGATGCAAACCTATGCGATTGACCAAGACCTTGGCGCTGGCTTTAAGAGTCCAAAATTCGGGCAGATTTTATCGGATATCAAATGGAAGTATCGCGGCCAAATTAACCCATTAAACAAGCAGATGTCGCTGGATGTGCACATTACCAGCGTGACAGACGACAATGGCAAACGCATCATTATGGGCGATGCCAACTTGAGTAAAGATGGCCTGCGGATTTATGAAGTTAAAGATATCGCCATCTGTATTGAAGAAGCTTAATACGCTAAATTCTGTTTATTGAATAACTTAAAAATAATCCTGCAGCTGCGTTGGCTTTTACACCCGAACTTTTTACCCAGGTAATAGCAACGCAGCAGCAATAAAAACGAGACCCAAGATGACTAGCCATACTCTAGATCAATTCAATAGCAATAACGAAAAACTCAGCCCTTGGCCGTGGCAAGTCAACGATGCCGCGCTGAGCTTTGATATCGACTCATTAGGCAAAAAACTCAAAGATTTAAGCCAAGCCTGTTACTTAGTCAATCACAGCGAAAAAGGCTTAGGCATAGCGCAAACTGCCGAAGTAACCACAAGCGACAGCCAAGCGCCACTAGGCTCACACCCCGTCAGCGCCTTTGCCCCAGCCCTTGGCACCCAAAGTTTAGGCGACAGTAATTTTCGCCGCGTACACGGGGTTAAATACGCTTACTACGCTGGCGCTATGGCCAACGGTATTGCCTCAGAAGAACTGGTTATCGCGCTAGGTCAAGCGGGCATTTTGTGTTCGTTTGGCGCGGCGGGGTTAATTCCATCCCGCGTTGAAGCGGCCATTACCCGCATTCAGGCGGCGCTGCCTAATGGTCCCTACGCTTTTAACTTAATTCACAGCCCAAGTGAGCCCGCATTAGAGCGCGGCAGTGTTGAGTTATTCTTAAAACATAAAGTGCGCACGGTCGAAGCCTCGGCATTTTTAGGCTTAACGCCGCAAATCGTCTATTACCGCGCGGCAGGTTTGAGCCGCGACGAACATGGCGAGATAGTCATTGGCAACAAAGTCATCGCAAAAATCAGCCGCACCGAAGTCGCAACTAAGTTTATGGAGCCGGCGCCTGCCAAAATCCTCCAGCAATTAGTGAGTGATGGTCTTATCAGCCAAGACCAAATGGCGATGGCATTGCTTGTGCCGATGGCGGACGACATCACGGCCGAAGCTGACTCTGGTGGTCATACCGACAATCGCCCGCTAGTGACGCTATTGCCGACGATTTTGGCGCTTAAAGATGAAATCCAAGCTAAGTATCAATACAAAACGCCTATCCGCGTGGGTGCTGGCGGCGGCGTCGGTACACCCGATGCAGCATTAGCCACCTTCAACATGGGCGCGGCGTTTATCGTCACAGGTTCTATCAACCAAGCGTGTGTGGAGGCGGGCGCGAGCGAACACACACGTAAGTTACTCGCCACCACAGAAATGGCCGATGTGACTATGGCGCCTGCCGCCGATATGTTCGAAATGGGCGTGAAATTACAAGTGGTTAAGCGCGGCACTTTGTTCCCGATGCGCGCCAATAAGCTTTATGAGATCTACACCCGTTACGATTCGATTGATGCCATCCCTGCGGACGAGCGTAAAAAGCTCGAAGAGCAAGTGTTCCGCTCATCACTCGATGATATTTGGGCTGGCACAGTCGCCCACTTTAACGAGCGCGATCCTAAGCAAATCGAGCGCGCACTGGATAACCCCAAACGTAAGATGGCGCTGATTTTCCGCTGGTATTTGGGTCTGTCTAGCCGCTGGTCGAACACAGGTGAAATCGGCCGCGAAATGGATTACCAAATTTGGGCAGGCCCAGCGCTCGGCGCATTTAACGCTTGGGCGAAAGGCAGTTATTTAGATGACTATAAGGCCCGTAATGCGGTGGATTTAGCCAAACATTTAATGGTGGGCGCGGCCTATCAATCCCGCATTAACTTGCTGTTATCCCAAGGCGCGACCATTCCAGTTAACCTGCAACGCTGGAAACCATTAAATCGTTTTTAACCCCTACGGGACAATAGATACATCAAGTAGGGACTCAACTCCCTGCTTGATGCTGTTTTCTTCTCTACCTCGTTAAATCGAAGCGCCTACGTTATTGCCAATCTAATCCCTTGAGTTATAGACTCTGTTTGTGCCAATACCGCTAAACACTATCGCTCTAGTGGCACGCCGTGAACCCATCCCTGGGGGCTCAACGGAAAAGTCCCTTTTTCCGATGGCCACTGCCGCGATAGCGCTCAGCTGCAACTTATGGCATTAACTGTGACCATCCGCATACGGTCAAGTCTGACTAACAAGCCAATAGAATCTAAAGGGAAAACACCGTAAGATACCGATTCGTTAATCGAATTGTATGTACTGCTAGGATATGGATACCGCATGGCTCATCAAAGCTTAAACGACTTGCCCGTCTTAACCGACGACTTCGGCCTTTACACTACTTTTGTAGAAGGTATCGCTGAAGAGATACGTCAGAGTCAGGCACCTAAAACCATCGCTATTACAGGTTATTGGGGCAGCGGCAAGACCAGCGTTTTAGCGCAGTTATACGCACAGTTATTCGGTGAGAACCCACCTTCGATAAAGGGTGAAGCGGTTCCTACCTCTAACGATGCTACCCCGCATTACCATGGCGTATGGTTCGAAGCATGGCGCTATCAACATGAGCCCCAACCCATTATCGCCCTTATGCATACTATGCGTCAGTCCTTTAGCCAAAAAAGGCAACTATTTGACAAGGTTGGAAAAATTGCAAACGTCAGCATGGTCGCGGGTCTTAGCGTGTTTGATGGAGTGATCAAGACTCTTAGTGCTGGGGCGATTTCAGGCCTAGATAAGATCCAATCTATCGGGGATAAATACGAGAAAGATAATCTGCTGAGCCAACTCTCAACCGATCAGATCAATAATGCCCTCAGTACGGCAATAGACCACTTACTGACAAACAAAGTTGAGATAGGTGAGGCTGATAGAAAATGTATTATTTTTATCGATGATCTTGATCGCTGCGATGCGACAACAGCCAAAAAACTGCTAGAGGGAATTAAGGTTCATCTCAACTTAGAAAACTGCATTTTCGTTATTGCTATCGACCCAGCTCAGTTGGAAGCCAGCTTTCAACTCGAACATGCACAACTCAGAAACACAGCAAATAAGCAGGATATATCTAATCACGATGCAACAGAATACCTAGAGAAACTGTGTCAAGACGCCCACAGGTTGCCCATTGCCAGTCAACAGAATATCGCAGACTTTGTAGCGAACAATCTAAACAAAATATTTAGACATGAACACGACAAATACAGCGACATTATTGCGGCAATTAAAGCAGAGCTCGAACAACAAAACTACCTGCCAGCCAACCCTCGGCGCCTTAAAATGATCTGTAACCGACTCGCAGCATTTATCACTAAAACCACAAATGAAGAACAAAACCAGCTCCATGCCCAGTCCCTGCTTTTCCTTGCTAACACTTATGTAAGCTACAGGGAGGTATACGAGATGCTAAGCGTTTGCCCAGATTCAATTAATGATCTCTATAAATTTGCCAAATCAGGTAAATCTGACATAACTGCTTTGAAGCATCTCACAGCCTTAAATGGTGAAGCACAAGGTGCATTTGTTCACCCCAATAAAATCACCGAATTTCGCTTCGCCAAGTTGCTAACGGACATAGAAGCAAGTGGTCAATTACCCGCTTGGGGAGATTACCTGCATAAACTTATCCAATCCTATAATGCCCCAGCACGTATAGAGGCCTAATAATATGAAGTATTTCCCTGAATTTGAGCCCTCGGATAAAAGCAAATTTATTGACCTTTACCGTGAAGGATTTGACCGTTATTGCCGCCAATTAGCAGACTATTATGGTTGCCTGAATAATCAAGGCCTAGCTTTATTGGATGATGATGCCGATATAGATCAAGACAGTGCCTTTATCGACGATCTCTTCGTGCTGCCAAGCTTTGGCACAAGTGCCACCAGCGCCGAAAACTTCGATACTGCGCAGCAAATGCTGCAGGCCAAAGACAACATCAGCCTAGCCAAGCTGTTAGCTGCAAAACCGCGCCAATTTATATTAGGTGATCCAGGGATAGGCAAAACGACTTTTTT
The DNA here is from genome assembly GCF_018224605.1 of Shewanella sp. M16. Classification (NCBI taxonomy): domain Bacteria; kingdom Pseudomonadati; phylum Pseudomonadota; class Gammaproteobacteria; order Alteromonadales; family Shewanellaceae; genus Shewanella; species Shewanella sp. M16. Next base: position 2,841 of record NZ_JAGTUL010000008.1, on the reverse strand, counting down.
GCATTGGCTGGCAATAAGCCTAGCCCACCATAGAAGTAACTATGTGCAACAGGCCATGGGGCCCTTACTGCCAATTCTTTTAAGGGTGAGGGATTTTCGTGCCTTTCTCACTGTGCCCAATAATACGGAGCAATTTCTCACCAATATAAGGGGCTATTTAGGCTCCCTTGGTGAACTGTTGGATCTAGATAAGCTCACTGAGGCCATGGCCAATGGTCAGGTCTTACTGTTGGTCGACGGATTGGATGAAATCGGTAAGCAGGAAATGCTGAATCTGGGGCAAACTCTAGCAACTCTATTTAGCCAATATCCATCATGCCGATGCATTATGACCGCGCGGGTTGTTGGTTTCGATGCATCCTTACTTTGGCCCTTTGCCAATATTGATAAAAATCAGCCACTAGATTTACACGCATTGAATGAGGCGGATGAATTTGATATTCAGGTTAAAGATGGACTTAACGCTAAGCTAGCCAATCCAAACAGACTTAAGCGTAAGACTGATGCATCCCAACTACATGACTTTGGGCTCTATTATATCCAGCCACTCAATAATGAGCAGCGACTGCAGTTTAGCCAAAAATGGTGCAAAATCTATGTAAACACTAGCGATGCACAAGCGCAGTTTATCGACGATCTACAGGCCGCTTTTGACGGTAACGATGCGCTCAATAACTTATCGCGCACTCCTGTACTGCTGAATATGATCTGCTTTATTCAACAACGCCGTGGTCGCCTGCCCAATGGTCGGGCAGAACTCTACCAGAAAATCATCGAGACCTATTTGGTTAGCATGGACAGGGCCAGAGGCATAAAAAATAACTTTATCGACAGCGAAGATTTCGACTATACCGACATACGCAACTGGCTGGCGAAACTGGCCTATGCGATGCAGTTAGGCAAGCTGAGTGAATTATTAGGTAACACTGGCGACAACAATGTTCAAATTGAAAACCTCTATTTTGATAATGATATTAGCCGCGTCACCAGCCTTACAGAGAGTGAACTGACAAGATTCTTCGCTAAAGAGCTAGAAGAAGTCTATGAAGATAAAGACAAATGCCAAAAAACCGCCAAAAACTTAATCGATTATATCAAGCGCCGTACTGGCTTTTTGATCGACAGGGGACAGGATGCCGAGCAAGGGCACGAGGCAGTATTTGCCTTCAGTCACTTGTCTTTTCAAGAATACTTTGCCGCCCACTTTATTAGTGGGCAATGGTCACAGTTGAGTGGTAATCAGAAATTGGTCGACTCCCTGACCTTAAGTTGCAATAGCCAAAGCTGGTTCGAATGCTGGCAACTGGTATTTGAAGACTATTCCCAAAACGGCAATAGCCGTCAGCAACACAGCCAATTTATCGACAAGCTGTTTGGTACTGTTGAGCAGCTTGCTGAAAAATTCTCCGACAGAAATGACGTGTTCGGAGATAAGGTGGATCATGCACTGCATCTGCTGAGCAAAATCATCCTCAACCCTGCGGTTAAGCTCTCCCCCAACTACCGTCAACAGCAAGTCACTGAGCTGTGGCGTTATAATTTCCGCCAAGGTAATAAAGGTTCGGCATCCATCTATAGCCTGTGGCCCGAGCTTTGCCGCGATTATGACAACGAAGAGAGTTTGAGCCGCAAAGCGATAGCGGCGGCTTTCAAAGATTATGGCCAAGAGAATGCAGTGAGTCTTAATTTAGGTGGCGTACAATCGGCCGATCTACGGCCGCTCAAACTTTGGTCCAATTTAAGAGAATTAAATATACACCATACCCAAGTGAACACCTTGCTGCCATTGAAAGATTGCAAACAGCTGGAAGTACTTATATTCGATAACACTCAAGTCTCAAACTTAGCTCCGTTAGCCCAGCTTACCGAACTCGAATTCCTTTCTCTCTCAAACACTGCAGTAACTGATTTATCGCCGCTAGCAGGGCTAACAAAACTAACATATTTATATATGCTCAACACCCAAGTCTCCACGCTAACGCCATTGGCGGGACTGCAACAACTAAAGTCTCTAATGCTCCATGGCACTAAAGTGACAGATTTATCCCCCATAGCTAACTTGACTAATATTACCTTTCTTGTATGCAACAAGACTGATATTGCAGACTTGACGCCGCTTAGAAAATTAACTCAGCTAACAGTACTCTCTCTAAATAGAACTCAGGTCTCGGACTTAACCCCGTTGGCTAACATGCCTAAATTAGATATATTAAATATTGCCATCACTGCTGTTTTAGACCTAACCCCATTGAAAAAATTGACTGGGCTAAGAGAACTTAATATATCTCACACTCAAGTGACCGATCTCACGCCTCTGGCAAAACTGCCAAGCTTAGTAGAGGTAGATGCTAGCGGATGTGACCAGCTTGATGCGGCAAGCCTAAAAAACTTACCAAAGTACATCAAAGTACATCTTGATTGACGGAGATAGCTTGCTGATTAATTTCAACATATTGGCAGGTAATGACTCCATCCGATGTGCACGGCTGCACTCGCTCGCATTCAGCACACTCGCATGGCGGCACATAGAACAAGGAGGTTTTAATGGCTGCAATCATTGAGTGTCGCGCGTTTTTAACCACAGTAATTGCTTGGCGTTAAAAAGCCCATAGAGAACAAGCCGACACTGATTAATTAATGAATTGATTCACGAATTAACAGTGTCGGCTTTTATTTGTCTTTACTTATGAACGACATCAGCTCACAGTCTTTGATTCAACGTATTAGGCTGAAACTCTTACCGAAGCTTAGGTAAAAATTGCCTACCCCTCTTTTAATTCACTCACACCATTTTAAATAAAATGATTTAAATCTGTCTCTTATACACATCTCCGAGCCCAC